>NZ_PQFE01000005.1:0-166039 GCF_022342445.1 Tessaracoccus sp. ZS01 | reverse complement strand
CGGCCCGGGCCTCGAAGACCACCTGCGACAGGTCTGTCACGTGCCAGTCTGCACCGAGTTCGTCCTCCGTGTGGTGCGTCAGCACGCCCAGCACGGAGCAACCGGCCGCACGGCCACCCACCACGCCGGCGGGGGCGTCCTCCACCACGAGGCAACGCTCAGCGGGGAACCCCAGGCGCCGGGCGGCGAGCTCGAAGGACTCCGGCGCCGGCTTGCCCAGCACCACCTCGTCACGTGTCACCACCACCGACGGACGGGGCAGCGCGGTGCCGACCATGCGGGAATCGAGCAACGGCGCCGAACAGGACGTGGCGATGGCGGATCGCTGGGCGGGCACCGCCTGTAGCGCCTGGAGGGCGCCGGGCAGGGCGATGACATCCGCGACGTCCTCGATCTCCAACTGCTCGATGCGTGCGTGCCCCTCGTCGAACCTGTCGGCGGGGAGGAGGGCGCGCACCATGACGTCGCTGGGGAGGCCGGTGTACTGGCTGTGGTGGCGGGGTTCCACGCCGAATTCACTGGCCCATGCGGCGGCGGCGCGCACGATGGCGGCGGTGGAATCTGCGAGGGTGCCGTCGAAATCGAAGATGACGGCGTCGAAGACGCCGAGGGTGCGGGTCACTTCCAGAGCGTCATGCCGGAGAAGCCGACGACGATCAGGATGAGCCCGATGGCGACGTTCCAGTCACCGATGGAGCGCATGAAGCCGATGTCCTGGCCCGCGAGGTTGTAGACAACCATCCACGCGACGCCCAGGAGCCCGATGGGGATGAACACGCCCGGCACCCAGTTGCGCCCGCCGGGGGCGAGACGCGCGGTTTCGGCGCGCTGCTCAGCGAGTTCAGACAGGCGCTTGCGCTTCTGCTTGTCAGCAGCCTGCTTGCGAACCTTGGATTCCGCCACGATGTCTCCTTCTAAGATCTCGCCTAGCCTAATTGACGCCGGCGACAATGCCCACATCTGCGCGCTCATGATGGACGACGGCGGGCTCACGCCCTCGTCGATGCCCCCGCGCCACGTACTCTGGGCCCATGAAACTGTGGCCGGTGCTGAGGGAGCGGGTCTCCGCCATGCGCACCGTCATGGCGCGCAACCAGCTGCGTTCCCGGTCGCCGCGGGGCCGCACCACCACCATCCTGGTGTGTGTCATCGCTGGCCTGATGATGACGGTGGCCGCCATCGCCGCGCGCGGCACGGACCTGCGCAGCGACCGCACCGCCGACATGCGCGACCTGATCATCAGCCAGAGCCGGCGCAACGAGGAGCTCCGCACGCAGGTCGACGCGCTCCAGGCCGAGGTGAACGAGCTCACCAGAGGGCAGGGTTCGGGTGACTTCTCCTCGGAGCTGGTCTTCGCGGAGCGCGAGGCGAGCATGGTCGCCGTCACTGGTCCGGGTATCCGGGTGGCGCTCACGGACGCACCCGCCGACGTGCGGCCCCCCGGCGTGGACGACGACGCGCTCGTGGTGCATCAGCAGGACATCCAGGCGGTGGTCAACGCGCTGTGGGCGGGCGGCGCGGAGGCGATGAGCATCCAGGGCCAGCGGGTGATCTCCACCACCGGGATCAAGTGCGTGGGGAACACGGTCGTGCTGCACGGCATCCCCTACGCCCCGCCGTACGTGATCGAGGCCATCGGCGACCGCACCCAGATGCAGGCCGCGCTTGACGAGTCTCCCGAGGTGTCGGTGTACCGGCAGTACGTGGAGGCCTACCGGCTGGGCTACTCGGTGGAGGGCGTGGGCACGCTGGAACTGCCGTCGTTCAGCGGGTCCACGGGCGTGCGGTTCGCCCGCCCCAACTGATGGCACAGCGAACGGCTCGGGCCGCGGCCACCGCCACGGCCCGAGCCGTTTCACAGAAGGTCAGCTGCAGGCCGGCATGCTCACCGACGTCCAGCTGGCGGTCTGGCTCGGCTTCGCCGTCGCCGCCACAGACAGGGAGCCGGCGGCCAGTGACGGCTGCCCCTCCAGCGTGACCCTGGTCGTCTGACCGGCTGCCAACGTCACGTCCCGGACCCCGGAGACCGACGAGAGCCGCACTGCCTGCCGCTCGTCCGTCGGGTTCGACACCTCGACGACGACACCGGATTCGCAGTTCGCCGACACCACCGAGGCGTCCACCGGCTGTGCGCCGGTGTGGACGCTGGGGGTGAGGGGAGTGGCGACCACGGAGACGAATCGTGCCGTGCCACCCTCGCTCACCAGCGACAGGCCGAGTGATCCGGGATCTGGGAAGACCTGGCTGGTGATCGTCCGGAGGCCACCCTCGGCGAACGCCTCGACCGATGCCCGGTCGACGTAGACCGTGAACGTCACGGTGCCGTCCGGGTTGACCAACGGTGCCGAGTCGACGGCGGCGAACTGCGAGTGGAAGCCCGTGACGCCGGAGCGGGTCCGGTCCACCACCAGCCGGCCGCTCCTCGCGTCGATGCCCACCAGCGTGCCTTCGCCGCTGTCGGTGCCGAAGGCGGTGTCGGTGCGAACGGCGACCCCCGCGAACGAGGCGTCCTGCGGCTCGACGGTCACGTCAAGCTTGAACGCATCCGACGCCCACGGCAGCGCGACGACCGAATCGTCCACCGCCACGTTCGTGCGCCGCAACCGTTCAGAAGGCACCTCGAGCGAGGACGCTTCGCGCACCGGCACCTGGCGCAGCGCGTAGGAACCGTCGACGAGCTCGAGCGTGACCTCGCGCGGCAGGGTGTTGGCGCTGCGCCACGGGGCCGTGGGGATGGCGTTGGCGTAGCGCCAGTCGTTCATCCATCCGATCATGATGCGGCGTCCGTCCTGGACGTTGGCGAAGGAGATGGCCGCGTAGTGGTCCGGGCCCCAGTCCAGCCAGTCGTAGGTCTCGACGCGGCGGGGCTGCGGGGCGTCCGCGGCCACGATGTCGTCGACCAGGATGTGGCCCCACCCGAACCGGTTGTTGTCCACGATGAGGAGCTGGGCATCCTGGCCGGCGAACTCGGCGACGTCCCACGCCACCCAGTCGAGCAGCTCCGAATCGCGCCCGGTCGCGGTGCGCACGACCTCGCCGTCGACCACGAGGTTGACGGTGGTCTCGGAGGAACGGGGCACGGCCGGCTCGTCGCCGATGACCACGTGATCGAGCGTCAGGTGGCCCCAGCCGCCGCCGACCTCGTCGACGATGCGCAACGCGGCGTCGCGGCCGCGGAACTCCGCGATGTCCCAGCTGGTCCACTGCAGCGCGCCGGCGTCCTGGCCTCCCGCGGTGCGCACCACCTCGCCGTCGACGATGAGCTGTACGGCCAGGCCCGGCCGCTCGCGACCGCCGCCGACCAGGAAGGAGAGGTGGTCGTCGTCGATCGGGAACGACGGCGAGGTCAGGGTGCCGGTGTTGTCGTCGCCCTTGGGGCCACCCTCCCACGTGTTGATGCGGGCGTCGCCCAGGTAGTAGTCACCGCCGGCGTAGGCCGGGCTGTCGGTGGCCGCGAGATCGCCGGTGCCCACCCAGCCCAGGTCGGCCAGGCTGCCGCCGTCGCGCAGGCCTTCGAAGCCGTTCCAGAGCGCTGTGCCGGCGGGGGGCTCATTGCCGAGCTGGCCACCGTCGACGCGCGGGTGGTTGCCGCCGCCCACCAACAGGTTGAGCCAGGGTTCCTCGACCCTGAACGGCGCTGAGGTCATCGTGCCGACCGGCCAGTCCCAGCCGACGAAGCTGTTGACCAGCCGGTCGCCGCGGTGCCCGTTGATGGCCTGCTGGTCCCGCCAGGCGCCGGGCTGGGGGCCGTCGCCGAAGGGGCCGTTGAACTCGTTGCCCGGGTCGTTGGCGACGGTCCACCCGGAATCCGCCCACGTCCCGAACTCGAAGTCCTCGACGACGGTGCCGGGCACCACCTCGTCACCCGAGACGACGTTCTGGGCGGTGTAGGTCACGCCGTCGAAGTCGCCGACGAAGTACTGGGCACCTGAGCCGCCCGCGGGGGATCCAGGGTTGAGGTTGACCACCATGACCCATTTGGTCTCGTCGGTGCCGTCGACCGTCAGCGGGAACAGGTCTGGCACCTCCCAGATGCCGCCGGTGGCATTGGCCGGGCCGAAGGTGGAGAGGTAGGTCCACTCGAGCAGGTCGTCGGAGCGGTAGAGCACCACCTGGTGGTCGAGCGCCTCGACGGCGACCATCACCCAGTACGACTCGCCGGTCTCCGGCGATGTGTAGCGGCTCACCTTCGGGTCGCGGAAGTTCTGCGAGCCCCGGTCCAGCACGGGGTTGCCCGCATACTTCTCCCAAGTGTAGCCGCCGTCGAGCGAGTAGGCCACCGATTGTGCCTGGATGCCCGCCAGCGTGGGATGTGCGCCGGTGTAGGCGCTGGTGTAGTGCGCCACCAGCGGCGGGTTGTCGGTGGTGCCGAGGCCGCTGGTGTTCTCCGTGTCGACCACGATGGAGCCGGAGAAGATGTCCTCGACCGACTGCCCCTCGCCGTTGAACGTCTGGGCGATGGCCAGCGGCTGCTCGCTCCAGTGCAGCAGGTCCGGGCTGGTCGCGTGGCCCCACGACATGTTGCCCCACGTGTCCGCGGAGGGGTTGTGCTGGTAGTAGAGGTGCCAGACGCCGTCGTGGTGGACGAGCCCGTTCGGGTCGTTCATCCAGTTGAGTTCCGGCGTGTAGTGATAGGCCGGGCGGTAGGGCTCCTGCCCGGCCGTGTCGTCGGCTGCAGCAGGGAGCCCGACGGCGGCGCCGAGCGCCACCGTGAGGGCGATTCCTGCCCTGGTCAGTCGTTCCATTGGTTGTTTCCCTTCTGGTGACAACGTTGTCATGGCAGAGGGTAACAAAGGGTGGGGTCACCTTGATCATTAGTTCGCCGTTCATGAGATTTGACGGCAAAATGACTCGCATGTTCCCCAACTCCTCCCGCCCCACGATGCGTGACGTCGCCCGCGCGTCAGGGGTGGCCATCAAGACCGTCTCCCGCGTCATGAACGGCGAGCCGAACGTCGCGTCCGCCACGGCGGAGCGCGTGCTCCGCGCGGCGGACGAGATGGGCTACGTGATGCACCAGCAGGCCTCGGACCTGCGTCGCCGCGACGGGGGTGTGGGGGCGATCGGGTTGCTGCTGTCGAGTGTGGGCAACGCCTTCGACTCGCACCTGCACCGCGCGGTGGAGCGGGTTGCCAACGACCACGGGATGATGACGCTGGCGGCCAGCACCGAGGACGACCCGGACGTCGAACTCGCGCGCCTGCGCGGTTTCGTGGCGCGCCGGCTCGACGGGCTGATCGTGCTCACCGTGCGCGAGGACCACTCGCTGCTGGCCCGTGAACTCGAGCGCGGCTGGCCCGTCGTGTTCGCTGACCGCCCGGCTCCCGGCGTCGACTGTGATTCCGTGACCTCCGACAACGCCGGCGGCGTCCGAGCGGCCGTCCAGCACGTGCGCGGGTACGGGCACACCAGGATCGCCTTCCTGTCCAACCTGCAGGTGATCAGCACCTCGAGGGAACGCACCGCATGCTTCCGCGAGGCCACCCGTGACCTTCCGGACTGCACCGTGACGACGGACCTGGGAGACGAGGCGGCCGTGATCGCCGCCATCGAGCGACTCATGGGATCCGACGCGCCGCCGACAGCCATCCTGTCCGGCCGCAACGACATCACGATCGCCACCGTCCGGGCGCTGCAGCGGTTGGGTCTGGAACGCTCCGTCGCGCTGGTGGGCTTCGACGACATCCCGCTGGCCGACCTGGTGCGACCGGGCATCACGGTCATCGCGCAGGACCCCGACGCGCTGGGAGAGCTGGCGGCCACCCGGCTGATCGCCCGCGTCCGGGGGGAGAGCCTGAGCCCGGAGCAGGTGGTGGTGCCGACGCGCCTCATCGTCCGGGGCTCCGGCGAGATCACAGCCGGGCGTTCCTGACCATGGGCTCCGCGCCGTCGAGCCGTCGGCTCAGAGGCGCGCGGCGGGCTTCGTGTGGCGCGTGGCGCCGGTGATGGCAGAGAGCACGTTCTCGTAGGTTGCCTCGTCCACCGCGAACGAGCCGTTGTTGCGGCCGTGGCGCAGCACCTCGATGCGGTCCGCCACGGAGCGCACGTCCGCCAGGTTGTGGCTGATGAGGATGACGCCGAGGTTCAGCTCCCGGAGTCGCTCCACGTGGCTCAACACCTCTGCCGTCTGGCCCACCGACAGCGACGCCGTGGGCTCGTCCAGGATCACCAGCCGCGGGTCTGTGACGAGGGTGCGCGCGATGGCCACGCACTGCCTCTGCCCGGCCGAGAGCTGGTGGAGGGGGACGCTCAAGTCCGGGATGCGGCTGCTGAGCTGGTCCAGGTACTGGCGGGCTAGGAGCTCCATGCGTGACTCGTCCAGCAGCCCGTCGCTGCGGGTCAGTTCGCGGCCGAGGAAGATGTTCGACGGCACGTCCAGGCTCTCCACCAGCGCGAACTCCTGGAACACCGTCGCGATGCCGAGCGCGATGGCAGCCTTGGCCGATGCGATGGCCACCGGCCGGCCTGCCAGCCGGACCTGCCCCGCGTCGGGCTGGTAGACGCCCGCGACGATGCGGGCGAGGGTGGACTTGCCGGCCGCGTTGTCGCCGACGAGGCCGACCACCTCGCCCGCGCGGACCGTGAGGTCCACGTCGACCAACGCCTGCACGCCGCCGAAGGTCTTGTGCACGGATCTGAGCTCCAACAGCGGTTCAGCCACGTTGTTCCCCTCCCGAAGATGTTTCCAGCACAGACGTCAAGGACATCATGTCGAAGACGCGGGCGACGACGCCGAGGGTTTCCGCTTCCTGCCCGAGCTGCCCCGGCACCAGGAGGGAGCCCGCGTCGGCGAGGAGTGGTCTGGCGCCCAGGGCGTCGAGCATGGGCCCCAGCAGCACGTCGGCGGCCTGGGCCAGCGGCCCGCCCACGGCGATGCGGTCCGGCCCGACGGTGGTGGCCATGTCTGCGAGCGCGGCACCGATCGCGGCCCCCGCGTCGGCGACGACCTGCCGGCAGCCCCTGTCGCCCGAGTTCGCCGCCGCCACCATGTCGCGCAGCGACAGGGGGCCGTGGCTGATCCGGACCAACTCGCGCAGGGCCTCGATCGACACGACGGTGTTCAGGCAGCCGCGGGCACCGCAACGGCAGATGGCCCCGTCCGGAGCGACCCGGACGTGACCGAGCCCCGCCGCGGGAGCCGAACCCGGGCGCAGCACGGCACCCCCGAGCACGATCGTGGAATCCGTCACCTCACCCACGCGCACGTACACGCCGCACGCCGCGCCGCGCAAGGCCCCGATGCGGGCCTCCGCGAGGGCGGCGGCGTCGGTCTCGCGCTCCACCAGGACGGGCCGGTGCAGTCGCCGCTCGATGATGTCGGCCACGTCGACGTCGTCCCATGTCGGCAGCCCGACGACTGCACCGCCGCGGTTGGCCGACGGCATCGCGACGCCGATCCCCACCAGGTCCGCCAGCGCGAGCCCGCGTTGATCGGCGAGTTCCGCGGCCAGCATCGCGGCGCGGTCCAGGGTGGTGTCGAAGCGGTGCTCCGGCGGCAGCGGCAGGTGCTGCCGGGCCACCTGGGTGTAGCCGGCGTCGACCAGCGACATCTCGAGCGCGCGTGGGCGGATGTGGATGCCCAGGGCGAGGGAGGTGACGCGCGCCAGTGTGACGAGTTGGGCGCGGCGTCCGGAGCGCGTCGTCGCCGACGTCTCGACGGTGCCGGCCGCCAGCAGTTGCTTCACGATGTTGGAGACGGTGGCGGGGGAGAGGCCCGTGGCGGCGGCGAGCTCGACCTGTGTGAGCTGGCCGTAGAGCTTCACCGCCTCGAGGATGCGGGCGCTGTTCGCCTCGCGCAGCGAGGCCTGTGAGCCGGGCGCTCCGCTGCTTTCCCTCATGCGGCAAACCCTACCAGCGAGCATTAAAGCTTGAACGCAGCATCACGAAACGGTAACGGTTGAGTTCAAGACTTGACGACAAGGTTGGAGACTCGTACATTTATGACATCGTTGACATAGAGGACAGCGACAGTCGAAGGAGACGTAGATGACTGCTGGGCAACTGCTGCTCGACATGCGCCACATCACGAAGGTGTTCCCTGGCGTGAAGGCGCTCGACGACGTCACCATGTCCGTGCGTCGCGCTGACATCCACGCCATCTGCGGGGAGAACGGTGCCGGGAAGTCCACCCTCATGAAGGTGCTGTCCGGGGTCTACCCGCATGGCACGTACGAGGGTGAGATCCTGCTCGAGGGGGAGGAGATGCACTTCAACGGCATCAAGTCCTCCGAGGAGCACGGCGTCGTGATCATCCACCAGGAGCTGGCCCTCATCCCGGAACTGTCCATCACGGAGAACATCTTCCTCGGCTCAGAGGTGATGCGCGGAGGGCTGATCGACTGGGAGGCGGCCCGCACGCAGGCCGTCGACCTCCTGGCCCGCGTCGGCCTCGACATCAGCCCCGACACCCAGGTCAAGACGCTCGGCGTCGGCCAGCAGCAGCTGGTGGAGATCGCCAAGGCCCTGTCCAAGAACGTCCGGGTCCTCATCCTCGATGAGCCCACCTCGGCGCTCAACGAGGACGACTCCGCGCACCTTCTGGACCTCATGCGCGGGCTCAAAGCCCGGGGCATCACCTGCCTGATGATCTCCCACAAGCTCAACGAGATCGCCGCGGTCGCCGACGCCGTCACCGTCATCCGCGACGGCCGCACCGTCGAGACCTACGACGTGGTGGCCGGGCAGGTCGACGAGGACCGCATCATCCGCGCCATGGTGGGCCGCTCGCTCGAGAACCGCTACCCGCACCGGACCCCGAAGATCGGTGAGACCCTCGCCGAGGTGCGCGGCTGGAACGTCGAACACCCCAGCGTCCCCGGCCGCCTCGTCGTCAAGGACGCCAACTTCACGGTGGCCCGTGGCGAGGTGGTGGGCTTCGCCGGCCTCATGGGCGCCGGGCGCACCGAACTGGCGCGCAGCATCTTCGGCCACTCGTACGGCACCTACCGCTCCGGCGAACTGCTCATCGGCGGCAGGCCGGTGCACGCGAACACCGTCCACAAGGCCATCGCCGCCGGCATCGCCTACGTCACCGAGGACCGCAAGAACCTGGGCCTCAACCTCATCGACGACATCAAGGCCACCGTCGTCTCGGCCAACCTCAACGGCATCGTGCGACGGTTCCTGCTGCAGCCGCGCCTCGAGGCCGAGGTGGCTGAACGGTACCGGCGCGAGCTGCGGATCAAGAGCTCTTCGGTCGACGTCGGCGTGGCCACGCTTTCGGGCGGCAACCAGCAGAAGGTGGTGCTCAGCAAGTGGATGTACTCCTCACCTGAGCTGCTCATCCTCGACGAACCGACGCGGGGCATCGACGTCGGTGCCAAGTACGAGATCTACAAACTCATCCATCAACTCGCCGATGAAGGCAAGGGCGTGATCGTCATCTCCTCGGAGCTGCCCGAACTGCTCGGCATCTGCGACCGGATCTACACGATCTGCGAAGGCCGGATCACCGGCGACCTCCCGGCATCCGAGGCGGATCAGGAAACCCTGATGCGCCGGATGACCACCACGTCCACCGCGCCGGCGGCCCCGGCTCTCTCCGCCTGACGGCGCAGTCACCATGGAAGATCGAACCATCATGAAAGCTCTCAAGCAGGTCTTTGGAGGCAAGCTCCAGCAGTACACGATGGCATTGGCGCTGATCGCGCTCGTCGTCGTCTTCAACGTCATCTCCGGCGGCCGGATGCTGACCTCGTCCAACTTCCAGAACCTCATCTCGGGCAACGCCTACGTGCTGATCCTGGCCATCGGCATGGTCATGGTCATCGTCATCGGACAGATCGACCTCTCGGTCGGCTCGGTGGCCGGCTTCGTCGGGATGAGCGTGGCCATCTCCATCGCCCAGTACGGCTTCCCCTGGTGGGCGGGCCTCCTGCTCGGCCTCGTCCTCGGCGTGCTCGTGGGCATGTGGCACGGCTTCTGGTTGGCCAAGATGGGCATCCCGGGGTTCATCACCACCTTGGCGGGCATGATGATCTTCCGCGGTCTGGTGATCTGGATGTCGCACTCCATCTCCGTGCCCGTGCCCGCGCAGTTCTCCTACCTCGGCGCCGGCTACCTGCCCGAGTGGGGGCCCGCCTGGACCGGTCTGAACAACTCGACGCTGCTGCTCGGGCTCCTCGCGCTGGCCTGGTTCGCGTACAGCGAGGTCAACCGACGCCGCCACGCCAAGGCCCGCGGCTCCGAGATCCCGCTGTGGGTCACCGGCACCCGCGTGGTCCTGATCGCAGCCGTCATCGGCTACGTCACCTGGCTGTTCGGCAGCGGCCGCCCCGGCACGTCGTTCCCCATCCCCGGCCTGATCCTCGTCGTGCTCGTGATCGTCTACCACACCATCACGCAGCGCACCCGCTTCGGCCGCCACATCTACGCCGTCGGCGGCAACAGGGCCGCGGCCGCGCTCTCGGGCGTCAATACCCAGCGCACCTACTTCCTCGTCATGACCAACATGAGCTTCCTCGCGGCCGTCGCGGGCATCCTCTTCATCGGTCGCTCCACCGCCGCGGGCCCCTCCGACGGAACCATGTGGGAGCTCGACGCCATCGCAGCAGTCTTCATCGGCGGCGCCGCGGTCTCCGGCGGCATCGGCACCGTCGTCGGCTCGATGGTGGGTGGCCTGGTCATGGCCGTCCTGAACTCGGGGCTCATGCTCATGGGCGTGGGCGCGGACCAGACGCAGGTCATCAAGGGCCTCGTCCTGCTGGCCGCCGTCGCCTTCGACGTGCACAACAAGAACCAGGGCAAGCCGTCGATCATCGGCACGCTGATGCGCAACGTCGGAAAGAAGCCCGACGTCGCGGAGGTCCCCGCAGGGACGCCCGAGGCCCAGCACCTGGCAGGTACCCCCGAGGTCCCCGTCGAAGGCCCGGCGGCCGACA
This sequence comes from Tessaracoccus sp. ZS01, assembly GCF_022342445.1. Classification (NCBI taxonomy): domain Bacteria; kingdom Bacillati; phylum Actinomycetota; class Actinomycetes; order Propionibacteriales; family Propionibacteriaceae; genus Tessaracoccus; species Tessaracoccus sp. ZS01. The sequence continues at coordinate 155,159 of NZ_PQFE01000005.1, read as the reverse complement.
ACAAGGCCACCATTCCGTCCTGATCCCGGCCCACACCGGCGCCCCTCGTCACACCCCCTTTACCGGCATTCCGCCACCCCACCCCTGGGCGACGCTGCCCAAAAACTCCGAAAGGAACACCACCATGAAGTTGAAGCGCACAGCCGCAGTCGTGGCAGCACTTCTGATCTCCTCCCTCAGCCTGACGGCCTGCGGCGGCGGACGGGGCGGCGACGCCTCCCCGGCCGGCGACGGCACCACCCCGGCTGCCGGCGAGGCCACCACCGCGGGCAGCGAGGGCGGGTTCCCCGCCGGCGCCACCATCGGCGTGGCCCTCCCGTGGCTCGGCACCCAGAACTGGAAGGAAGCCGAGACCATGTTCGAGGCGCAGCTCACGGAGGCCGGGTTCACGCCCCTCATCCAGAGCGCCGACCAGAAGGTGCCGCAACAGCAGCAGCAGATCGAGGCGCTCATTGAGCAGGGCGCCAAGGTCATCGTCGTCGGCCCGGTCGACGGCACCCAGCTGGGCTCCGTGCTGACCACGGCGCACGACGCGGGAGTCGCAGTCATCGGCTACGACCGCCTGATCGAGAACACCGACGCCGTCGACGCGGTCGTGCAGTTCGGCTCCGTCCGCACCGGTGAACTGCAGGGCGAGTCGCTCCTCGAAGGACTCGAGGCCACTGGCCCCGGCCCCTACAACATCGAACTCTTCGGTGGCGGTCCGGCCGATCCCAACGCCCCGAACTTCTTCAAGGGCGCCATGAGCGTGCTGCAGCCCAAGATCGACGACGGGACCCTCGTCGTGGTGTCCGGCCAGACCGACTTCACCCAGGTCGCCACGCAGGACTGGGACAACGCCAAGGCGCAGTCGCGCATGGACTCCCTGCTCTCGGGCTTCTACTCCGACAAGGAGATCCACGGCGTCCTCTCGCCCAACGACGGCATCGCCCGCGCCATCCTGACGTCGGTGAAGCAGGCCGGTCAGTCGAGGATCCCGGTGGTCGACGGCCTGGACGCCGAGAACGAGTCGATCGTCTCCATCGCCAAGGGCGAGCAGTACTCCACCGTCGCCAAGCCGACCGACGCGTTGGTCGCCAAGACGGTCGAGCTGATCAAGGCCCTCCAGTCGGGGGCAGGCCTCCCTGCCGCCGATACCCAGGAGAACAACGGCACCAAGGACGTCGACATCTACCAGCTCGACCCCGTCGTCGTCACCAAGGCCAACGCCGCCGAGGTCTTCGCCAACGACGCTGACCGCATGAAGCTCTTCGAGGACAACCAGGCCTGACCAGACTCGTGAGAGCCGGCCGCGCCGCGTGGCCGCTCGACTGAATGGGAGAAGCCGCCCGGATCCGTCAGGATCCGGGCGGCTTCCGCGTGCTCTTGGTCAGTGGCTCAGGTCCGCCGTGACCAGGGGCGAGAGCCCCGCGGCGCGGGCGGGGGCGTCGGTGTCGCCGCACTCCGTGAGCCAGTTGGCCAGCATCTGGTAACCGCCCTCGGTGAGGACCGACTCCGGGTGGAACTGCACGGCCTCGACGGCGAGCTCGCGGTGCCGCACCGCCATGATGACGCCGCTCTCCGTGCGGGCGGTGACCTCCAGGACCTCTGGAACCGAGTCCTCCATGATGGCCAGCGAGTGGTAGCGGGTGGTGGTGACGGGTGAGGGCAGCCCCTTGAACACGCCCGTGCCCTCATGGAACACGGGTGAAGTCTTGCCGTGGAGCTGCTCGGGCGCCCGGTCCACGACGCCGCCGAACGCGACGCCGATGGCCTGCAGGCCCAGGCAGACCCCGAAGATGGGCTTCACGCCGCTGAGGGTGCGCACCACGTCGATGCAGACGCCGGCGGCTTCAGGCGTGCCGGGGCCGGGGGAGATCAGGATGCCGTCGAAGCTCTCGTGCCAGCGCTCGTCCGCGAAGCGGGGGTCGTCGTTGCGCCACACCTCGACCTCCGCGCCGATCTGGGCGAGGTAGGACACGATGTTGTAGACGAACGAGTCGTAATTGTCGATGACGAGGATGCGGGCCACGGAGCCATTGTGCCACCGCGGGCGCGGTGCGGCCCCGCCGCTCCATCGGCGTCCCCACGGCAGGACAACGGTAAACGTCCACCAGGTGGGGTACCCCCTCAGTTCGCGGGGGCCCTCCGCCTGGTGGACGTCTAGCGGGTCGTGACGAGGCTACGGTGTCGGTGATGCCGCCGGGGTGGAGGGTGCCGGGGACTCGGAGGCCGGGGCCTTCGCGACCTTCACCTGGAAGGGCTGGTTCCGCGGCCACGGCTCATCCCACATCGCCTCCTGTTCGAAGACGACTCCGGGCACCTGCGCAGTCGACTCCTCCTCCACCACGGTGATGGTGAAGCCGCGTTCCGCGGCGGCGGCGGTGGCGTCGGCCTGGTTCAGGCCGGTCAGACGCGGCACGATCGAGTTGCCCGTCGCGACGTACAGCGTGATGGGCGTGTCGATGGCAACGGTTGCACCCGGAGCCGGGTCCGTCATGATCACATCGCCGAGGTTCGCGTTGGGGCCTTCATCCTTCGGCTCGGCCTGCACGGCCTCCTGGATGTTGGTGAAACCGCTGGCGGTCAGCAGGTCCACGGCTGCGTCGTAGTTGATGCCCGTGACCGTCTCCGGGATGGTGCGGGTCTCGACGCCGGTGGACACGTACAGCGTCACCTCGGAGCCGGGCTCCAGTTCCACATCGGCGACAGGGTTGGTGTCGACGACCTGCCCCCGGTCGTCAGCCGTGCCGGGGCGCTCCTCGACGACAGCCTGGAGTTCGGCGTTGCGCACCACGTTCTCAGCCTGGGCGCGGTTCATGCCGATCACGTCCGGCATGAGCACCAGTTCCACCGTCGGGCTCTGCGACGGCGAGGGCGACGGGCTGGGCGTGGGCGACTCCGTGCTGGGCGACGGCGACGGCGTGGGTGACGCCGACGGCGTGGGCGACGGAGTGGTCTCCGTGGGGCCGGGCGGGTTGAGCAGCATCAGGAGGCCGATGATGAGGCCGATGACCACGAGCCCACCCACCACGGCCAGCACGATCATGCCGGTGCGGGAGCGGGGCTCCTCCTCTTCGTCGGCGAGGTGCTCGACGGGCACCATCGGCGGCGGCACCACCGGCGAGTTCGTGGAGGCGACGGTGGGGTCTGCGGGCATCACGCCGCGGCGGGCGGTCGTCGTCATGGGGTCAGACGGAATCACCTGCGTCGGGACGTCCGCCGGAGCGGCGGCCAGCACCGGCTGGCCGCTGAGGGACCGCAGGATGTCCTCGCGCATCTCCGAGGCGTCCTGGTACCGGTCCCTCGGGTCCTTCGACAGCGACTTCAGGACGATGGCGTCCATCTCCGGCGTGACCTCGGGGTCGATCTGCGACGGCGGCACGGGCTGTTCGCGCACGTGCTGGTAGGCGACGCTCACCGGCGAGTCGCCCTTGAACAGCGGCTGCGACGTCAGCAGTTCGTAGAGCAGGCAGCCGACGGAGTAGATGTCCGAGCGGTTGTCGACCTTCTCGCCGCGCGCCTGCTCTGGTGACAGGTACTGGGCGGTGCCGATCACGGCGGCGGTCTGCGTCATGGTGGCGGACGTGTCCGCCACGGCGCGCGCGATGCCGAAGTCCATCACCTTGACGGTGCCGTTGGACGTCATCATGACGTTGGCGGGCTTGATGTCGCGGTGGATGATGCCGGCGCGGTGCGAATACGCCAGGGCGTCCAGCACGCCTGCGGTGAACTCCAGCGCGCGCTCGGGCACGAGCTTGCGCCCGCCGCGCAGCACGTCACGCAGCGTGACGCCCTCGACGAGTTCCATCACGATGTAGGGCACGGACACGTTCGAGACGGTGTCGAGCTGCTCGCCCGTGTCGTAGACGGCCACGATGTTGGGGTGGTTCAGCCCCGCGGCCGACTGGGCCTCCCGGCGGAACCGGGCCTGGAACGTCGGGTCGCTGGCCAGGTCGACGCGCAGCCGCTTGATCGCGACGTCACGTTCCAGCCGCACGTCCCGCGCGCGCCACACCTCGGCCATGCCACCTCGACCAATGACTTGGTCGAGTTCGTAGCGGTTGCCGAGCAGGGCTCCTCGCTCTGTCATCGCACCCGGTCCTTTCGGTTGGTCACGCACCATCTTGAAGCATGCACATGAGAGAAGTCTGAGAAGTTCACCGCAGGGCCTCCACAACAGCCTTGAAGATGGGGGCGGCCAGGCGGCCGCCGGAGATGTCGTCGCGCTCCACGTCGGCGTTCTCGATGAACGACACGACGGCGACCGTCGGGTCTTCGGCGTACCCCACGAACCACGCGTACGGCGGGCGGTCCGGCGACGTCTGGGCCGTGCCCGTCTTGCCGCCCACGACGACGCCGTCGATCTGCGCGGGCCGCCCGGTGCCGTCCTCCACGGTGGCCACCATCATGTCGCGCAGGTGCTGCGCCGTGGACTCAGAGATGGGGCGACCCAGCGACGACGGCTGGGTGGCGGTGAGCACGGTGAGGTCGCGGTTGGTGACGGTGGAGACCAGGTGGGGGCGCATCATCTCGCCGCCGTTGGCGATGGCGGCCGCCACCTGCACGATCTGTAGCGGAGAAGCGGCCACGTCGAACTGGCCGATGGCGGTTAGCGCGGTCTGGGCCTCGTCGATCTCCGTGGGGAAGCGGGAGGTGGCGGCCGAGATGTCGATGGTCTGGTCCTGGTTGAACCCGAACTTCTCCGCCATCTCGATCATCTTCTCGGCGCCCAGTTCCAGCCCGATGTTGCCGAAGGCGGTGTTGCACGACGTCTTCATGGCCTGTTCGAGGGTGACCCTGGTGCCGCCGCAGTTGGTGGAGTTGCCCATCGACCGCGAGGAGTTGGGAAGCCGCAGCGACGCGGGGGCGTCGACCTCGGTGGAGGGCACCATGCCGTCCTCGAGTGCGGCCGCCGCGGTGATCAGCTTGAAGGTCGACCCGGGGGGGTAGACCTCGCGCGTGGCCCGGTTCTTCAGCGGTTCCTCCGGGGCGTTGAGCAGTTCGGACCAGGCGTCGCGCTCCGCGGCCAGGTCCACCGTCGCGAGGCGGTTGGGGTCGTAGGTGGGCGTGGAGACCAGGGCCAGGATGGCGCCGGTGGTGTAGTCCATGGCGACGACGGCGCCGCGCTGGTTGCCGAGCGCGGCCACCGCTGCGGCCTGGGCGGCGGGGTTGAGCGTGGTGGACAGGTTCGCGCCGCGCCCCTGCCTGCCGCTGAGGATGTCGACCACCCGGCTGGCCGCCTGCGACGACGACGTGCCGGCGAGTTGCTGGTTGTAGCTCTGCTCGAGCCCGGAACGGGCGTAGTCGTAGGAGTACCACCCGGTCACCGAGCTCCACAGCTCCGGGGCGGGGTAGGTGCGCACGTAGGGGAACCGGCCGCTGCGCTCCACCGACTGCGCGATGGGGGTGTTGCCCACCAGGATGGTGCCGCGGTTGCGGGAGAACTCGGCGTCGCGGACGCGGCGGTTGCGGCCGTCCTCATTGAGCGAGTCCGTCCGCACCACGGAGATCCAGGTGAGGTTGACCAGCAGCGCGGCCAGCAGGAGGGCCACGAAGGAGGCGACCCTGCGAATGGGTCCGTTCACCGGTTGATCACCGCCGTCGCGTCGTCGAGCGACGAGGCCTCGAGCTGGGCGACATCCTGCGGCGCCGCAGTGGCGGCCTGGGGCTGCCGGCTCCGGTGCGAGATGACCATCAGGATGCCGATGATGATCCAGTTGGCGATCAGCGACGAGCCACCCTGGGACATGAACGGCGTGGTGAGGCCGGTCAGCGGCAGCAGGCGCGTGACACCGCCGATGATGACGAAGACCTGCAGCGCGAACACGAAGCTGAGGCCGGCGGCGAGCATCTTCCCGAACCCGTCCGGCGAGGTCACGGCGGTCTTGAAGCCGCGGGCGATCAGCAGGGCGTAGGCCAGGATGACGGCCATCAGGCCGAGCACGCCCAGCTCCTCGCCGATGGCTGCTGCGATCATGTCCGACTTCGCCAGGGGGGTGAGCCCGGGGCGGCCGAGCCCCCAGCCGCGGCCGAACAGCCCGCCCCAGCCCAGCCCGAACTGGGCGGAGATGATCTGCAGGTTGCGGTCGTAGTCGGAGAACGGGTCCAGCCAGGCGTTGACGCGGCGCGGCACGTGGCTGGTGAAGTTGTAGGCCGCGATGCCGGCGGCGACGAACGCGAGCCCGGCGATGATCGGCCACGCCGGCCGCTCCGTCGCGATGTAGATCATCACGGTGAACAGGCCGAAGAACAGCAGCGAGGTGCCCAGGTCGTTCTGGAACACCATGACCGCCAGCGACGCGAGCCACATGACGGCGATGGGGCCGAGGTCCCTGGCGCGGGGGAAGTCGATGCCGAGGAAGCGCTTGCCGGCCAGGGCCAGGAGGTCGCGCTTCTCGTAGAAGTAGGCGGCGAACGCGATGGCGAGCATGATCTTGGCGATCTCGGCGGGCTGGAACGAGTAGCCGAACACGCGGATCCAGATGCGCGCCCCGCCCGACGCGTGGCCGATGAACGGCGCCAGCGGCAGCAGCAGCAGGCTCAGGCCGCCGAAGAACAGCAGGTACGGGTAGCGCTGGAGGCGGCGGTGGTCGCGCAGCAGGAACACCACCAGCGCGAACAGCACCAGGCCCAGCGTCGTCCAGACGAGCTGCATCGTCGAATCCGTGCGGACCGGCTCAGGGATCTGGTCGATGCGGTAGATCATGGCCAGGCCGAGGCCGTTGAGGAGGAAGACCGTGGGCAGGATCACGGGGTCTGCGTAGGGCAGCTTGAAGCGCACCACCAGGTGCGTCGCGAGCCCGAGGCCGTACCAGAGCGCGGCCGTCAACGGCATGGTGGTGGGCAGCTCGCCGTAGAGGTTGAGGTTGGTGATGACCCAGCCGGCGAACCCGAAGCTCTGCGCCAGCACGAGCAGCAGCAGCTCGACGTTGCGCCGCTTCTTGTAGACGATGACCTCATCCGCCACCTGGGGCATCACCTGCGCCTGCGCGGACATCAGCAGTCCTCCAGGTCGGCCTCTTCGCCCGGGGCCGGCTCCAGCGTGGCCAACTCCTCGCCGAGGGTGGGCGTCTCCAGGGGTTCAGGGGTGTGGGGCGCCAGCAGCGGGGGGACGTGCGCGGTGATCGGCGACCCGGGCGACGTGGTCTGCAGCGGGTCCCCGGGCAGGCCCGGCCCCTCTTCGACCGGCTCAGGCGACTCATCGGCCGGCCCTGGCGATGCCGATTCCTGCGGCTCAGGAGATGGGGACGCGGGAGGGTTCTCGCGCTCCTGGCGGCGCTCCTCGCGGATGGCGACGCAGTTGTCCGCCAGTTCACGCAGGGTCCCGACGGTGCGTTCCGCCGCCTCGACGGAGCCCACCGTGATGGACGCCTCGACCTCGCCGCGGAAGAAGCGCGGAAGGTTGTCCACCGGGATGTCGGTGCGTTCCACCAGGTTGTGCAGCTCGACGCCCAACACGTTGCCGGGCACGCCGTTGAAGACGGCGACCTGCCCGTCGTCGGCCGAGACGAAGTACCGGCTGGAGACGTACGACGAGGTGGCCCACCAGCCGCCGGCCACCACCAGCGCGATCGCGAGGAAGGTCGCGATGATGCCCGGCCAGCGGGGCTTGTCCTCCGTGGGCGCGTAGCGGGCGGCCTCTTCGGCGTCGTGCTCCACCTGCACGTCCGACGGCGTGGTGGGATAGCCGTGACCAGTGGGCAGCGCCGCGGGGCCGCCGGTGCGGGGGATCTCCACCTCGACGGCGGAGCCCACCAGCAGGGCAGGGGTGGCGTCGAGCTCGGGATCAGCCTCGACGACCTCGCCCAGGACGATGGTGATGTTGTCGTGGCCGCCGTTGTCGTTGGCGAAACGGGCCAGCGTGGCCACCGCGTCGTCGAGGTCCTGGCCCCGCAGTACCTCCTCGATGACGTCGTCGTCGACGAGGCCGCTGAGGCCGTCGGAACAGAACATGAGGCGGTCGCCCAGTTGCGCCTCGTGCACCATGAGGTCCGGTTCGAAGTGGACCTGCCCGTTGAGCACCTTGAGGATGAGCGAGCGGTGGGGGTGGGTGGCCGCCTGTTCGGGCGTGATCTTGCCCTCGTCGATCAGCGACTGCACCCACGAGTGGTCGTGCGTCAACTGGGAGAGGGTGCCTTCGCGGAGGAGGTAGCCGCGGGAGTCGCCGATGTGGGCCAGCCCGAACTCTGTCCCGTTGAACAGGGCGCCGCAGAAAGTGGTGCCCATGCCGTCGAGTTCGAGGTTGGATTCGATGAGGTCTGTGAGTTTGGTGTTGGACCGGGCGATCATGCCGGCGATCCGCGAGAGGAGCTCCTCACCGTCCGCCGCGCGCACCTCGTCGTGCACGTCTGAGCGGGCCGCCTCCGTGGAGGCCACGGCGGAAGCCAGGTCCCCTGCTGCCGCGCCGCCCATGCCGTCTGCCACCAGCAGCATGGTGGGGGAGGCGTAGCCGGCGTCCTGGTTGTTCTTCCGGATGCGGCCGACCTCTGAGTGGGCGGTGAAGCGGAGGCTGAAGGTCACTAGATCTCCAGTCGCATGAGGGTCTTGCCGATGCGCACCACATCGCCGACGGTGACCCTGGTGGGCTCAGTGACGAGCTTGCCATTGACATAGGTGCCGTTGGTGGACTGCAGATCCGAGATCACCCACGTGGTGGCGTCCTTCTGCACCAGTTGCGCGTGCCGGGCGGAGGCGTAGTCGTCGTCGAGCAGCAGCGTGGAATCCGCGGCCCGCCCGAGGTTGATCGTGGGCTCCACCGGCACGGAGGTGCCCTGCTGCGGGCCGGCCGTGACCGCGAAGCGGGTGGGCAGCTTGGAGCGGTTCTTGCCGCGGCCCCGGTCTGCGGGGATGGCGCTCAGCGAGGACACGGGCACGCGACGGCCGAACATGTCCGTGCGCACCACGTTGGCCACGAAGAGGATGAACAGCCAGAGCAGGCCGAGGAAGGCGATCTTGATCGCCGCGATCACGAGATCCGACACTCAGGTCTCCGAAGGCGTGTGGACCAACATTCTGGTGTTCCCGATCTCGATGCGGGTGCCTTCTCCGATCCTCGTCTTACTGATGCGGCTGCCGTTGACGTGCACGCCGTTGGTGGAACCCAGGTCTTCGATGGTGATGACGGGGTGCTGCGGGTCCCCGGCGACGCTGATGAGCGCGTGGCGGCGGGAGACTCCTGGGTCGTTGAGGCGCAGGTCCGCCTCGTTCCCGCGGCCGATGAGGATGCCGGGGGCGATCAGGGGGTGGCGCACGCCGTTGACCTCCAGCACGAGGCGGCCGGGGCGCGGCGATTCCTTGCGGGTCTCCGGCGCGATGGCTTCGGATGCGACGGTGAACTGGCCCGTCGGCAGGGACGTGTCCAGTTCGTAGTCGATGGAGATGGGGCCGTTGAAGACGTACTGTCTGTCTGCCGCGTGGTCGCGGATGGAGGGCAGGATCTCGGCGTTGAGGGTCTTGGAGTAGGGCGCGAGCCTGTCGTAGTCGCCCTGGGACAGGCCGATGGTGAAGGCATTGGGCACCAGGCGCTTTTCGCGGGAGAGGAGCTTGGCTTCGGCGTCCAGCTCACGCTGGATCCCCGCGACGATCTCGACGGGGTGCACATAGCCCTTGAAGGCCCGTGCGAAGACCTTGCCAACGGCGGATTCGATCCGCTTCTCAGCCTTGTCGAAGACTCCCATGCGCCTCCTTCCCGAGTCGTCCGGACGCAACGGTACCCGCGCAGTCTACCCTCAGGGATGAGGCCACTTCGATTCACGCAGGGTGTTTGCTGACGCCCGCTTCATTCCTGCCCCGCGGTGGTGGCCGCCGGTGGTTCGGGTCACGAGCCGGTGGGACGGGCCCAGGGGAACGTGTCGATGTGCTGGCTGAAGGCCCGCAGGATGGCCGCAGACCCCTCCAGGGCGGACAGCGACTCGTGGGCGATCCGCGATTCCACGCGGTCTGCCACCGCCCGCACCTCGGGCGAGGTGCGCAGCGATTCCATCAGCTCGTCGCGCACCATGTTCCACAGCCAGTCGCGCTGTTGGTCGAGGCGCCGCGCCTGCAGCGAGCCCTCCTCCTCCAGTTCGTTGCGGTGCGCGACCACCGCGTCCCAGAGCGTGTCCAGACCTTCCCCGGTGTACGACGAACAGGTCAGCACCGGGGCCCGGCGCTTCTCGTTGTCGCTGGTGATGAGCTTCATCGCGATGCTGAGTTCCCGCGCGGCGACCCTTGCGGCCTGCTCGTTGTCGCCGTCGGCCTTCGTGATGGCGATCACGTCGGCCAACTCCAGGATGCCGCGTTTGATGCCCTGCAACTGGTCTCCGGTGCGCGCCACCTGCAGCATGAGGAAGGTGTCGACCATGCCGTGCACGGCGACCTCGCTCTGCCCCACGCCCACCGTCTCGACCAGCACCACGTCGTAGCCGGCGGCCTCGAGCACCAGCATCGATTCGCGGGTGGCCCGGGCGACGCCGCCCAGGTGCCCGGCCGAGGGCGAGGGCCGGATGAAGGTGTTGTCGTGCTGGGCCAGCTCCGCCATCCGGGTGCGGTCGCCCAGGATGGAGCCGCCGGTGCGCGACGACGACGGGTCCACCGCCAGCACCGCCACCTTGTGCTCACGTTCCTCGATGAGTTTGACGCCCATGGCGTTGATGAACGTCGACTTCCCGGCGCCTGGTACGCCGGAGATGCCGACGCGGAACGCGCGGCCGGTCAGGGGTGCGATCTTCTGCAGCAGTTCATGGGCCTGTTCGCGGTGCGCGGGCTTGAGTGACTCGACGAGCGTGATCGCCCGCGCGATGTGCCCGCGGGACCCTTCGACGATGCCCTGAGCCAGATCTTCGACACTCACCTTGCGCATGGTGCCGACCCTATCGCGTGGGGTTTTCCCGCTTCTGGGGGCCTCCGGGGATCGGGGCCCAGGTTGCTGTGCCGCGAACCCGCCCCTTGTTACCGTCGCCCCCATGAAACGCCTCGGACGCATGCTGGCCGTGCTGACTCTCGTCTGCCTCCCGATGCTCTGGGCGACCCCGGCCTGGGCCGATGACGAATACATCAGCCATCTCGACGTCACCTACGACATCCAGCGCGACGGCACCGTCGACGTCCGCTACGAGGTGCAGTGGCACTTCCCGGAGAAGGACCGCCACGGCATCATCCTCGACTTCGCCACCCGCGAATCGTGGGATCAGGACTACAGCCAGGACGTGCTCTACGACATCACCGACGTCTCCGTGTCGAGCCCCAGCGGGGCCCCCGCAGGCTTCACGGAGACGACGCGGGGCGCAGGTTCCACCGAGGCGGTGAGGCTGCGCATCGGCGACCCTGACGTCGAGCTCGGCACCAGGGACGCCACCTACGTCGTCGAGTACACGATGGCCGGCGCGCTGCGCACCTTCGAGGGTGCGCCCCAACTGTTCTGGGACGTCAACAGCCCGGACCTCCCGCAGGTGCGGAAGTTCACCGCGACGGTCACCGGGCCGGAGGGTGTCGCGCGGGCGCGGTGCCTCGTCGGTAGCGAGGAGTGCCAGTCCGCCGTCGACGACGGGGTGGCCAGCTTCTCGCACGACGGTGGGTCGGGCGTGACGAGCGTGGTCGCCGAGCTCCCGCCCGGGTCCGTGACCCGGGCGGAACCGGTGCTGGAGCCGAAGCGCCTGATCGGCCACGAACTGCGCGGGCTGCACAGCATCGTGGAGGTGCTCCCCGACGGCTCCGCCGAGGTGCAGCAGCGCCTCGAGTTCATGTTCCCCGCCGAAGCGTCGCAGCGGATCCAGCTGGACTTCGTGGTCAGGGCGCCGTGGTCTGAGGACTTCGACCAGGTCGTCGACATCTCCGACGTGCGCATCCGGGACGAACAGGGCGGGGAGGTGCGCCCCGAGGTCTGGCGCTCGGAATCGGTGCAGAGCACGCTCGTGGGCTGGCTCACGTTCCGGGCCGACAACCCGGGCGCCCAGCAGGTGCTCAGGACCTTCCACCTCTCGTACCGGATCGCCGGGGCGGTCGCCGTCGAGGGCGACACCGCCCGCCTCCGCGTGCCCATCGTCCACACCGGCACGTACGACCTCACCGGCGCCACCGCCCTGTGGCGCCTCCCTGCCGCCCCCACGGGGACGGCCTGCCTGGATCTGAGCTACTACCGGGAGGGCCCCGGCCGGCCCTGCGAGTTCCCGGCACAGGTCGACGGCGCCACGGTGACAGCCGGCCTCGACCTGCTCGGCAACGAGTACCCGCCGCTGGTCACCGACTTCGCGCTGCCGGCCGCTGCCTTCACCTCGACCGTGCCGCTGGAGCCCAGCCTCGACGCGGCCCGGAACGAGCGCCGCACCGCCGGCACGCTGCTCGGCCTGGGCGGCGGGGGCGCGGTGATCGCGGCGGGGGCTGCGGCCGCGCTGGTCGGACGACGCCGCGATGAGAGGTACGCGACGGTGGCACCCGGCATCATCGGCGCGCCCGGCGTCGTCCGCGCTGTGCGACGCAACGAGGACGTCCCGGTCCGCTTCCACCCACCGGAGATCCAGCCGCGCCAGGCGGGCCTGCTGCTGGACCGCCAGTTCAAGCCCGTGCACCTGGCCGCCACCCTGGTGCAGCTGGCGGTGCGGAACCTGGTGCAGCTCGACTCCAAGCCGCTCATGGTGCAGCGCGTCGACGGCTCCGGCGAGGGAGCCTCGGGAACGGAGTGGCGGGTGCTCCTCCACGCGACGGACAGCCGGGAGAAGTTGCCGGCCAGGAACGCACGGCAGATGCGCCAGATCGTGGAGGAGGCCGCGGAGCACGAGATCGCGTCGTCGGGGTGGTTCCAGCCCTATTCACCCAGCAAGCGGGGGCTGCTGGTGTTCTTCCTGCCGTTGCTGCCTGCGGTGCTGTTCACCGCGTACGCCCTGTTCATGGGCAATCCGCTGCCCGACGGCGGCCTCCGCATCGGCCTGGGTCTCTTCATCGGAGGCGTGGCGGGCGCGATCCTCGGGAAGAGGCTGCTGCCCAAGGCGATCCTGTCGGCGGACGGCACCGCGCTCCGCGACCAGGTGGAGGGCTTCCGGAAGTACATCAACACCGCCGAGGCCCAGCAGCTCAACTTCGAGGCGGACCGCGACATCTACCGCCGCTACCTGCCCTGGGCGGTGGTGTTCGGACTCACGGAGAGGTGGACCGCCGTGTGCCGCGAGTGGGCCGCGCAGGGCAGGATCGACGAGGTCGACACGTCGTTCTGGGTGGGCTCCGCGTCGTTCGCGGACTTCGACAGGGAGATGAGCCGCTTCAGCCGCGAGGTCACCAGCGCCTCCGCCCCGCCCGCGTCGAGTGGCGGCTCGGGGGGATCCTCCGGCTTCTCGTCGGGCAGCAGCGGCGGCGGAGGAGGCGGCGGCACCAGCGGCAGCAGCTGGTGAGGCGCCGCTACTGGTTGCGGGCGGCGTAGCGCTCCTCGGTGGCCTCTTTCATCGGCCTCCACCACGCTTCGTTGTCCTCGTACCAGGTGATGGTGTCGTCGAGCCCCTCGGCGAAGTCCGTGTACCGCGGCTCCCAACCCAGTTCGTCGCGGAGCTTGCCGGCGTCGATCGCGTAGCGCAGATCGTGGCCGGGGCGGTCTGCGACCTGGTCGTACCAGTCGGGGGCGTGGCCCATGAGTTGCAGGATGAGCTCCACCACTTCGCGGTTGCTCTTCTCGTTGTTGGCACCGATGAGGTACGTCTCGCCCACCCGGCCCTTCGTCAGGACGGCCCAGACGGCCGAGTTGTGGTCGTCGACGTGCAGCCAGTCGCGCACGTGGTCGCCGGACCCGTAGAGCTTGGGCCGGTGGCCGGTGATGAGGTTGGTGATCTGGCGCGGGATGAATTTCTCGACGTGCTGGCGGGGGCCGTAGTTGTTCGACGACGTGGACACCGTCGCCTCCACGCCGAAGGACCGCGCCCAGGCGCGAACCAGGTGGTCGCTGGCGGCCTTGGAGGCCGAATAGGGCGACGACGGCCGGTACGCGCTCTCCGGAGTGAACCGCTCCGCCGATCCCAGGGGCAGGTCCCCGAACACCTCGTCGGTGGAGATGTGGTGCAGCCGCTTGTTGAACAGGCGTACGGCCTGCAGCACGTGGTAGGTGCCCACGATGTTGGTGTCGATGAACGCGCCGGGACCTTCCAGCGAGTTGTCGTTGTGGGATTCCGCTGCGAAATGGACGACGGCGTCGCTGGCCTCGACCAGGTCGTTGACCAGCCCGGGGGCGGTGATGGAGCCCGTGACCAGCTCGAACCGGTGCGGGGGCAGCCCGGCGAGGCTGGCGGGATTGCCGGCGTAGGTGAGGGCATCGAGGACCACGACGGAGGCATCTGTGTGCTGGATGACCCAGTGCACGAAGTTGCTGCCGATGAATCCCGCACCGCCGGTGACGAGCACTGTGGTCATGGGCTCAGCGTAGCGGCCGCCGTTCGGCCGGGTTCTGAGTGCGGTGAAGAACGCGGCGATAAAGTGGCGGCGTCGAACAAACGCGGGAGAGGATCTCCATGGGCAGGATTCTGGTGTTGAGCGGCGTGGGTCCGTACGCAGACCCCTGGCACCCGTTCGAGCGGACAACGCCGGCGATCGCTGAGGTGCTGCGGGACGCCGGCCACGCGGTCGAGGTGCGCGAGACCGTCGCCGGCTCGATGCTCGACCTGGCCTCCTTCGACCTGCTGGTGGTCAACGCCGGCGGCGGGATCGCCGACGAGCCGGAGTCGCCGTCTGCAGAGTTCGACGACGACCTCGGCGCGCTGGGGGATTACCTGGACGCAGGCGGTCGTGCGCTCAGCATCCACACCTCCAACGGAGCCTTCCGGCAGCAGCCGAAGTGGCGGGCGGCCGTCGGCGGGAACTGGGGACCGGACTCGTGGCACCCGGAGATCTCCGACGCGACGTTCGAACCGGCCGCCCGCGCCGAGAAGCACCCGGTGTGGGCGGGGCTGGACGCCGTCAAGGTGTTCGACGAGAAGTACTCACGCCTGGACATCGACGAGGGGGTCACGCCGTTGGTCCAGCACACTCTGGAGGGTCGCGACGAGGTGATGGGCTGGGCGGTCCGTGGCCAGGTGGTCTTCGACGGCCTCGGGCACGACGAACGGTCTTACGAGTCTGCGTCGCGTCGCCAGCTGTTGCTCAACGAGGTCGCCTGGCTGCTGCGGTAGGAGCCGTTGCGACAGTCGCGCCCCGAGCCGGCCGGATCTGTCACATCGACACAGCGATCGAAATGGCGGCTGTGACAGCGGAGCGTGGTTTCCATCAGGCCGCACAGGGTGGCCTGGGGATAGGAAATGATGAACATCCACCAGCTCCGCACTCAGAAGCAGTGCAAGACCCCCAAGAAGTGCGACACCACGGGAAAACAGCGGTTCCGCGATCACCGTGAAGCCGTCGAATTCCTCCACCTTGCGAGCAACGCACGGCAGCGCGCCGAACTCAGCGGTCGTGAATCGAAGAGGCAGGAGGTCCGCACCTACGAGTGCGACCGGTGCCATGGCTGGCATGTCACGTCGTGGGCCACCTGCGGTGCCGGCAAGAGCGATCAGTCCCAGGGGGTGGCAGCATGAGGACACGACGTCCGCACATTTGCTCGACGCAGGCTCGAATCACGCGCGTTTCTGACACGATGAACGCACGACGGGGGAGACGGGCGATGACAGACGAAATCAGGCAGGCGATCCGCAGCTGGTGGGTGGCGCTGAAAGCGCATCACGGGATGTCTGATGAGGGCTTGGCGGAGCTCATTGAGTCGGAGGCATTTCACGCTGGTGCGGACCGTCGCTTGCAGCCGGTGGATCGGCGCAACATCTCGGCCTGGCGGAAGCGGGGCCAGTTCCCGCCCAACGATCGGCGCCTGCAGGCTTCGGTTGTGCAGCTCATGGCCAACCTGGCCTTTGAGGCCAGCGCACCTGAGGGTGTGGGTCAGTGGACGAACCCCGAAGGCCTGTATCGGGCTTGGCTCAGTTCCAGGGCAGATCTGGAAGCCGGGCCTGCGCCCAAGACCATCGAAGCCAACGCCCGGAAGACGCAGACACTTGTCGACGTCCTCGTCGAGGATCCCGAACGGAGCGTGGCTGACGCAGCCAGCCTTGAAGGTCTGCGAGACGGGTTCTGGCAAGGCTCGTGGGTCACCGAAGGCGCCACGCCGCCGTACGTCGCCCGTGCGGTAGACGGGATGTTGGATGAGCGGATCGCTGAACTCGCGAACGCCAACATGGGCGGCTTCATCGTCGTGGTCGGCCCTCCCAAGGCGGGGAAAACGCGCCTGGTCCTGGAGGCTCTGGGGCGAGTCGCCCCCGAGCGGAAGCTGTGGGAACTCCGCGCAACCGACGGGGCACTTGACGCGGCAGTCGCCGCAGTTGCTGACGACGGCGGGCGTCGAGGCCCTCACGCTCACGATGAGGTGGTCGTCCTCCTCGACGATCTGCAGCGTCACAACTTCCGCACCCCTGACGGGATCAACGACAGAACGCTGAACCGAGCGATCAATCAGGGGCTCATCGTCATTGCCACCCTGCACGACGATGTCATCGCGCAGATGCAGGCCTTCGCCTACGACCGCACAAGGCGCGATGACGGCATGGGACTCCACAGCGGTGCCACACCTGGCCTGCTGCGGATGATCAGCGCCAGCAGGATTGATCTCGCTCCGGAACTGACGGGTGGAGAGCTTGCGGGCATTCCAAAGGAACTGCTCGCAGCCGACGCCATCTGTGATGCAGGCCCCGGGGAGCGTTCGCGGCTCCCGGAACTGCTTGCGGCTGTCGATGCGCTTCGTGGGCGTGCGCTGGCGGCCATGACGGACCGAGCACACCCGGAGCATGTCGCTCTGCTCACTGCTGCGGTGGACGCCGCCTACCTTAATCCCGCTGGCATTGGCCTCGCTGAGTTCGAGCAACTGACGCAGTGGTCGTTCGAGCGCCTCTTCCCCACCAGGCACTGGGATCCGTTCCTGTTCGTACGTGCCTTCGAATGGGCAACCGAACCGCTGGGTGGGCCGGGATCCGTTCACGCCGTGGTGCGCAGCATGTCGCCTGGCCGTGCGGAGTACGCGCTTTTCGACCCATTGGTGGAGACCCTCGAAGCGGGTGAATGGGATCCATCTCATCTCGCGGCGCATGCGGACAGCCTGAGCCCAGAGATTTGTCTAATGGCCGCCAACTGGTGCTCGGACCAATCCGCGGAACTGACATTCTTGCACCGGGCGTCGTCCATCCCCGTGGGCGCGTGGAGTCTGGCGCGAGCGTACGACGAGATGGAGTGTTTCGACCTCGCTGAAGAGTGGTATCTCCGCGCTGCGGAAGCGTGGGGGTCGAAATTTCCGGGCTGGTGGGGCCTCAGCGAGCTGTACTTGCGCGCGGGACGCCGCTCCGATTCAGAACGCGTGTTGTTGAGGGCTACGGAAGGCTCCTGCCCCGAGGTGTGGTTGCGGTTGATTGCTCATGGTTACGGGCTGGAGGGGGACGAGGACAACTACCTACGCTGGCTTCTGCGCGCGGTACGCGCCGGTGATGAAGTCGCCCTCTTCGAAGTGGCGCGGTACCACCTCAAAAGGGGAGAGCGCGGCGAGGGAGAACGGTACCTGGGGTTGCTTGCCCTCGAGGGTGCCGCGGAGGGCTACTACCAGGCGAGCTTAGGACTCCACCCGGAAATGCAGGAACCGTACATCAAGAGAGCTGCAAGGCTCGGGCATCCCGACGCGCTCCAGCACCAGGCCGCAGCCGCGGAGATGGCCGGTGATGTCGAGGAGGCTTCTCGGCTCAGGCTGAGGGTCGAAAAGCCGGACCATTGGGTTGATCTCTTGACGCGAGGAAACGTGCACCAGCTGCGTGGCGAAATGGAGGAGGCTGAATACTGGACCCGCCTTGCAGCCGAATCGGGCAAGGCTGAAGCCATGTGTCAGCTAGGGGAGGTCGTCGGGTCCGAGGCTGAGTATTGGTGGCGCAGAGCGGCAGACCTAGGCAACGCTCGTGCTATGGCGCTGCTAGGGCAGCTGCACCTCTCCCGCGATGAGCCAGAAACCGGTGAAGCTTGGTTGGCAGGGGCTGCGAACGAATATTTCCGGCCCGCGATTCGCCTCCTCGCCTACAGAGCGGAACCCGAGGAAGAGGCTGAGCGGTGGTGGCTCAAGGGAATTGAGTGCTACGACCCCGAAGCGATGATTGGGCTGGCTCGCCACTGCTTCCATCATGGGCGAACGGAAGAAGCGGAGCGGTGGTTGAAGCGGGCCAGCGCACAGACAGACGAAGCGGCCTATATGCTGGGTGTGCTCCTCGAAGAGCAGGGTGATACCGAGCAGGCCGATGCCTGGCTAGAGAAAGCCTCGGACTATCCACTGGCAGTGGCCCTTCGTGGCATCAAGAAGTGGGAGACCGGAGATAGTGCTGGTGCTCACGCGCTGTGGCAGGAACTGCTGGACAGAGACGGTGACGACACCCGCCCCGCGTTGACCATGATCGGTGAGTACCTGAACCGCGTGGGTTCAGGCCTCGCCGAGATGTGGCTGCTGGCTGGCGCGGACCAGGACAGGTCCGGCTTCGAAGGCTCCGAACATGAGTGAATTGACGCAGGTGGTCTGGGTGGCGTGCGCGGCCGCACTTTTCGTAGTGCTCTGGGTGGTGCTGAAGCGTGGTTCCCGCGCGGTTGCCCCGGAGTTCACCCGACACGCGACGGAGCGGATGGCCGAGCGCCGGATCACGGAGGAGCAGATCGTCTTGGTGGTTCGACGGCCCCAGACGACGAGGCCCGACAAGGCGAATGGAAGCATGGTGCTGGAGCGGCAGTTCGACGGGCGGAGCCTCGCCGTCGTCCTCGCAGAACCATGGCCTTCTCGAGAGGCGCCGGTCGTCAAGACGGTCTTCTGGCGCGATTTCTCTCTCAGGGTCTCCATCCCGGCGGGCCGCCGAGGCGCGCTCATCGGCGTGGGCGGGAGCACGATTCGTGCAATCGAGGCACAGACCGGGTCCACAATTCGGGTGGGCGATCGCGGCGAGGTATTCATCCGGGCCGAAGATCGGGGGGGCCTCGACGAGGCTAAGCGGATGGTGGACGATGCTGTTCGTGACCCGAGGCCGGGCCGCAGGACAGTCACGCGCTGACCCACGCTCCTCCGCAGGACAGGGCGAGCCCCCGAGCTGATGCTCGGGGGCTCGCCCTGTTGCGTTGATCGAGTCGGACGCGGGGCGGTCCCTCGTGGGCGGCGGCTCGTGCCTCGCAGCGCGCCCCTTGGGAACCGTCAGTCGGCGAGGCGCTCGTTCAGCTTCGTCAGCAGGTCGATCGCAGCCTCGGGGATGATCGTGCCGGGCGGGTAGATCGCGTCGGCGCCGCTTTCGCGGAGCTCGTCGAAGTCCTGCGCGGGGATCACGCCACCGACGACCACCATGATGTCGCTGCGGCCGAGCTTGTCCAGCTCCTTGCGCAGCTCAGGCACCAGGGTGAGGTGGCCGGCTGCCAGCGAGGAGGCGCCCACCACGTGGACGTCGGACTCGACGGCCTGACGTGCGGTCTCCTCGGGGGTCTGGAACAGCGGGCCTACGTCGACGTCCATGCCGAGGTCGGCATAGGCGGTGGCGATGACCTTCTGGCCACGGTCGTGGCCGTCCTGACCCATCTTCGCGATGAGGATGCGCGGGCGGCGGCCTTCCTTGGTCTCGAACTCCTCGACCAGGGCGCGTGCCTTGTCCACCGCCTCGTTGTTGCCGGTTTCCTTGCTGTACACACCAGAGATCGTACGGATCTGCGCGGTGTAGCGCCCGTAAACCTTCTCCAGCGCGTCGGAGATCTCGCCCAGCGACGCCTTGGCGCGGGCCGCGTCGATCGCCACCTTCAGCAGGTTGCGATCAGGGTCCGTCGAATCCGGGTTGGCTGCGACCCAGGTGAGGCGCTCCAGCATCTCCTGCGTGACAGTCTCGTCGCGCTCGGCGCGTAGCTGTTCGAGCTTGGCGATCTGCGCACCACGAACGGCGCGGTTGTCGACCTTCAGCACGTCGAGCGCGTCCTCGCTGTCGAGGTTGTACTTGTTGACGCCGATGACCGGCTGGCGGCCGGAGTCGATGCGGGCCTGGGTGCGGGCAGCCGCCTCCTCGATGCGCATCTTCGGGATGCCCTGCTCGATGGCCTTGGCCATACCGCCTGCCTGCTCCACCTCCTGGATCCGCTCCCAGGCGCGACGCGCGAGCTGCTCGGTGAGCTTCTCGACGTACGCGGAGCCGGCCCACGGGTCGACCGTCTGGGTGGTCTTGGATTCCTGCTGGATGAACAGCTGGGTGTTGCGGGCGATGCGGGCGGAGAAGTCCGTCGGCAGCGCGATGGCCTCGTCGAGCGCGTTGGTGTGCAGCGACTGGGTGTGGCCCTGCGTCGCGGCCATGGCCTCGATGCAGGTACGGCCCACGTTGTTGTACACGTCCTGCGCGGTCAGCGACCAGCCGGAGGTCTGCGAATGCGTCCGCAGCGACATCGACTTGGGGTTCTTCGGCCCGAAGTCGCGCACCAGACGCGCCCACAGCATGCGGGCGGCGCGCATCTTGGCGACCTCCATGAAGAAGTTCATGCCCACTGCCCAGAAGAAGGACAGGCGGGGTGCGAACTGGTCCACGTTGAGGCCCACCGATTCGCCGGCGCGGATGTACTCCACGCCGTCGGCCAGGGTGTAGGCCATCTCGATGTCGGCCGTCGCGCCGGCCTCCTGCATGTGGTAACCCGAAATGGAGATCGAGTTGAACCGCGGCATGTTGTTGGAGGTGTAAGCGAAGATGTCGGCGATGATCTGCATCGACGGCGACGGTGGGTAGATGTAGGTGTTGCGGACCATGAACTCCTTCAGAATGTCGTTCTGAATGGTTCCGGCCAGCTGCTCGGGCTTGACGCCCTGCTCCTCGGCGGCGACGACGTACAGCGCCAGCACGGGAAGCACCGCACCGTTCATCGTCATCGACACCGACATCTGGTCCAGCGGGATGCCGTCGAACAGCTGCCGCATGTCGAGGATCGAGTCGACGGCGACACCGGCCATGCCCACGTCGCCGGCCACGCGCGGGTGGTCGGAGTCGTAGCCACGGTGGGTGGCGAGGTCGAACGCGATGGACAGGCCCTTCTGGCCGGCCGCGAGGTTGCGGCGGTAGAAGGCGTTGGACTCCTCAGCGGTGGAGAAGCCCGCGTACTGGCGCACGGTCCAGGGCTGGTTGACGTACATCGTCGCGTAGGGCCCGCGCAGGAACGGCGGGATGCCCGGCGCGGTCTCGAGGAAGTCGAGCTGGTCCAGGTCCGCGCCGCGGAACAGCGGCGGCACCAGGATGTGCTCCGGCGTCTGCCATCCGGCGGAGTGGCCGACCTCGTGGTTGATCGCGTCAAAGGTCTCCTCCGCGTTGGCCGGCACGGCCGACGCGAAGTCGATATCGGTAAAGCGGGGGATAGTCACTTCTCAGCTCCCAACTGGTCGAGGGTGGTGGTGAGCAGCTCGACCACGTTCATGCCGTCGAACACGTTGCCGTCGACGGCGGTCTCTCCGCCCTCGCCCAGTTCCTTGATCTGTCCTGCGACGAGCACCGTCTGCGCGCCGGCGGCCCGGAGGGCCTCAGCGACGGCGACACCCTGATCGGCGTAGACCTTGGCGGAGGAACACAGCACCGCAACGGTGGTGCCCTGCTCCTTCAACTGACGCGCGAAGTCCTCCGGCGAGCTGCCCTCGGCCAGCGGCGTGTCGATGCCGCCGACGTGGAACAGGTTGCCGGTGAAACCCTCACGGGCGCCGAAGTCGCGACGCTGGCCCAGGCAGGCCAACAGGACCTTGGGGGCGTTGCCCGCTTCGCGGGCCTTGTTGGCGCGGTCGCGGAGGTTCTCGAAGTCCTGCGAGTCGCGCACCAGCTTCAGGCCGCCCAACTCGGGGGCGGCAGGGCGGGGCTTGGCCTCGACCGGCTTCTCCGCGTGGTTGGGGAACATCGACACACCGGTCAGCGGGAGCTTGCGGGTGGCGAGCAGCTTCTTGCGGGACGCGTTGAGCTCGTCGAGCTGCGCCGCCACCGTGCCATCGGCCAGGGCCTGGGCGAAGCCGTCGGCCTCGAGCGCCTGGAAGACGGCCCAGGCCTTCTCGCTCATCTGGCGGGTCATCGACTCGACGAACCAGGCGCCGCCGGCCGGGTCGTTGACGCGGCCCACGTTGGATTCCTCGGCGAGGAGGATCTGCGTGTTGCGGGCGGTCCGGCGGGAGAACTCCGACGGGAGGCCCCATGCGGTGTCGAACGGCTGGACCGTCTGCACCTCGGCGCCACCGACAGCCGCCGCGAACGACGACATGGTGCCGCGCAGCAGGTTGACGTAGGCGTCGTCGCGGGACAGCTGACGCTCCGACGTGACGGCGTGCTGGACGGCGCCGCGCTTGGTGTCGGTCACGCCGAGCACCTCGCCGACGCGGTTCCACACGCCGCGGAGGGCCCGCAGCCGCGAGATGGTCGCGAACTGGTCCGTGGTGGCGGAGACGCGGAAGAGGATGGCGTCGAAGGCATCGTCGACGGTGAGCCCGGCGTCGGTCAGCGCGCGGACGTACTCGACGCCCACCGCGGCCGCATAGGCCAACTCGTGCACGTCGCCGGCGCCGGCGTTGTGGTAGATGGTGGCGTCCACGACCACCGGGCGCACGCCCGGGAACGGCTCGGCCAGCTCGACGGCGTCCTTGAGGACACTGAGGTCGGGCCCGGTGCCGGCCAGGGCGGCCGCACCGATGGGATCGATGCCGAAGTTACCGGTGAAGGAGGAGTTGTCCTTGTCGGACGCCTCGAACACGGCGGCCAGCGCCCTGGCCGCCTCCAGCTGTTGGGTTTTCGAGGTGAGGTAGACCGGCGCGAGGTCCAGGAGGACGTCGGAGAGCACGGCTGAGAGGTCTTCAGGCTGGATCGCGTCGGGGTCGACGCGGATGTAGACGGCGGTGCCACCGCGCTCCAGGTCCTGCAGGATGAAGCGGCGGGTCTCCGTCGCGTCGGGGTCCTCGTGGAGCTGGGCGACGTGCCAGGCATCCATGCTTCCGTCGCGCACGGTCGTGCCGCGCACGAACGGGGCGACGCCGGGGAAGCCCAGGTCGTCCGTGCCGTCGCTCTTCACGTACAGCGGCTTGATGGTCAGGCCGTCGACGGTGGTGCTGGTCAGACGCTTGTACGCCTGTTCAATGTTCAGCTCCGTCCCTTCGGGGCGCCTGCGGTTGAGGACCTTCAGGACCTCCTTCTCCCAGTCCGCCTGGGAAGGAGTATCGAAGTCCGCGGCCAGGCTGAGATCGGCCGCACTGGTGGCTTGATCGCTCATAGCTCTCCGTCTTTCTAGGGGGTGAAACCCACGTTTCAACCCTAGACCAGCGCTTTTCGCTCATAACCCGAGGCCAGAGATTGAACGAAAATCGGTGCGGCTAAAATTGCAGGGACTTTTCTGCCGGATCAGCGCAGCTGCGGAGGGATGCGGCAGAATTCTCCCTCCGGATGTGGCGCCAGGGCTCAGCGTCCCCGGTCGGCGCGGACAGGCGCGCGGTCCCCGCGGATGGAGGCCACCATGTCCAGCACCCGCCGGGTGGCCCGAACGTCGTGCGCGCGGAACACCGTCGCCCCTTGCCAGGCTGAGATTGCGGTGGCCGCCAGCGTGCCTTCTAGGCGTTCGTCGGTGGGCAGGTCGAGGGTCTCGCCCACGAAGTCCTTCCGGGAGATCGCTTGGAGGACGGGGTAGCCCAGGGCGACGATGCGGTGGGTGTTGGCCACCAGCGCCAGCGAGTTCAGCGTGGTCTTGCCGAAGTCGAGGGTGGGGTCGATGAGGATGCGCTCCCGGGGGAGCCCCGCTTCCTCGGCGCGGCGGGCGCCCTCCTGCAGCCCGTCCAACACGTGCTCGACGACGGCGTCGCCCGGGCCGTAGTCGATGCTGGTGGGATCTGTGCGCGGCGGGAGCCCGCCCGTATGGGAGATGACGTAACCGGCGCCGGTCTCGGCGGCGACGTGGACGAGGTCGGCGTCGGCCCCCGCCCAGGTGTCGTTGATGAGGTCCACCAGGCCGGCGCACGCCTGGGCGACCTCGGTGCGCCAGGTGTCGACGGAGGTGAGCACCGGCAGTTCACGCAGGGCCTCTAGCACCGGCAGCACGCGCTGGATCTCCTCGGTGCCGCTGACCCACTCGCCTTCCTGACCCGCGCGGACGCCGCCGATGTCGATGATGTCCACGCCCTCGTCGATCATCTGCTTGGCGCGTTCGACGGCTGCGGTGGTGTCGGCGTAGCGGGCTGCGGTGTAGAAGGAGTCGCTGTTGCGGTTGATGATGCCCATGACGGCTGGGCGGGACGCATCGAAGCGCCGGCCTCCGAGGACGAGGGGCGCAGGCGAGGAGAACATGGCGCCGAGTCTAGGCGTGCAGCGCGACGGCGGTCATGGGTTCCACGGTGACCTTCACCTTCCCGTCCTTCACCTCGAAGGTGCAGTCCTCGGGAACCAGGGCGTCGCAGTACGTGCCGTCGGGGAGGTTGGTGGTCAGCTCCGGCTCGATGGCCTTGGTGGAGTTCCCGTTGATCGCGATCAGGCCGAGGTCACCGCGGTCGAAGGCGACGGCGTAGCCCTCCTGCCACAGGTTCTCCGGCTCGGCATCGCCCACGACGGCGGCCCACTCCACCAGCCCCGCGTAGCTGCGGTGGAGGCAGAGCCAGGTGCCCGGTTCTGGCTTGTCCGTGGGCGTCGGCTGGGCGCACTCGGTGTCGGTGACCACGCCGTCGGACTGGGGCGCGCCGGCGTCGCGGTCGGTGAAGGCGTACCCGCTGTAGAGGACCGGGGTGCCGTACGGCACCGCCAGCAGCAGGATGTTGGCCAGGTGGTACTTCTCCGGGTCCTTGTACGACAGCGTCTGGCGGTTGCGTTCGGTGTCGTGGTTGGTGACGAACGTGTACGCCTGCTCGGACGGCACCTCGCCGTCGCGGATCTCGAGGGCCCGGTGGACGGCGCCGCCGGGGACGATGCCGGCGATGTCCTTGGCGAACTGGAACGCGAACACCGAGCCGGCGTCGAGGTAGTCCTCCGGCTGGATGGGCTCGCCGGAACCGCGGATGACCTCCGAGACGATGAGGGGGTCGCCGTCGAGGGAGTCGACGATGGCCTGCACGTCGCGGGCGGGCAGGTGCTTGGCGGCGTCGATGCGGAAGCCGTCGACACCGAGGCTCAGGAGGTCGTCGAGGTAGGCCGAGATCCTCTGCTGGACCGCGGGCTCTCCCGTCCGAAGGTCCGCGAGGTTACTGAGTTCGCACTCCTGGATCTCCTGCTGGTCGAGGTAGTTCTCGATGTCGCCCGAGGGCGTGGCGCACTGGTGGAAGTCCGCCTCGGTGTAGAGGCCGGGATAGTCGTAGTGGGTGAACGCGCTGCCGGCGACGCCGGTGCCGCCGTCGATGCCGGCCATGTGGTTGATGACGGCATCGGCGATCACCTTGACCCCGACTTCGTGGCAGTCCTTCACCATCTGGTGGAACTCGGTGCGGGTGCCCAGCTTGGACTCGATCCGGTAGCTCACCGGCTGGTAGGAGGTCCACCACTGCTCACCCTCGATGTGTTCCTGGGCGGGGGAGAGGAGCACGAAGCTGAACTTGCCGGGCCCCAGCACGTCGGTGCACTCGCGGGCGACCGACTTCCAGTTCCACTGGAACAGCTGCACCCCGACGTGGGGCGTGGCGGGCGCCGGAGCCACCGAGGTCGTCGTCGACGGTGTGGTGTCAGAGGGCGCTTCGGAGGCAGGCGAACAGGCGCTGAACGCAAGAGTCGCCGTGAGGAGGATGCCGAGGACGCGTCGCATGCGTCGATTATCGCTCACCCTGACCCCATCCAATTGCTCATGGAACGGGCGCCGAACCCCGGTCCCAGGCAGCGACGGCGAGCTCAGGCGAGCGGCGGCCGTAGGATGCGAGGGTGATGCACGCCCCCACCACCCGCTACGGCGTGATCCAGGCCGCCTACTGGAGCGGCTTCTGCATGGTGCTGCTCTTCGCCAGCGCCTACCTCCTCGACGCGGGGCTGACCAACTCCCAGATCGGCTTGGTGATCGCCGCCGGAGGCGCGCTGTCAGCGGTGCTGCAGCCCGTCGTGGCCGGGGCTGCGGACAGGTCGCGACGCGTGCCGCTCCGCATGTGGGCCGCTGCCCTCTCGGCGTTGCTGGTGGCCGTGGGGGCGATCCTCCTCATCCCCGGGCTGCACTGGTTGCTCACCGCCGTGTTCTTCGGCCTGTTGGTGCTCACCGTGCAGCTGTTGCAGCCCCTGGTCAACGCCCTGGGGATCGCGGCGATGGCGCGCGGCGTGAGGCTGAACTTCGGGGTGGCGCGGGCGGCGGGCTCCGGCGTCTTCGCGCTCGTGTCGGTGGGGGCCGGCTGGGTCGTGGCCGTGGCCGGAAGCGTGATGGTGCCGCTCCTGATCATCGCGTTCCAGATCGCCTTCCTCGTGGCGACGGTGACCTTCGTGCACCGGGGCGGGATCGCCGTCGTGTCGGGAGCCCCCGACGCACCGGTGGCGGCGCCCACCCAGCCGATGACGCGCGCCCGGTGGCAGCGCTTCTTCGTCCTGCTGGCGGGCATCACGGTGCTCATGACCTCCCACGCGATGATCAACAACTACATGCTGCAGGTCATGCGCCACCACGGCGGTGACACCGGCGAGATGGGCACCGCCGTGATGATCGCGGCGCTGATGGAACTGCCCGTGATGGTGCTCTGGGGCAGGGTGATGGGCCGCTGGTCGCCGGGACGCCTCCTGCAGTTGTCCGGCGTCTTCTTCGTGGTGAAGACGGCGCTGACCTGGCTCGCGCCCAGCGTGCTGGGCATCTACGGGGCACAGACGCTTCAGATCGGCGCCTTCGCGGCGATGGTGATGGCCTCGGTGTACTACGTGGAGCGGATGCTGCCGGCGCGCGACCGGATCAAGGGCCAGGCCTACATGACCATGACGGCGACCGCTGGCTCGGTGGTGGGCTCGCTGCTGGGCGGCCTGCTGCTGGATGCGAGCGGGGTGCCGCTGATGTTGCTGGTGGGCACCGGGATCGCCGCAGTGGGCGGGGCGCTCACGCTCGTCTCGGCGGAGTCGCGGCTCTGAGCTTCGCGTCGGGCGAAGTCTTCGGTTTCTCTGGAGGCGGCCGGCTCAGAGGCCGTCCGTCACCTCGGTGGGGGAGGTCTGCAACTGCGTCAGGCGTTCGTTGACCTGGGCCAGCACCTCGGCGGTCTCCGCGTTCAGCGACTTCATCGCCTTGCGGCGGGTGGCGCCGCTGTTGGCGTGCCACGCCAGTTCACCGCGCATCCGCAGCGCCTGGGCCTGTCGTCGCCAACCGGTGGGCTCCACAGCTTGGGGGAAGGTCTCGGAGACGGCCTCGGCGGCCACCTCGATCGCGTTGAGCTTGGCCTCGAAGCGGAGCTTCGGGTTCTCCGAGTTCGTGGCCTCCTTCAGCTTGGCCACGGCACCGTCGATGCTCTCGGAGATCTGGGGGTTGTCGCGCAGCGCGGACAGCAGCGTGGCTGTCGCGGCGATGACGCCGGAGGCCGTGGTCACGATGAGGCGGATTTTGCTCATGCCGGACATTTTACGGTGGCGCCCCAACTGCCGGTTCCGGATCTTGTGGACGCGCGCTCGGCCCTCATCGACCCAGCGCGAAGTACGCTTCTCGGATGGCGAACGAGCAGCCCAGGCCCGACGACATCGGGCGCGACCAGGAACCGCCCCACAAGCGGCTGGACCGGCACTGGAACGAGCTTCTCCAGGAGTTGCGGGTCACGCAGGGGGGCGTGCAGATTCTCGCCGGCCTGCTCTACACGCTGCCGTTCCAGGCCCGGTTCGAGGCCGTCGACCAGGCGCAACGCTGGGTCTACCTCGGGGCCGTGTCGTTCGCCACGCTGAGCGCTGCGCTGCTGATCGCGCCGGTGGCCTTCCACCGGGCGCTGTTCCGCCGTCGGCTCCGGCAGAACCTCATCCGGGTCTCCGCCACCGTCACCAAGCTGGGCCTGGCGCTGCTCGCGCTGTCGCTGACCCTGGTGTCGGTGCTGGTGTTCAGTGTGGTGGCGGGCTGGGTGGCCGCGGCCGTCAGCGGCGGGGTCGCCGTCCTCTTCTTCTCCGTGGTGTGGTTGGCATTGCCGCTGGGCTGGTCCAGGGGTTCGCCCGAGAAGGAGGGCGAGCCGAAGGTCTAGGCCAGCACCGTCTGGTCGTAGGAGTACATCGACGCCCGGTACACGTGCATGCCGAATTCGACGGCGCGGTGCTGCTCGTCGTAGGCCGTGCGCTGCATCGTCAGGAGCGCGCTGCCCGCAGGTTCGTTCAACAGCCGGCCCTCCTCCGCGGTGGCCAGCCTGGCGCCGATCTGCTGGTAGCCGACGGTCACCTTGATGTCGCGCTCCCTCAGGCAGGCGTAGAAGCCCTTCTCCTCGAGTTCCTCGCGGTTGGGGGCGATGGTGGCGGGCAACCAGTTCTGCATCACGGCGAGCGGCTCGTCGCGGAGCATGCGCAGGCGCTTGAAGTAGACCACCTCCGTGCCGGGATCGAGGTTGAGCGCGGCCGCGACCCCGGGCGTCGACGATTCCTGCAGCCACGACAGCACGGTGGTGCTGGGGTCCACGCCGGACTTCTCGAGGTCGTCGTTGAGGGAGGTCAGCGACATGGGGCGGTGCACGCGCATGGGGGTGACCTGGGTGCCGGCGCCCCGTCGACGCACGATGAGACCCCGGTTGGTGAGGGTCTCCATCGCGCGCCGGGCGGTGGGCCGCGAGACGCGGAGGCGGGCGGCCATGGAGACCTCGTCCTCCAGGCGGGTGCCCGGCGCGATCTCGCCCGTCTCGATGAGGCTGGCGAGGGGTTCGGCGATCTGCGCGTGCAGTGGGACCGTGCTGTCGCGGTCGATCGTGATGTCCACTACGTATGGTTTGGTGCTCGGCATGGTGCGTCCGACCCTGCTTCCCGTGATTCCCCTGGGGCAGCCCGCCGTTGGGCTGGTTGATGACAGTCTAGATGCAGCGACGTATTAAGACGCGAATATGTGCTGATCTTTGTCCGGTGACATGAGCGTCCACGCGGCTGCGTCCACCGCTCAGGGGCGTCATTGTCAGTTGGTGGCAGCCACGGTGAAGTCGCCCCAGCGTTCGATCCGCCAGCCGTCCGCCGTCGAACCGTTCAGCACGATCCATTGGGTGTTCTTCAGCGGCGGTGCGTTGTCGAAGCCGAACTCCGGGTCCTGCCAGATCGCCCACACGCGCAGGGCGGCACCGTGGCTGACGAGCGCGACGTGGTCATCGCCCGCCTGCTCCATCGCCGCGACGGCGTTGCTGAAGCGGGTCATGAACTCGCGGGCGGTCTCGCCACCCTCCAGGCCGATGTCCATGTTCTCCGGGTGCCACGTGTTGAGGATCCCCACGTACGCGGTCCAGTCGGTGTTCATCTCCTCGACGCCGGCCGCAATCTCGTGGATGCCGTCGACGATGATGGGCTCCAGGCCCCTGGCCTCCGCCAAGGGTGCGGCGGTCTGCTGCGCGCGGATCAGCGTGGAGGCGTACAGCACGTCGATCTTCTCGTCCGCAATCGCCTCGACGAGGGCCTCAGCCTGCGCCAGGCCGGTCTCGTTGAGCGGGGCGCCGGGGTGGGCGGTGTCGAGCTGACGGTTGACGTTGGAATCGGTCTCCCCGTGACGAATCAGGATCAGGCGCATGAGCCGAAGCCTAGCCAGCCGGGCAGCGACCCTGAAATTGCGGAGGGGTCAGGGCAACCGGGGGACGTCGCCCCGAAGACCGGTGGAGGTCACGATGGTGTCGGCCTGGCCGCCGCTGTGGGTGATGTTGTGCTCGTCGTGCACCGTCAGTTGCGTGCGGTGGTGCCGCAGGGCCGTGGCGACGCGGGGGCGGTAGCGCTCGAGTTCCACCCAGACGTCGGCCTTCGAACGGTCGGCCGTCAGGGAGGCGTAGGGGATCCCGAGCTCGTCGGCCGCCGCCCTGGTCAGGTGGTGCAGGCGGACGTGGTCCGGGTGGCCGTAGCCGCCGTCGGCGTCGTAGCTGACGGCAAGGTCGGCGTTGGAGCGGCGCAGGAACGCGGCGATGTCGGCCACCGCCTCGGCCTCGTCCGCGGCGAAGAGTGAGCGAGCGTCCGCGGTGTCGCCCGGGCCCGCCACCGTGTCGTTGATCCACTGCATCCCCGAATCGAGGTAGCGGCGCGGCTCTTCCCCCGCCGCGCGGGCCGGGGGCATCCCGAGATACGCGTGCGCCGCCACACCGAGCTCGTCGATCGCGCCAGCGAGCTCCGCCTCACGGCGCCGTTCGAGTTCCGGCGTGCCGGCCAGGACGGACAGGGGGCCGGGCACCACGCCGCCCATCTCGCCGCGCGTGGCGGTGAGCAGGGAGACCTTCACCCCTTCGTCGGCCAGGTGGGCGATGAGGGCACCGGAGGCCAGCGTCTCGTCGTCGGGATGCGCGTGCACGAAGGTGACCCGCTTGACGCACCGTTCCGCCAGCACCCGGCGGTAGTTGTCGACGGTGTGCTGGGCCGTGTGCGCCCACGTCATCGTCTCCGCGCGTTCGCGGCCGGTGCGGCCGAGCTTGTCGCGCCCGGCCGCGTCACGCAGCAGCGGGCGGAGGGCCGCGGCCCAGTCGTGCGGATTGTGGGTGGGCAGCAGCAGGCCGGTGTGGGTGTTGCAAATGGCCTCGGTCAGGCCGCCCGCAGCCGCGGCGAGGACAGGGATGCCGGAGGCCGACGCCTCCAGCGCGACCAGGCCGAACGTCTCGGAGTGCGACGGGACGAGCAGCACGGAGGCGTGGCGCATGATCTGCGCGAAGGACTCGCGGTCCTGGCCGGGCAGGAAGGTGACCCTGCCCTCCAGCCCGAGTTCCGACACCAGTGAGTGGAGTTCGGCCTCGTAGACGGCGAAATCAGCCGACACCTGGCCCACGACGACCAGGCTGGGCCGCTCGTCGGCCGGCAGGAGCGCCAGCGTGCGGATGGCGATGTCCGGCGCCTTGAGGGGCTGAAGCCGGGCGGCGAAGAGGAGGTAACCGGGATCCACGCCGGGGGCGGGCGTCCAGGTGTCGCCGGGGGTGGCGGGGTGGAAGAGGCTGATGTCGACGCCGGGCTGCACGATCGCGACGTGCTCCGGGTCTGCCTGGCAACGCCCGATCACGACGGCGGCCTCGTGGTGTGAGACGGCCAGGATCAGGTCGGATTCCCGCGCGCACTGGACCTCGCCGTCGAGCCGCGCCGGCGACTCCGGCGGCTCGCCGTCGCGCAGCGGGGAGTTCGGATGCGCGGCGACGGAGTGGTAGGTCATGACGTGCGGGACGCCGGCCGCCCGGGCCAGAGGGATGGCCGCGACGCCGGACATCCAGTGGTGCGAGTGGACCAGGTCGAAGCGTCCTGCGGCCAGGAGGGGTTCCAGGTTGCTGCGGAATGAGTCGATGTACTGGTCGATCTCGCTCTTCGGCAGCGGCCGCGCCGGGCCCGCCGTCACGTGGTGCAGGATGATGCCGTCGTCCAGCGTGTCGACGTCGGGCTGCTCCGCCGACGAGCGGCGGGTGAAGAACTCGACGTCGACGCCCGCCGTCTTCTGCAGGGCGGTGGCGAGGGCGCGGATGAGCACGTTCATCCCCCCGGCGTCCGCGGTGCCCGCCCGCTCGGCCGGTGAGGTGTGCATGGAGATGAAGGCGACCCGCATGGAGCGAGCCTACTGCCGGCGCGCCCCCAGGTCCTCCGCAGCGGCGACCACCGCGTCGATGAGCGCGCGGTCCTGGGCCAGATCCGGCGCCACGAAGCCGACGACGCGGGATGCGGCCTCGGGGAGCTCACCGGCGGCCAGGGAGAGCACCACGTCCGCCTGGGCGTCCTTCACCGGGGCGCCCAGGCCACGCAGGTGCAGCAGCCACGCGGCGACGGCCTTCACCGCGGCCACCGGCATCTCACCGCGGCCGCGCCAGGCGCGCAGCGTCGGGGCGATCCGCACCGGCAGCTTCAGCGAACCGTCGGAGGCGATCTGCGCCAGCAGATGCCGGATGTTGGGGTTCTGGTAGCGCTCGACGAGGGCCCGGGCGTAGTCCTCCCACGGCACCTGGAGGCCGGGGCCGGCTTCGTTCCACCACGTCAGCACCCATTCGCGCAGGACGGGGTGTGCGATGCCCTCGGCGACGGTCTCGACGCCCAGGATGGGGCCCGCGTACGCCAGCAGCGAGTGCGAACCGTTCAGCATCCACAGCTTGCGCTGCTCGTAGGGTTCCACGTCGGTCACGAGCTGCGCGCCGGCCGACTCCCAGTCGGGGCGGCCCGCGGGGAACTCGCCCGAGATGACCCATTCGGAGAACGGCTCGGTGGGCACGGGGGAGGCGTCGGAGTAGCCCTGCGTCTCCGCCACGAGCCGCACCTCGGCCTCCGTGGTAGCCGGCGTGATGCGGTCCACCATGCAGGTGGCCCATGCCACGTTCTCGTCCATCCACCCCACGAGGGTGGGGTCCACCTGCTGGGCGGCGTCCCGCACGACCTGCCCGAAGGCGGTGCCGTTGTCCGGGATGTTGTCGCACGGCAGCACGGTGAGCGCGCCCGAGCCGGCGGCGCGGCGGCCCAGCAGACCGGCCAGGATGCGCGCCGGGGGAGTGGAGATGGCCAGATCCGCGATGGAGTCGACGGTCACCCGGCTCTCCTCCACCAGCGTCTTCAGCGCTGCGAGGTCGGAGGCCACCGCCTCATCGGCGACATCGAGGGCCCCGGACGGGAGCCGGTAGTAGCCGGCCTCGGTCACCGTCGAGGTCACGACGGCGAGTGCGGGGGAGGCGAAGTAGTCCATCAGCGCCCGGAACTCCGACGCCGGGTGCACGGCCACGACCGACGAGATGACCTCGAAGTGGTCGCCGTCTGCGCCCTGGGTGATGAGCGTGTAGAGCCCGTCCTGCGGGGTGAGCAGGTCCGACATCGTGGGCCGACGCCCGGTGAAGGCCGCGATCCCCCATTCGGCCGCGTCCGAGGCGTGTTCGGTGTACCAGGCCTGGTGGGCGCGGGTGAAGTTGCCGAGGCCGAGGTGGACCATGCGGACGGGGGCGGCGGGGCGGCCGAAATCGGCGCGGGTGAGCGTGGTCACAGCTTGAACACCTTCTTGGGCTGGGTCGAGGTGAGGTCGACGATGGTTTCGAGGGCCTCGTCCATCGCCAGCCGGTGTTCGGCGACGAGGCTGGCGAGGAAGGCGGAGTCGACGCGGCGCGAGACGTCGTGCCGGGCGGGGATGGAGCAGAACGCGCGGGTGTCGTCGATGAAGCCGGAGGTCTTGGCGAAGCCGGCGTAGCCGGTGACGGAGCGGCGGAACCGCATGATGGCGTCGGCCTCGTCGATGAACCACCAGGGGGCGCCGACGAACAGGCCGCGGTACCAGCCGGCCAGCGGCGCGAGTTCGCGCGAGAACGCGGTCTCGTCCATGGTGAAGACCACCAGATGGAAGCCCTCGGCATTGCCGTAGGCATCGAGCATGGGCTGCAGCGCACGGGTGAATTCGACGGCGTGCGGGACATCCCCGCCGACGTCGGCTCCGAAGCGCTCGAAGGTCGCCGAGTCGTGGTTGCGGTGGACGGCCGGGTGCAGCGTCATGACGAGCCCGTCGTCGACGGCGAGCCTGGCCTGGTCGTTGATCATGTGGCGCCGCAGGGCGTCACCATCGGGCGGGGTGATCGTCCCGGCCAGCGCCTCGCGGAAAAGCCGCTCGGCCTCGGCGTCAGAGAGGCGCTGGGTGCCGGCGTCGGCGTGCGAGTGGTCGGTGGAGACCGCCCCGTTGTCCTTGAAGAACTGGCGGCGCACCCGCATGGCCTCGACGTGGGCGGCGTACCCGTCGATCTCCACGTCGGTCACGGCCGCCAGGTTCTGCGTCAGCGTGCGCCAGGTGGGGCGGGCCGGCTCGAGGTAGTGGTCCGGCCGGAAGGTCGGCACGACGCGGCCGTCCCACGTGGGGTCAGCCGCCAGGCGCTGGTGCGCGTCGAGCGGGCTGCAGGGGTCGTCGGTGGTGGCCATGGCCTCGATGTTGAACCGCTTGTACAGCGCGCGCGGACGGTACTCGTCGCGCGTGAGGCAGCCGGCGATCTGGTCGTAGATCTGATCCGCGGTCTCTGCGGAGGGCCGCACCTTGACGTCGAACACGTCGTGGAACTCGGACTCGAACCAGAACTGCACCGGGGTGCCGCGCAGCACCTTCCAGTTCTCGCACAGCTTCCGGAAGGCGCCACGCGACTGCTCCTCGCTCAGCTCGGTGCCGACGGGGACGCCCAGGTCCGCGAGGTCAACGCCGCCGGCGGCATGCAGCATCCGGTTGGTGTAGTGGTCTGGCGTCAGCAGCAGCGACGTCGGGTCCGAGAACGGCTCGTCGTCGGCCAGCCATTCGGCGGGCACGTGCCCGTGGGGGGAGACGATCGGGGCATCGGCGACGGTTCGGTACAGCTCGCGCGCGATGTCGCGGGTGCCCGGGTCCGCCGGGAGGAGCCGGTCGGCGTGCGGGGCGAGGGGGGTGGGGGACATGGGTTTTACTTACCTTTCGGCGGTGAATACAGGGGGATGGGGCGGCGCGATGCCGGTGGAGTCGCGCGCGATGAGATCCATCGGCACCACGATGGTGTCGATGGTGGGCGCGTTGCGGTGCTTGAGTTGGCTGAGCAGCGCGCGGGCGGCGCGGGCGCCGATCAGGCTGGGCTGCGGCGATACCGTGGTCAGGGTGGGGGTGGTGAGCACCGAGGAGATGGAGTTGTCGATGCCGACCACGGAGACGTCTTGCGGCAGGCTCAGCCCGTAGCTCTGTGCGGCCTTCATGAAGCCGATGGCCATGATGTCGTTGAAGGCGATGACGGCGGTGGTGGGGTGCTCGCGCCACACCTTGGCCGCGTCCACGCCGCCCTGGATCGACGGCGTGCACGGGCCCACGCGGCGCAACTGGAGGCTGAGTTCGTGGCAGGCCTCCGTCGCTGCGCGCCAGCGCACGCCGTTGGCCCACGAGGCCTCAGGGCCCGCCAGGTACGTGATGCGGGTGTGCCCCAGCCCGGCCAGGTGCTCCACCGCGCGCCGGATCCCGCGGCCGGAATCCGGTACCACCGACGGCAGGCCGGCGATGATCCGGTTGGTGGCCACCACCGGGATCCGCTTCACGATCTGGGTGATCGCCGAATCCGTGAGGCGGGAGGCCGACAACACCAGGCCGTCGAGCAGCGGCAGCACCGCCTGGATGGCCTGGTATTCGGTGTGCCCGTCCTCCTGGGAGTCCATCAGCAGCACCGTGTATCCGGCCTGCGCCGCCTCCTGCTGGAAGCCCCGCATGATGTGGGCGTAGACGGGGTTGGTGACGTCCGCCACCACCAGGCCGAGGGCCTTCTTCGCGACGCCCTGCTCCGGGTGCTGCACCGGTTTGGTGCGGTAGCCCAGCTTCGTGGCTGCGGCGTGGATCTGTTCGCTGGTCTCGGCGTTGACGCGGCCGGGCCTGGAGAACGCTCGCGACACCGTCGACGGCGACACCCCGGCCTCGAGCGCCACGTCGTAGATCGTGACCTGCTTGCGGCGCTTCTTCGGCTCACTCATGGTCGTCCTCCGGCCAGGGGGCTCCGGGGTGCAGGCCCTGCGCCCAGGCGACTGCGTGGGCCCGCCCGAGCGCCACCCGCTCGGCGACCCCGAGGGCCTCAGCCAGCGCCTGCACGTCGACGAACTCGGCGGTGGCCTGCTGGATGGGGCTGCCCTCCCCGTCGCCGGAGAGCTTGATCCGCACTTGGTGGCCGTCGATGTCGACCGGTCGCCACGTCCGCTGCAGCACCCGGCGGTGCGACGGGTGGGCGATGCGCACCCCGATGGTCGATGTGTGCGTGACAAGGGCCTCGACGACGGCGCTGGTGTCGGCCTTCGACGCCAACGCGGTCACGGTGTGGGCCGGGCGGCCCTTCTTCATGATGATGGGAATGAGCCAGGCGTCGACGGCGCCGGCGTCGAGCAGGCGGTCGAGGACCGCGGGCCAGAGCCGCGGGTCTAGGTCGTCGACGTTGGCGGCGATCTCCCGCACCTCGAACGGGGTCTCGTCCCGTGGCGCGGTGCCGAGCAGCACGCGCACCACACCGGGGCGGTCCTTGCGGACGCGGGTGCCGGCGCCGGTGCCCACGCCGTCGAGGGTCATGGTGGGCAGGGCCTCCACCTGGCTGCAGAGGGCGCGGATCAGCGCCATGCCGGTGGGGGTGGTCAGTTCGCCGGCCTCTGGCGGGCCGCCGGCCTCGACCTGCCAGCCCCGGGCGAGTGCCACGACGGCGGGCGGCGGCACGGTGAGCAGCCCGTGCTGCGTGCGGACCGTGCCGGTGCCCACCGCGACGACGGAGCTGGAGGCGTCCTTCACGCCGAGGGTGCGGACGGCTTCGGCGACGCCCACGATGTCGCCGATGGAGTCGAGCGCGCCCACCTCGTGGAAGTGGACCTCCTCGACGGTGGTGCCGTGCACGGCGGCCTCGGCCTCGGCCAGGGGGCGGAACGCGGCGAGGGCGAGGCTGCGGGTGACGGCCGGGATGCCGTCGGCGGAGAGCAGGCGCTCGATGTCGCTCAGGTGGCGGGCCGGCGGGTCGGGCTCGTCGGCGATGACGTCGACCTTCAGCGCGTCGAACGGGCCGCGGCGCACCCGCCGGGTCTGCAGGTGCAGCTTCCCTGGGGCGACGAGATCGAGGACCGCGGCGACCGAGCCGGCGTCGGCCCCGGCGTCGATGAGGGCGGCGAGCAACATGTCGCCGGCAGCGCCCTGGGACGCGTCGATCCACAGGCGACGGGTGCGCTCCGGTGACGGGGCCACCTGCGTCGGCCGCACCCTCGTGCCGGAGGGGACGGAGTCGCCGTCTGCGGTGGTCACGTGGGGATGGTGATGGTGGTGGGAGTGGCTCCCACCAGTGGGGATGTCATGCATGATGCCTCCCGGGCGCCGCGATCTGGGCAGCCAAGTGGCCCGCCCCGTAGCCGTTGTCGATGTTGACGACGCCCACGCCGGGGGCGCAGGAGTTCAACATGCTCAACAGCGCCGCGACCCCCTCGAACGCGGCCCCGTAGCCCACCGAGGTCGGCACCGCGACGACGGGGCAGGCCACCAGACCGGCCACGACGGGCACCAGGGCGGCGTCCATCCCCGCGGCGAGCACGATGACGTCCGCCTCGCGCAGTTCGTCGAGACGGGCGATGACTCTGGTCAGGCCCGCCACGCCGACGTCGACCACTTCGGTGACCTCGCGCCCGAGGTAGCGGGCGGTCAGCGCCGCCTCACGGGCGACGGGCAGGTCCGAGGTGCCGGCGCAGACGACGACGACGCGGCCGCCGCTGGGCGCCGGGGGTTCGCCCGGCCAGGCGGCGAGGGAGGCGGTGTCGTCGATGAAGACGCCGGGCAGTTCGTCGCGGATGGCGGTGAGCTGCTCAGGTGTGGCGCGGGTGAACAGGACAGTGCCCAGTTCCTGGTCGGTCTGCTCCGACTTCTGCCGCCACGCGCGGGCGATGGCGTGCACCTGGGCCAGTGTCTTGCCCATGCAGAACACGGCCTCCGGGTAGCCGCGGCGGCGGTAGCGGTCGAAGTCGAGGGTGGCGATGTCCATCACAGGGCCTCCGGGCGGCGGTTGAGCAGGGTGAGGGTGAAGTTCCCGGACTGGATGCCGCCCAGGTCGAGCGTGGCGTGCTGGAAACCCGCCGCCTTGACGCGGCTCAAGAGTTCCTGGCGCACGGCGGTGTCGGCGATGAGGTGGAACTCGTCCGCGGGCACCTCGATGCGGGCGATGCTGCCGTGGTGACGCACCCGGCAGTCGGAGAATCCGGCGGCGAGCACGGCGTCCTCCGCCAGGTCGATGGCCGTCAGCTTCTCGGCGCTGACCGGTTCCCCGTGCGGGATCCGGCTGGCGAGGCAGGGCGCCGCGGGTTTCAGGGCGCTGGCCAGACCGAGTTCGACGGCGACCGCGCGGACGTCGGCCTTGCTGGCGCCGGCGTCGGCGAGGGGATGGAGGACGCGGTGCTCGGCGGCAGCCCGGCTGCCGGGACGGTCCGGCCTGGAGGCGTCGTCGGCGTTCTCGCCGTAGGCGATGGCCGTCAGCTGCAGTTCGGCGGCCACGCGGGTGTCGAGCACCGTGAACAACTCGTCCTTGCAGTGGTAGCAGCGGTCCACCGGGTTGGCTGCGTAGTCGGCGTTGGCGAGCTCGTTGGTGGCGACCTCCACCAGGGGCAGCCCGAGCTGCTCCGCCTGGCGGTGGGCGAGCCGTCGCTCCCGCTTGGCCAACGACGGCGACACGCCCAGCAGCAGCACCGTGTTCGCCTCGCCGACGGCGCGGGCGGTGAGGGCCGCCAGCACGGTGGAGTCGACTCCTCCCGAGTAGGCGACGCCGACGCGAATGCGGTTCGCGCCGGGCTCGGCCAGCGAGGCGGCCACACCGTCGGCGACCCGTTGGAGACTGCGCGGCAACGGCGCGTGGAGGTCGATGGGCTGCATGGCGGCGCTCAGTTGCCCTGCTCGGAGCGCAGCTGGTGCCAGCGCTTGCGCACGTCGTAGGCGGCCGACTTGGGCAGCCGGTCGCGGGTGAACATGCCCTTCTTGTTGCCACCCACGCGCATGATGCCGGGGGTGGTCTGGAAGTCGGCGAAGTTCCACATCTGCTCGCCGACCACCTCGGGGTAGTCGTCGAACACCCGGTGGAACATGGCGAGCATGTCCACCTGGTACTCCTCGGACCAGGGGCGGCGGTGGAAGTCGCGCAACCCGTTGAGGGTGTCCGGGCCGTATTCGGTGAACAGGATGGGCTTGCCGGGGGCGAGGGTGAGCCACCCGTCGAGTTCTTCACGGAGGTGCTTCTCCGCGAGTTCGAGGTTGCCGTTGTCCCAGTACCAGCCGTAGTACCGGTTGAGCATGACGACGTCGTAGAGGTCTGCCACCTTCTCCTTGTCCGGCGTGGACAGCTGCACGTTGACGTAGCCGACGGGGCGGCTGGGGTCCGCGTCGCGCGTGGCGGCTACGAGCGGCTCGAAGTAGGCGCGGCTCGCGTCCGACCAGGTTTCGGGCTCGTTGGCGATCGACCACAGCACGACGCTGGGGTGGTTCTTGTCGCGCGCGATGAGCTCGCGGATGTGCGCCTCGTGGACGCGCCGGGTCTCGTCGTTGATGGTCTCGGGGGAGAACGTGGAGCGTGGCTTGCCGTCGCCGAAGATGCCGCCCGAGAGGCCCTGGTTCATGCCGACGGCGGCGGTCTCGTCGATGACGACGAAGCCCATCCGGTCGGCGTGGTCCATGACCTCCTCGGCGTACGGGTAGTGCGAGGTGCGGAAGGAGTTGGCGCCCTGCCAGGCCATGAGTTCGAAGTCGTGCACCATGAGCGCGTCGTCGTGGCCCTTGCCGCGCACCAGGTTGTCCTCGTGCCGGCCGTAGCCGCGGAAGTAGAAGGGCCGGCCGTTGATGAGGAACTGCGAGTCCTTCACCTCGACGGTGCGGATGCCGAACGGCTGGGGGTAGACGTCCTCGCCGGCGGTGACCTCCAGCGTGTAGAGGTAGCCGCGGCCGGGTTCCCAGAGCTCGGCGTCCTCGACGCGGACCCGGCCGGCGGCCCCCGCTGCGCTGCCGACCTCCACGCCAGCGGCGTCCAGGACGCGCACCGACACCTGGGTGGCCGCCGCTTCCGCCGGTCCCTGAGTTGCATCCGCGACCTCGACGGCGTAGTCCACGACGCCGGCCCTGCCGTCGATCCCCGTGGTGATGGTCACGTCGGTCACCGCCGGTTGGGGGCGCGTGTAGAGCAACACGCTGCGGTGCAGGCCGGCGTAGTTGTAGAAGTCGTGGAAGTAGTACTGGGTGGCGTTGCCCAGCTCGTCCACGGACACGAAGCCCGGCGGGATGCTCTGCCAGCTGAGGCGGTTGTCGACGGCGACGGTGAGCCGGAACTGTCGCCCGGCGAGATCCGTGACGTCGGCCTCGAACGGCAGGTAGCCGCCCACGTGGGAGGCCACCTCGTCATCGTTGACCCAGACGCGGGCCTCGTGCGAGGCCGAGCCGAAGCGGAGGAACAACCGTTCGCCGTCCGCGAGGCGGGGCACCGTGACGGTGCGCTGGTACCAGACCCAGCCGACGTGGTCGCGGACCGCGGATTCGGTGGTGATGTCGTTGTACGACGCCGGCACCGGCATGGGGCGCGGCTGCTCCAGGGGCCCGGCGAACCAGCGCTGCTCGATGCCGCTGTTCTGCGTGTCGACCGAGAAGTCCCACACACCGTCGAGCGACGTGATGGTGCGGGAGAGGGAGGTACGGGCGCCCAACATGTGAGCTCCTTTGCTTGAGGGTCCGGGTCAGTGCCTCAATTCAACCCGCGGCAACTTTGCCTTCCCCCAGATTGCCATAAGTTGCAGTGGCCCGGTATGGCTCGGCGCATCCGACCCATTGTTGAATTGTCACGTTGGCTGGGGTGCAACAGACGGCAACTTTGAGGTGCCCAGCGGCTCGAATGAGACATTTACTTCATCAACCTATGGGAGCAGATCGGTGCGGTACCGAACTGCACTGGCCTCGGCAGCACGGGTGCTGCCTCGTCGAAGGAGACGGAAACAAATGTCCATCAGCACTCAGAGCCGGACGGTTCGCCCCTTCGGGTGGCGCGACAAGATCGGCTACCTCTTCGGTGACTTCGGCAACGACTTCACCTTCATGCTCCAAATGATGTTCTTCATGGTGTTCTACACCGACGTGATGGGCATCAACCCGGCCCATGTTGGTCTGCTGTTCCTGCTGGCCCGCCTCCTCGACGCCTTCACCGATGTGGGCATGGGGCGCCTCGTCGACGTGCTGAAGCCCTCGTCGAGCGGCCGCTTCAAGCCGTGGATCCTCCGCATCGCCATCCCTGTCGCCCTGGCCGGCGCGATGATGTTCATGCCGTTCGCCGTCGACGCAAGTTACGCGATGCGCGTGCTCTACATGATCGTCACCTACATCGTGTGGGGTTCGGTCTTCTACACGATGATCAACATCCCCTACGGCTCGATGGCCGCGGTCATCTCCAACAAGCCCGAGCACCGCGCGTCGCTGTCGGTGTTCCGCTCCGTGGGCGCCCAGCTCGCCTTCCTGCTGATCTCCGCCGTGCTCCCCCAGGTGGTGTTCGTGGAGAATGCCAACGGCGTCGACCAGCTCGACCCCACCCGGATGGCGCTGGCCGCCGTCGCCTGTGCCATCGCCGCAGTCGCCTGTTACGCATTGTGCTACTTCAACGTCGAGGAGCGCGTCCAGTCCATCCTCAAGCCCAAGGACCAGCAGGCCTCGTTCGGTCAGATGCTCGGCACCCTCACGAAGAACCGCCCCCTGATCGCGCTGGTCGTCGGCGCCATCGTCTTCCTCATCGGCAACCAGATCGCCTCCACCACCACCGCGTACCTGTGGAAGGACTACTTCAACAACGGCGGCATGATGTCGACCGCGCAGATCGTCGCCATCGCCCCTGTCTTCATCATCGCGCTGGTCGCCACCCGCCTGGCCATGAAGTTCGGCAAGAAGGAGATGATCGGCACCATGCTCGCCGTCTCCGGGCTGCTCTCCATCGTCATGTGGATCATGAAGATCTCGAACCCGTGGCTGTTCATCGCACTGTTCTTCGTCCTCTCCATCGGCGTGGCGATGTACAACACCCTCGTCTGGGCGGTCATCACCGACGTCCTCGACTACCAGGAGATCCAGACCGGCGAGCGTGACGACGGCACCGTGTACGCCATCTACAGCTGGAGCCGCAAGCTGGGTCAGGCCGCCGCCGGCTACGTCGTCGGCTGGGCCGTGGGTTCCGTCGGCTACAGCTCCGAGGCCGCGCAGGCAGGGGTCCAGCAGTCGTTGGAGACCAAGAACGGCATCTACCTGCTGTTCCTCCTGGTGCCGGGCATCCTGTACCTGATCACCTCCGCCATCATGCTCTTCTGGTACCCGCTCGGCCGCAGGCAGGTCATGGACAACTTCCAGACGCTGCAGGCCCGCGCCGCCGCTGTGGAGCCCGATTCGGCTCAGTCGGTCGACCCGGCCGCCGCCGACGTCATCCCGGCCGCCAGCGGTGTGACCCACGGCGAGACCGGCGCCCGCCGCGACAACATCGCCAACGATCCGCGCGAGTGACCTCTGTTCCCTCGGCACGGCCCCCGCACTCCTGGTGCGGGGGCCGTTTTGTTGCCGTCCGGGTGTCGAACTCGACACAACGCTTCCGGAGCCCGCGTCGTGACGATTCTGGAACCGTCCGGGGTGCCACATCTGT
Source organism: Tessaracoccus sp. ZS01 (assembly GCF_022342445.1). NCBI lineage: Bacteria > Bacillati > Actinomycetota > Actinomycetes > Propionibacteriales > Propionibacteriaceae > Tessaracoccus > Tessaracoccus sp. ZS01. Next base: position 113,008 of record NZ_PQFE01000005.1, on the reverse strand, counting down.
CACTACGACGGGGGGTCGAGGTGACGTGTCGGTCATGTGACCGTCGGTCACCGGGAGGGCACGCAGCGGGCGCAGCGGGAGGGGAGGTCTGGCCAGCCGCCTTTCCAGAGCAGCGAGGCGACCTGTCCGGCCGCGCGGCAACTTTCGTACATGACGCCGTTCCAGCCGAAGCGCAACGTCCGGCCGTCGTGGTGGACGGCGTTGTCGTTGTCGCGCAGCATGTCTTGCGAGCCGTCCGCATGGTCGCGCATCCCGTCGAGCTCGATGATGAGGTTGTACTCGCGGTAGTAGGCGTCCGCCCGGCCCGCCATGCGTTGCACCTGCCGCTCCGGGATGGGCAGCCCGTGGGGTAGGAGCACCTCGGTGTGGAACCGCCACTCGAGCGCACTCTCGATTCCGCGGCCCGCCTGGCCGCACAGTTCGCGCAGGACAGCCCGGTGCCTGACCCCGGGGGTCGCCTCCAGTTGCTTGAGGACCCGCTCGGGGGTCGTCAGCCCTTTCGCCAGTGCCCGCGCGACTGCCGAGACGGCGTCGTTCTCCGTCGTCTCGTCCGCGATGTCCAGGAGCGTCACCTCGACGCTGGTCCGACGGAGGCTGAGCACACCGTGCCGGGTGGCGCGGCGGAACCTGATCTGCCATCGGTCGAGATCAAAGTCGGCCCGGGCCTTGGGCGCCCAGACGGTGACCTTCGACGGGGCGTCGCGCACCGCGTCGTGCAGGTGGCCCGAGGCGAGCCCGCCCACCACGGCCTCGCTTCCGCCGCGCAGCAGCCCCGCCCACGCTGCGGCTGCGAACGACGGTGGGCCAAGGAGGTGGAGACCGGGCGCAACCGGGGTCCACTCCTGCGCCATGCGGGCGATGATGCGTCGGCTCAGCCCGCCGTCGAGTAGTTGCCGGGTACTGACCACCTGGGCCTGCTCGCGGATCTGCTTGAGGAGCGAGTCTGGGATGTTCTTGCGCGCATACACGGGTCCAGCCTGGAACGGGAGCCGAGGGCGGGGAAGGGGCCGGGGCCAACGGACAACACCCGACTGGAAACGGACAACACCTGGTGGGCGTCGGACAACACCTCGAGCGTTGATTGGCCGTCCAGTGGGGCGTCCAACGCGTGGTGGCGGCCTGGGCTGGTCTGGTGGCACCCGTTGACCGGCTGCGGGTCGTCCGTGGCCGCGGTGGACGGCAGCAATGCGCGGACGACGCGGTGGCGGCGGCCGGTAGGGCGCCTGGGGGTTCGCGGTGCTGATGGGACGGTGGCAGAAGTCGCAAGACGGCTCGACCCGCCGTCGGAGTGTCGGTTCCAGCACCGACGTCGGTGCGAGATTTCGCACTACGCGGCGCGCCTGCGCAGTACTGCGAGATCTGGCACCGTGCTCGTTCGCCAAGGACGGCCAAGCTGGCCGGGCGGGCGTGGTTGGCGCCGACCTGCCGTGTTGGCTGCCTTGCTCAGCGTCACCATCCTCGGCCTCGGCTTCCAGCGGGTGAGCGACGACGGCCCCAGCTGGTCGGGTGTCACCCGTTGACCGGCTGCGGGTCGTCCGTGGCCGCGGTGGATGGCAGCAATGCGCGGACGACGCGGTGGTGGCGGCCGGTAGGGCGCCTGGGGGTTGACGGTGATGTACGGACGGGGGCAAAAGTCGCAAGACGGCTCGGCCCGCCGTCGGAGTGTCGGTTCTGGCACCGACTTCGGTGCGAGGTCTCGCACTACGCGACGTGTCCGGGTCGTAGTGCGGGATCTGGCACCGCGTCTTCGCGGCCCAGATCTCCCACCTCAGACGGGGAGCCTGCCCCTCTGGTCCTCAGTCCGGTGCAGCAGTTCGCCGGCGTTCGGCACCACGAGCGTGTCCGGGTCTGCCGACATCGCCTCCAGGTCCACGTCGGCCGGGTCCAGGTAGGTCAGCGAGATCTTCTCCACCACCTCGCGCGGGATGCCCGTGGCCAACGTCACGGTCACGCGGTTGGTCTCGACCCCGGTGGCCGGGTCGTAGTCGCCCAGGCCGCGCAGGTGCGTCGAGTGCGCCAGTTCGCCCCACGGGTGGTCCTTGAACCGCTCCCACTGCCCGACGAAGTACTGCCGGTTGTGGTAGCCGATCTCCTCGATGCCCGGGTGCATCACGGACACGTCCTTGATGTGCGGTGCGTAGATGATCAACTCGCCGCCGTCGGCGACGACGGGCTCCATCTTGTAGAAGCCCTTCGCGCCCGTCCACATGTCCTCGTACATCTGCGGGATCACGGAGACCACGCGCTTGTACGCCTTCGGCACGTACTTCACGTGCACCTGGCTGGACACCTCGGCGCAGGCCTCCCAGGAGGAGCGGGTGTCGCCGAAGGCCATGAACTGCAGGTCGTCTGAGCCGGGCTTGACGATCATGCCGAGCAGCAGCTTCGTCGACGGGACGAGCGCGGCCGCCGCGTCGATCATCTGCCGCACGGGGGTGATGCCGACGGAGCCGATCATCTCAAAGCTGGTGATCAACGCCCCCACCCAGTGGGACATGTCGATCACGTCGTGGCCGGAGAGTCCGGGGAAGAAGTACTTGTTGCCGCCGGAGATGCCCACCACCTCGTGGGGGAGGACGGGGCCGAGCACCAGCGAGATGTCGGTGTCGACGACCATCTTGTTGACCAGCACCGTCATGTCGCGGTCCGTCAGGCGGCCGTCGGTCAGCTCGCCGATGCGGGCGGCGGGGATGGTGCCGAGGTGGGCGAAGGTGTCGTGGTTGCGCCAGTCGTGGTTGTGGATCTCCCAACCGGGGTAGGTCTCCTCGAACCGTCCGGGCGCTGAGCCCATGAGCCGGCCGATGGCCTCGTCGCCCATGTAGTCGTGGGTGCCCAGCGCGATGACCACGCGGACGTCCTTCGGGCGCTGGCCGAGGGCCTCGTGGATGACCTTGGCCACCATGTCGACGGGGGCGTGGCGCGTGCCGTCCGGCACGACGAGGGTGACGCGCTTGCCGTCGAAGTCGTAGCGACGCAGCTCGTCGAGGACGAACGTGCGGATCTGCTCCTCGGTGAGGACCTGGTCTGGGCCTCCGACGGTTGCAGCGTCGGGCACTCCGGGATACAGCTTCGTCATGAGACCACCCTACGTCCGGCCGGCCGTCCCGCACCTGGGGTGCGGGACGGCTCAGCGGCTTCATTCATCGCTGGACACGCGCGTTGCCCTCCCAGATGGACCAGACCTGCGCCTCATCCATGGGGGAGCCGTAGTCGTTGAGGGACGTGGCAGCGAGGGCCCCCGTCGCCCAGCCGAACTGCATGCACTTCTCCGCGGGCCAACCGCGCAGCAGGCCGTGGAGGACGCCGCCGATAGAGCCGTCGCCGCCGCCGATGCGGTCGAGCACGTCGATGTCGCGCAGGTGGGCGACGTGGAACTCACCCTCGCCCCAGAGCACCATGCCCCAGCGGTGGTGGTTGGCGGAGATGACCTCGCGCAGCGACGTGCCGATGAACGAGGCTCGGGGGTACCGCTCGGAGACGCGGGCGATCATGGCCTTGAAGCTGCCGATCTCGTCGGCGATGTCCTCCCCGCCTGCCTCCGGGCCGGGGATGCCCAGGCACAGCTGGAAGTCCTCCTCATTGCCGTAGAGGATGTCGCAGAGCTGGGCGATCTCGTGGAAGGCTCTGTGCAGTTCGTCCTCGCGACCCTTCCAGAACGACGCCCGGAAGTTGAGGTCGAAGCTGATCGCCGTGCCGTGCTCGCGGGCCTTCTTGGCCAGCTCCACGCAGAACGTCGAGGTCTGGGGAGACAGCGCCGCCACCAGGCCGGACAGGTGCAGGATCTTCACGCCCTCGTCGCGGAACAGCTTGTCAAGGTCGTAATCGGCGACCTTCAGGTCCAGTCCCACCTCGCCGGCGCGGTCGTTCCAGACGCGCGGCGCGCGGCCGCCGAAACCGGCGTCGGCGATGTTGAACTGGTGGCGGTTGCCCCAGGCGTCTCCCTGCGGCACCTCCGGGCCCTCGTAGGCCATGCCGCGGGCGCGCAGATCTGCCTTGATGAATGCCGAGATGGGGGAGCCGTCGACGAACCGGGTGAGCACCTTGACGGGCAGCCCAAGGTGGGACGCCACAGAGGCGACGTTGGTCTCGGCGGAGGTGGCCTGCATCAGGTAGCGGCTCGAGGAGTGCACCGGCTGCCGGTTCTCCGGCGTGATCCGCACGCCCATGGAGGTCGGCACCACCAGTGCCCACTGCGCATCTTCACGTAGCTGCATGTCAGCTCACCACTTCCTGGCGTTCGTCGGTTGCCCACAGGGTGTGGAAGCTGCCCCCGTCGTCGACGCGCTTGTAGGTGTGGGCGCCGAAGTAGTCGCGCTGACCCTGGATGAGCGCGGCGGGCAGGCGGGGGCTACGCACCCCGTCGTAGTAGGAGAGCGACGAGGAGAAGACCGGGGCCGGCACGCCGTGCAGGGCCGAGAGGCTCACCACGCGGCGCCACGACGGGAGCGCGTCGACCACCTTGTCGTAGAAGTACTTGTCGGCGATGAGCAGCGGCAGATCCGGCTGGCCCTCGTAGGCGCGGGTGACCTCGCCGAGGAAGCGGGCCCGGATGATGCAGCCGGCGCGCCAGATGCGGGCCATGTCGCCGAGGCTGATGTCCCAGTCGTATTCGGCGGCGGCGGCCTGGATCAGGTTGAAGCCCTGGCTGTAGGCCACCAGCTTCGACGCGTACAGCGCCTGGCGGACGTCCTCGATGAAGGCGTCGCTGTCCTCGATGTACCAGCCGGCGGCCTCGGAGGCGAAGCGGTGTGCGCCCTCGCGCTGGACGGGCGACGACGACAACCCGCGGGCGAAGGTCGCCTCGCCGATGCCGGTGACGGGCACGCCCAGCGTCAGTGCGGTCTGGGTGGTCCAGGCGCCGGTGCCCTTCTGACCCGCCGCGTCGACGATGACGTCAACCAGCGGCGTGTCGGTGCGGGCGTCGACCTGGCGCAGCACCTCGACGGAGACCTCCATCAGGTAGGAATCGAGGTCGCCCTTGTTCCACTCCTCGAAGATGTCGGCGATCTCCGCGGGGCTGAGGCTGAGCGCGCGGCGGAGGAGGTCGTAGGCCTCGCCGATGACCTGCATGTCGGCGTACTCGATGCCGTTGTGGACCATCTTGACGAAGTGGCCGGCGCCGTCCGCCCCGACGTGGGTGCAGCAGGGTTCGCCGTCGACATGTGCGGAGATGGATTCCAGCATGGGGCCGAGGCGACGGTAGGACTCCTCCGAGCCGCCGGGCATGATCGACGGGCCGAGCAGCGCTCCCTCCTCGCCGCCGGAGACGCCGCAGCCGACGAAGTGCAGCCCGCGCTCGCGGAGCGCAGCCTCGCGGCGGCGGGTGTCGGAGAACAGCGCGTTTCCGCAGTCGACGATGATGTCGCCCTCGTCCATGCGGGAAGCCAGTTCCTCGATGACGGCGTCGGTGGCGGGGCCGGCCTGCACCATGATGATCGCGACGCGGGGTGACGTGAGGGAGGCCACGAAGTCGTCCATCGACTCGCCGGGGATGAACGTACCCTCGTCGCCGTGTTGGGCCATCACGGCCTCGGTCTTGGCGGCGGTGCGGTTGTGGATGGCGACCTTGTGGCCGTGGCGGGCGAGGTTGCGCGCCAGGTTGGATCCCATGACGCCCATGCCGGTGACGCCGATGTCAGCGCTGGACGGGGTGGGGGTGGCGAGTGCCATCGGGTTCTCCTTCTACGTTGTGTGGCTCCAGCATGTCGCGTGGTGGTGGTGGCGCCGGAGGTGTTGCAGTAAGTTGCCACAGCCCGGCTCCGTGGGGGATGGCGGGAGGCCTCGGGGGCCCGGGAGGGGAGCGGCGCTGACCCCGCCGTCGGTGGCAACAAATGGAAACTTGGCCGTCCCGAAAGACGACTCTGGTGGAGTTGACACCGTAACCCACGGCAACGGAGCGAGGACAGACTCATGGTGGATCTCACAGCGCAACCCTTCAATCTGGACGACGACGCGGTCGCCTGGGTCGAGAAGACCATCTCGGAGATGACCGACGAAGAGAAGATCGGGCAGCTGTTCGTCAACATGGGCGCCCAGCGCACCGAGGAGTACCTCACCGGGGTGCTGGACAACTACCACATCGGCGCGGTGCGCTATAACCCCGGCAAGGCCGAGGAGGTGTGGGAGCAGAACTACATCCTGCAGACCAAGTCCAAGCTGCCCATGCTGATCGCCGCCAACACCGAGGCCGGCGGCAACGGTGCCTGCACCGACGGCACCTACATCGGCTACGAAGCCAAGATCGGCAACACCCACGACGCCAGGTGGGCCTACGAGATGGGCCGCGTGTCCGGCATCGAGGCCGCCGCCATCGGCTGCAACTGGTCGTTCGCGCCCATCGTCGACGTCTACCGCAACTGGCGCAACCCCGTCGTGTCGCTGCGCTCGTTCGGCGGGGACGTCGACAAGGTCCTCGAGATGAGCCTCGCCTACATGAAGGGCATCCAGGAATCCGGCATCGCCCCCGCCGCGAAGCACTGGCCCGGCGACGGCATCGACGAGCGTGACCAGCACCTCTCGCACGCCCCCAACTGGCTGTCCACCGACGAGTGGGACGCCACCTTCGGCAAGCTGTACCAGGGCCTCTTCGACGCCGGCCTGCCGTCGATCATGACCGGCCACATCGCGCTCCCGTCGTACCAGAAGCACTTCAACCCCGACATGACCGACGAGGACATCCTGCCCGCCACCCTGTCGAAGGAGATCAACACCGACCTCCTCCGGGGCAAGCTGGGCTTCAACGGTGTCGTCGTCACCGACGCGTCCCACATGGTGGGCCTGACCGGCGCCATGAAGCGCTCCGACATCCTCCCCACGGCCATCGAGGCCGGCTGTGACCTCTTCCTCTTCTTCAATGACCCCGACGAGGACTTCGGCTGGATGATGGAGGGCTGGAAGTCCGGCAAGCTGTCCGACGAGCGACTCCACGACGCCCTGACCCGCATCCTCGGCCTCAAGGCCATGCTGGGCCTGCACAACCGCAAGCGCGAGGAGATCCTCCCTCCCAAGGAGGAGGCCATGGCGCGCATCGGCCTGCCCGAGTCGAAGAAGGTCGCCGAGCAGGTGGCCGACGCCGCCATCACGCTGGTCAAGAACAAGCAGCCCGGGAACCTGCCGATGTCACCGCAGAAGTACCCCCGCGTCCTCGTCGTGCCGATCGGCGCCGCGCCCAGCCCCTTCGCGATGCTCGCCGGTAACGGCGGCGGCCACCCGGCAGACCGGTTCGTCGAGAAGCTGCGTGAGCGTGGTTACCGGGCGGACCGCTACGAATCCCAGCTGGAGAAGGTCAAGGGCAAGGAGCCCGACGAGATCAAGAAGATCCTCGCCAACGCCTACGCCGGCAAGTCGCCGGTCTCGGACCTGACCGACAACTACGACATGGTCCTGTCCGTGGCCCACGTCTACGGCCTCGGCCAGCCGATCGAGCGCCCCTACTGGCCCGGTACGAAGGGCACGCTCGACATGCCCTGGTATGTCCACGAGCTGCCCACCATCCTCGTGTCGACGGCGTCGCCGAACCTGCTGGCCGACATGCCGCAGGTGAAGACCTACGTGGCCGGCTTCGACGACAAGGACTTCAACCTCGACATCATGCTCGACAAGCTGGAGGGCCGCTCCGAGTTCAAGGGCACCCCCGCCACCGAGATGTTCCCGTTCGCCGACACCCGAATCTGACGGAGATGTTCATGACCGAAACCAAGATGCCGGAGCGGGCCCAGGTCCTCGTCGACTTCAAGCCCACCAGGGAATTCTTCGTGGGCATCGACTCCGACGGCTGCGCCATGGACGCCATGGACATCAAGCACCAGGAGTGCTTCACCCCGGCCTACATCAAGTACTTCAACCTGCAGGCCGCCTCCACGCTGGTGCGGGAGACCGCCCTCTTCGTGAACCTGTACTCCACCACCCGCGGCCAGAACCGCTGGGTGGCGCTTGCCCGTCTCTTCGAGTTGCTCAGGCAGCGCCCCGAGGTGCTGGAGCGCGGCGTGCGGATCCCCGAGGGGCGGGAACTGCAGAAGTTCCTCGACTCCGGCTACCCCCGCTCTGACCGCGGCATCGCGGACTTCGCCGCGGCCCACCCGTCGGTGGAGATCGAGGAGTGCATGGAGTGGGGCAAGGGTGTCAATGAGCTCATAGAGTGGATGGTGCACGGCTGCGCGCCGTTCCCCGGTGTGCGCGAGGCGTTCGACGCCATGGCCGGCCGGGTGGACTGCATGACGGTCTCCGCCACGCCCATGGAGGCGCTGGAGCGCGAATGGCACGAGCATGACCTGGCCGGGTACATGAAGGTGATCGCAGGCCAGGAGATGGGCTCCAAGGCACAGCACGTGCACTGGGCCGCCAAGGGTAAGTACGATGATGACCACATCATGCTGATCGGTGACGCCCCGGGCGACCGGGACAGCGCCTTCTCCGAGGCGGTGCTGTTCTACCCGATCATGCCCGGCAGTGAGGCGGCGAGTTGGCAGCGTTTCCGCGAGGAGGCCCTCCCGCGCTTCCTGGACGGAACCTATCGCGGCGAGTACCAGGACGCCCTGGTGGCCGAATACGAGTCGCTCCTCCCCGCCACCCCGCCCTGGCGCACCATCTGACCGAGTCCCCCGGACCCCGAGGGAAGCCCCGGGGAAATCCAACTGAAGTAGGGGTTGGAACCAGACGTTGGCCTGATGCGGCCCAACTGATTTCTGGTGAAGGATGAGGTCCATGACCACTGTTGAGACCTCCGACGTGCACACTGGGCAGGGGAGAACTGTCCCGATGCAAGGGGAGGTTATGGAGCCGCTGGAACACGAGGACGTCACAACGCCGGCGGATCCGGTGCGCGCCAAACGGCTGAAGAGGCTGATCCACGTGTTGACCCTCATCGGCCTCGCCGGCGTCATCACCCTCATCGTCCTGGGGTTCTCCAGCGGGGTCCTGACGTCGGTGGCGTCCCTGCGTGAGTTCGTCGACGGCTTCGGGCTCCTCGCCCCCGTGGCCTTCATCCTGATCGGGTCGCTCGAGTCCGTCGTGCCGGTGATCCCGGGTTCCGGCGCCATCATCTCGGCGCCCATCATCTTCGGCCAGATCGAGGGCACCCTCTGGGCGTACCTCACCACCGTGCTGGGCTCCACCCTGGTGTTCTTCGTCTCGCGCCACGTCGGCCGCGACATGGTCGTCGCCCGTTTCTCGCAGCGCACACTGGAGCGGTACGGCAAATGGCTGGACCATCCAAAGTTCATGAAGTATTTCGCTATCGCGATTGCCCTTCCACTGGCCCCTGACGACGTACTGTGTTACATGGCTGGGCTCACCAACATGCGGTGGCGCACCTACCTGCTCATCATCTTCCTGTGCAAGCCGTGGGGAGTGGTGCTCTACACAACAGGCGTTATGACCATTCTGAAGGTGGTGTTCCCATGGCTGGGTCTCTAGTGCCAGCAGCGGAGACGCACCCCGACGCAGGTCTGCGGGTCTGTCTCTACTCGGGAGCCGGCCGGCTCATGGAACGCAGCGGCGTCGGATCCGCCATGCGGCATCAGGCGAAGATGCTGCTCAATCTGGGTTCGCAACTGGTGAAGCTGTGGAAGCGGCCCGACATCGTGCAGCTCAACACCATCTTCCCGGATTCCGTGCTCGTCGGCGTTCTCGCCAGGGCGTTGGGGATCCCCGTCGTCGTGTTCGCGCATTCCACCAGGGAGGACTTCGAACAGTCCTGGGTGGGCGCGCGAACCTTCGCGCCGCTGTTCGAGAAGTGGCTGGGCGTCGTGTACCGCCGCGGCGACGTCGTGGTCACCCCCACGCCCTATTCGCGCGGCATCATCGAGAATTACCGGATCACCGCGCCCATCCGCGTGCTCACCAACGGCGTCGACACGCGCTTCTTCTCAGGTGGCGCGGAGGCCCGCACGCGGTTCCGCGCGCGGCACCGCATCGCGTCGGATCGCCACGTGGTGCTGAGCGTCGGGCACCTGATGGTGCGCAAGGGCATCCTCGAGTACATCGATCTCGCCCGCTCCATGCCGGAGGCGGACTTCTACTGGGCGGGCACCGCACCCAATGCCGCGATGACGCCGGATGTGCGGGCCGCGTTGGCCCACCCGCCGTCGAACCTCCACCTGCTGGGCCACATCCCGCCGGACGAGGTGCGCGACGCCTACGCAGGGGCGGACCTCTTCTGCTTCATGTCGCACGAGGAGACGCAGGGCATCGTGGTGCTGGAAGCGCTGTCCAGTGGCGTCCCGGTGCTGGTGCGCGACATCCCGGTGTACGACGGCTGGCTCCACGAGGTGGCCGTGCACCGCGCGTCCACCACCCGCGAGTTCGAGACGACGGCGCGGGCCGTCCTCTCCGGCGAGGCGCCGGACCTGACCGAGGCCGGGCGGTTGCTGGCGGCCCAGCACGACCTGCTCGAGGTGTCCACGGACCTGGCTGCGGTGCACCGGGACCTGCTCGAGCGACGCCCGGGCCACCGTCGCGCCATCGGTGCCTGACCTGAGTGCTCGGTGAGCGTCGGTAATAGGCTGGGGCTGAGAACCCGTCAGTGGTGACGGGCGGCTAGGAGGGCCCCATGAAGACTCATCGGCTCGGCACGACGGACCTTGAGGTTCCCGCCGTCGTCACCGGCGTGATGCGCATCCAGGACAAGACCGACGACGAGATCCGCGCGTTGTACACCGCCTCGCGCGAGGCGGAGGTCAACTTCTTCGACCACGCCGACATCTACGGCTCGGCGCCGTACCACGGGTGCGAGAAGCGGTTCGCGGAGGCGCTGCGCCTCAGCGCGGCGGAGCGCGGGGAGATCATCCTGCAGACGAAGGCCGGGATCAACAAGGACGGCCCCTTCTTCGACTTCTCCTACGAGCACCTCGTGCGCCAGATCGACGATTCGCTGACCGCCCTGGAGACGGACTACCTCGACGTGTTCCTCCTCCACCGTCCGGACGCGCTGGTGGAGCCCGAGGAGGTCGCCCGGGCGCTCGACGAGGCGGTGACGGCCGGCAAGGTCCGGCACGTGGGCGTCTCCAACCACACCCCGAACCAGATCGAGTTGTTGAAGCGATACGTGCGCCAACCCCTCGTCGCGAACCAGCTGCAGCTGTCGATCACGCACGCGCCCATCGTCGCGCAGGGCGTGGCGGCGAACATGGTGGATGTGAAGCAGTCGGCGAGCCTGGACCTGGGCATCCTCGACTACTGCCGCCTGCACGACATCACCGTCCAGGCGTGGTCGCCGTTCCAGGCCGCGTTCTTCAACGGCGTCTTCCTGGGCCACCCGGACTTCCCTGAGTTGAACGCCGTGATCGACCGGCTCGCCGCCAAGTACGGCGTCGCGCCGGAGGGGATCGCGACCGCCTGGATCGCCCGTCATCCTGCCAACATCCAGACGGTGTTGGGCACGACCACTCCCGAGCGCGTCACGAAGGCGGCAGCCGGAGCCGACGTGGAGCTCACCCGCCCCGAGTGGTACGAGCTGTTCAGGGCCGCCGGGTACCTCGTCCCGTGATGCCGCGGTGCCCCCTGGATGTCGCCGTTTTGTGCGCCGCGGCGAGGGGGTGCTAAGGTTTGACGTCGGGTCGAGAGACCCGGATGCGCGCGTGGCGGAATGGCAGACGCGCCGGCTTCAGGTGCCGGTGCCCGCAAGGGCGTGGAGGTTCAACTCCTCTCGCGCGCACCACCAGGTGAGAAATCCCCAGCCAGCTACCCCGGCTGGGGATTTCCTGTCTGTAGCGACGCAGCCTGTAGCGACGCAGCCTGTAGCGACGCAGCGCGATGTGGTCAGGGTCAGAGCTGGACCGTGCCGTGTTCACCCTGGTCTGGTCGCTCGCCCGTGACAGCGGCCTTGGCCAACCCGATCAGCGTCGCCACCTGGCTGCCGCCGTCCCAGTACTCGGCGGTGTTGACGTTCACCTCGAGGATGACGTTGGCCGGGTCTTCGGCATCCCCGGCGTACGCCTCCTGGATGCGGTTCCACAGTTCGCGCTTCTTGGCCGTGTCGCGTTCGACCCGACCAGTGCCCGACATCGACACGTAGGCGCTGCCATCCATGAGCGAAAGGTTCACCTGCTGCCCGTCGGACTGGGTCGAGACGTCGTTGTCGCCCTGTGTGATGAAGCGAAAGACCGACTCCTCGCGCTCCGCGATGGTCATGGGGCGGCTCGTGAGCGCGCCGTCGGCGTCGCGCGTGGTGAACATCACGAAGCGCTGGCCCTTGATGAGGTCGTCGAGATTGGCGGCGTGCTCCGCCGGAGTCGTGTGCTTATCCATGGGGCGACTGTAAACGTTGAACAAACCTGACACAAGGGATGGCGCAGTCGTCCTTGAGGAGATGGCGTGGGTTACGCAGCGGCGTAGTAGCAGGGGCGATTCTGGGTCGTTGCGCAGGAACGGCGCATGGGGGGACGCGGGATGACAGAATCAGCCCACGGGCTGACGCGCGGCCCGGGGTCCTGGGGAGGCCGACATGGTGGTCGCAATTCTGTTGTGCCTGGGTTCCATCTGGGGCATTGTCACGGGCGTGGTCCAGCGCAGGACGGCGCGGATCATCGTCTCGACGATGGTTCTCATCCTGGTGATCGCCGGGTGGATCTACTTCTATTACCACCCGTACTGACGAGGGAATTTTCCGGATCAGGCCAGTGGGCCGAGCAGGAAGGTCTTCAGCGTCGCCTGCGCGACTTCGGTCTGACCGTGCTGGCCGGTGAACTGGGCCGTCGCGTCCGTGCCGCAGAGCGGCTCGATCCGCTCGGGGCCGCCCGGGTGCTGCGGGATCCAACTGGTGACGTCGAAGGCATTGCCGTCGACAGCGATCCAGCAGTCGGCGGGGGTGCTGTGGGCCGCCACGTCCGCCATCGTGTAGGCGCTCTGCCTAGGTGCCGCCGCCGTCGCCGCCACGCCGGACCAGGCGGCCGTCGCGCCCGAGTGGCCGGTGAGGGTCACCAGCACCAGCACCACGAGCGCCAGGGCGGAGACCACCCAGCCGACCACGCCCCGCTCCGACGCCACGTCGGCCTTGCGAACGCGCCAGAGCCAGGCGCCGCCCACCAGCAGCAGCACGACGGAGGCCAGCGCGGTCCACATGCCCAGTTCCGAGTGGGCTATGGGGAGGCCAACCTTCGCGGCCAGGTCGTCGCCGGTTCCCCAGGCGGCGACCGCCCCCAGGGCGCCGAGGGCGAGGAGCCCCAGCACCGGCAGGGCGAACCTCGGCCGCCAGGCCGGCCGGAGGGTCAGCGCGACGATCGAGACGGCGGACAATGGCAGCAACACGACGGGCAGGTGCACGAACAGCGGGTGGGCCGGTAGCCCGAGGATGTCTTCCAGCATGGGGATGAGACTAGATGTCGCGAAGGATGGAGCAAAGGTGTAGCACCTGTGCGTTCGCTGTGAGGTGAGGGGCTTGCGCTGCCGTTGACTTTGATGCCGTCCTCGGCATCAAACCCAGCATTGGAACCCAGCTCGCAGCTCGGGGGTCTGGTTAGTCCATCGACCTCATGCCCACCGACTTCGGGGCATGCACAACCGCCGGGCCTTGGAGCAATCCAAAGCCCGGCGGTGTCGCATCTTCCTACTCGACGCGCACAGGGCGACCGCTGCGGGCCGATTCTTCGGCCGCCTCGGCCAGCACCAGGGCCTCGATGCCGTCACTGATGGTCGGCGACACCTCGACGCCCTCGTTGATCGCGTCGATGAAGGACGCCAGCTCGTCGCGGTACGCGTCGGCGTAGCGCTCCAGGAAGTAGTCCAGGTATGGGTCCTGAGCCGCGCTGAAGTCCTTCTTGTTCACGGTCAACGACGTGGGGCGCAGGTTGTCGACGAACAGCGAACCGTCCGCACCGTGCACCTCCATCCGCTGGTCGTAGCCGGCGGCGCAGTGACGGTTGTTGGTGATCGACGCCACGGCGCCGTCGACGCTGCGCAGCACGACGACCGCGCCGTCGAAGTCGCCGGTGTCCGCCAGTTCGGGGATGTTGTTCTGTCCGAACGCGGTGACCTCGGCGATGTCGCCCATGAAGAACCGGGCCTGGTCGAAGTCGTGGATGGTGCAGTCCTTGAAGATGCCGCCCGACTGCGCGATGTAGCTCGCCGGGGGAGCGGCGGGATCACGCGATTGGATGGTCATCTGCTCGACGCGACCGATCTCTCCGGCGGCGACGAGATCGTGCGCCTTCTTGATCGACGGGTCGTAGCGACGCTGGAAGCCCACCATCACCGGCGGGTGCTGGAAGGTGGCCAGATCGGCCTCCAGTTCGCGCGCCTGCGCGACCGACGAAGCAACCGGCTTCTCGCAGAGCACGGCCTTGCCGGCCCGCGCCGCAGCAAGGACCTGCTCGGCGTGCAGCGGGGTGGGCGAGCCGATGATCACGGCGTCCACCTCAGGATCCGCGAACACCTCGGCGGCGTCCTTCACGGCCCGTGCGCCATGCGCGGCGGCGAGATCCTCTGCCGCGGTGCCGAACGGATCCGACACGAGCACGAGCTCGGCGCGGGGGTGCGACGCGATCGCCTGGGCGTGCACCCGGCCGATGCGGCCGGCGCCGATGATGGCTACGCGGAGCAACTTGTCTGTCATGTACCCACTCCTCAGGGGGCTGGAACGATGATGTCGCGGACGAGAGCGTCGAGATCGGCGTCTGCCGCGAGGAACTGGCGGAGGGTCTTGCGGGTGGGGCCGAAGCCTTCGAACTCCTCGGGCGTCATCCCGTCGACCTCGTAGGCGCGGCGGAAGTCCTCGATCTTCAGCAGCTCGTGGAGGTGCTCCTGCTTGACGGGCTCGTCCATGCGGGGGACGGTGTCATATCCGGACTCGTTGATGGTCTTCTGCCACGTGAACGGCGGGGAGACCACCACGTCGCCGCCCACGAACTCAGCCCAGTGGTTGACGTTGCGGAACGCGGCGGACAGGACGCGCGAGCGGTAGCCGCGCTCCTGGAAGATCTTGTAGGCACGCTTCATGCACGCGACGCCGGCCCACTCGAGGGCCTCCGGGTCCACGGAGAGTCCCTCGCGCTCGGCGGCTTCCTTGAGCCAGTCGTCGAGGCGTCCCACCATGATGGTGACGACGGGGCCCATCTCGGAGATGTCATGGCCCTCGGCCTCGCGGCGCTTCAGGCCGCGCTCGATGGCTTCGCCCGCCTGCACCGCCTGGGGTACGGAGAAGGAGACGGTCACGTTGATGGACACGCCGCGGTAGCTGGCTTCTTCGATGGCCTCCAGGCCGGTCTTGGTGGCCGGGATCTTCACGACGATGTTGTCGGCGAGCTCATGGAACTCCACGGCCTGGTCCGCGAGCGCCTGGGCGTCGCGGTGGAGGCGCGGGTCGGTCTGTACCGACAGGCGGCCGTTGCGGCCGTTGTGCTCCCTGAAGATCGGCTCGAGCAGCGCGGCTGCTTCGACGGACATGTCCTTGACGGCCTGCCAACCGATCTGCGACTCGCCCCAGGTGGGGTGCTCGGCCGCGATGGCCTCGATGCGCGGACGCCACTCATCGAGGTGCTGCTTGATGGTGGTGTAGGCGATCACCGGGTTGCATGTGGCCCCGACCCCGCCGAACGCGATGGACTGCTTCAGCTCATCGAGATCCGAGGAATCGTTCCACAGAGACGTGGGGGTGGTCTGCGCTGCGGCCAGCAGCGGCCCGGGGGTGTAGTCAGTCATCTGGCTCCTGCTTTCACGGAGAGCGGCGGCGTCGCCGTATGTGACCTCAGTTAATCGCATTGTCTATGCATAGTCAAGCTATTGTCAGAACATTCACCTCAGGACGTGAACAACGTGAACTGGAACGAGTACAGCGAGGGGCGGTAGACGTGGTTGCCCAGTTCGACGGCACGGCCCTCGGCCGTGCGGCCCACCCGGTGCATCGTCAGCAGCGGCGCGCCCTTGTCCTCGCCGAGGAGCTCCGCCTCTTCAGCCGTGGCGCCGCGGGCGCCGACCGACTGCTGCGCCGCCGCGATCAGCACGTCGCGCTTCAGCAGACACTGGTAGAGGCCGTGCTCGCCCAGCTCCTGCCAGGTGGGGGCGATGTCGAGCGGGATGAGGTTGGTGAGGATGGCCAGGGGGTGGTCGTCGGCGTAGCGCAGGCGGCTGACTTCGAGCAGTCCCTCGCCGGCCTTCATGCCGAGCTTCTCGGCCTCGTCGGCGGTCGCCTCGCGCACCTGGTAGTGGAGCACCTTGGTGGAGGGGGAGAAGCCGGCCTCCACGAGGTCCTCGTTGAGGGAGGAGAGCTTCATGGGGCGGTGCACGTGGGGCGGGGCGACGCGGGTGCCGACGCCGCGTCGGCGGGTCAGCAGGCCCTTGGCGACCAGTTCCTGGAGAGCGCGGCGCGCCGTCGGGCGGGCGACGTCGAGGCGCTGGGCCATCGAGACCTCGTCCTCGATGCGCGCGCCTGCCGCGAGTTCACCGGAGACGATCGCCGCCTCGATGGGTTGGGCGATCTGCTCATACAGGGGACGGTCCGAGTTGCGGTCGATTGTGATGTCCGGGGTGTAGGTCTCGTCCACGCATACTCCTTGACCTGGCCGACTTTGGCAGCGGTATGAACCGCCAGAGCGGTATTGCGACTGATCATACTCCGGAAGCGCGCCTCTCGAATGTTTGCACAAAGAGTTGACCACGGTGTTCCAGTCGGGCAGACTGAGGGCCGACGAAGGAGGTCATCACTGTGGATGGCGAACACGTGCCCGAGATTCTCGTGGTGGGGCGCTGCAGCGTCGACGTGTATCCGCTCGAGGTCGGGGTCCACCTCGAGGATGTGGGCGTTTTCCGGAAGTTCCTCGGCGGTTCCGCCACCAACGTCGCGGTCGCGGCCGCGCGCTACGGCCGCAACGTCACGGCGCTCACCGGCGTGGGCGACGACCCGTTCGGCCGTTTCATCATCGCCGAACTGGGGCGGCGCGGTGTGGACGCCTCGCACGTGGTGACCAATCCCGCGTTCAACACCCCCGTGACATTCTGCGAGATCTTTCCGCCGGACAACTTCCCGCTCTACTTCTATCGCGCGCCGACCGCACCGGATCTCGAGCTGCGCCCGGAAGATCTGCCGGCCGACCTCGCCGACTACCGCATCCTCTGGATGACCGCCAGTGGCCTGTCGGTTGAGCCTTCACGTCAGACCCACCGAACCCTGGCCCGCACGGAGCGCAGCGGAATGCTGGTGTTCGACCTGGATTACCGCGCCCGTTTCTGGGACGACGAGGTCACCGCCTCGGGGCACATCAGCTCCATGCTGGAACATGCCGACGTCGCGATCGGCAATCTCGAGGAGTGTCGCATCGCGGTGGGTGAGACGGACCCGGAGCGAGCCGCCGACGCGCTGCTCGACCGGGGCGTCGACATCGCCATCGTCAAGCAGGGCCCCGTCGGCACCTTCGCCAAGTCCCGCACCCAGAGCACCTTCGTGCCGGCCAACCGGATCGAGGTCGTCAACGGCCTCGGCGCCGGCGACGCGTTCGGTGGCGCGGTGTGCCACGGCCTCCTCAACGGCTGGGAACTGCCGCAGCTCATCCGGTTCGCCTCCGCGGCCGGCGCCATCGTGGCGTCCAAGCTCGAGACCGCCCCCGCCATGCCGGACCAGGCTGAGGTCGAGGAAATGCTGGCCCGCCACCCGGAAACCGACGCACGGGGGCAGGCGTGATCACCTTCGACGACCTCACTGACCTGCGCTTCACGCGCCCCGACGCAGTGGCTGCGGCCCTCGCTGCCCGCGCGCCCGGCGTCATGCCGGCACCGGGGGAGAAGCTGCTGGTCATCGCGGCAGATCACCCGGGCCGCGGCGCCCTCAAGGCCGGCAGCGACGAGTTGGCCATGGCGTCGCGCCGCGTGCTCCTCGAACGGTGCGCCGTGGCGATCGCCCGGCCCGGCGTCGGCGGGTTCCTCGGCACCCCGGACCTCATCGAGGAACTCGCCCTCCTCGGCGCCCTCGAGGGCAAGCTGGTGTTCGGCTCCATGAACCGCTCCGGCCTGGCCGGCTCCGCGTTCGAGGTGGACGACCGCATCACCGGCTACACCGCGCCCAGCATCGAGCAGGCGGGCCTCGACGGGGGCAAACTCCTCCTGCGCATCGACCTGCAGGACCCGGCCACCCCTGCCATGCTGGAACAGGCCGCGCGCGCCGTCGACGACCTGGCCGCGGCGGGGCGCATCGCGATGCTGGAACCCTTCATCAGCCGCCGCGTGGAGGGTCAACTCACCAACGACCTGTCGCCCGACGAAGTCATCCGCGCCATCAGCGTGGCCTCCGCGTTGGGCCACACCTCGGCGCGCACCTGGCTGAAGCTGCCGTGCGTGGCGGACATGGACCGCGTGCTGGAGTCCACCACGCTGCCGGTCCTGCTGCTGGGCGGCCCGGTCCCGGAGCAGATGGACGAAACCGTCCGCGCCTGGGCCAACTCACTGCGCAATCCCAGCGTGAAGGGGCTCGTCATCGGGCGCGCCCTGCTCTTCCCCCGCGACGGTGATGTGGCCGGCGCGGTCGACCGACTCGTGGAGGTTCTGTGAACGACAACGCCAAGTACGTCATCCCTGCGGGGGAAACTGCCCATGGCAACTTCGAGACGGACGTGACCGCGCAGCGCGCCGGCTGGGAGTGGTGTTCGATCCGCGTGCTCGGGCTGCCGGCCGGGGCCGCGCAGACCGTCGACACCGGCGGCGAGGAGATCCTGGTGCTGCCGCTCAGCGGATCCTGCACCGTGAAGGTCGACGGTGAGACACACCGCCTGGAGGGCCGCGGCGAGGTCTGGACCGAGATCACCGACTACCTGTACGTTCCGCGCGGCAAGACCGCCGTCATCCACAGCGAGCAGGGCGGCCGGTTCGCGCTGCCCGGGTCGAAGGCCACCAAGGACCTCCCCGTCGTGTACTGCCCGTCGTCGCAGGTCATCACGACGCTGCGCGGCACCGGCAACTGCTCGCGGCAGGTCAACAACTACGCGTTGGGCAACCCGCTGGAGACGTCCCACCTGCTGGCGTGCGAGGTGCTGACGCCCGGCGGCAACTGGTCCAGCTACCCGCCCCACAAGCACGACGAACACACTCAGGACGAACGCGTCCTCGAGGAGATCTACTACTACGAGGTGCGCCCCGGCCGCGACGGTTCGAAGGGGATGGCGCTCCAGCGCATCTACCCGTCGCCCGGCAAGCCCATCGACGTGTGCACCGAGGTCAACTCCCGCGACGTCGTGGTGATGCCGTTCGGCTACCACGGCCCGTCGGTCGCCGCCCCCGGCTATGACCTGTACTACCTCAACGTCATGGCCGGTCCCTCGGAGGACTCCACCTGGCTGATGACCGACGACCCCCATTACACGTGGATCCGTCAGGCCTGGGAAGAGTCCGAGGTCGACCCCCGTCTCCCCATGACCCCCCTCAATCCCCAGGAGTGAGCATGACCACCACCGTTCGCCTTACCGTCGGGCAGGCTGTTGTCCGATTCCTCGTCAACCAGTTCTCGGAATCCGACGGTGTCGAGCGCCGCCTGATCGCCGGGGCCTTCGGCATCTTCGGCCACGGCAATGTCGCCGGCATGGGCCAGGCGTTGCTCCAGAACGACCTGGACCCGGAACCCGACGGCGGTGAGATGCCCTACATCATGCCCCGCAACGAGCAGGGCATGGTCAACGCCGCGGCCGCGTACGCCAAGTCCACCAACCGCACGCAGACATGGATGTGCACCTCGTCCATCGGCCCTGGCGCGCTGAACATGGTGACCGGCGCCGCCGTCGCCACCACCAACCGGCTGCCCGTGCTGCTGTTCCCGTCGGACCAGTTCGCCACCCGCGCGCCGGATCCGGTGCTGCAGCAGGTCGAGGACCCGGTGTCGCCGCTGACGGCGGCCACCGACGCCTTCCGGCCCGTGTCGCGGTTCTTCGACCGCGTCACACGCCCCGAACAACTCATCCCGTCGCTGATGCAGGCCATGCGTGTGCTGACCGATCCGGCCGACACGGGCGCCGTCACCGTCGCCCTGCCCCAGGACGTGCAGGCCGAAGCCTACGACTTCCCGGTGGAGTTCTTCGCCAAGCGGGTCTGGCGGATCCGCCGTCCTGCGCCGGAAAGGGTCGCCATCGAGCGCGCCGCAGAGATCATCCGCGGCGCCGAGCGCCCGCTCATCGTCTCCGGGGGTGGCACGATCTACTCCGGGGCCAGCGACGTGCTGCGTGCCTTCGCCTCGGCGACCGGCATCCCGGTGTCGGACACCCAGGCGGGCAAGGGTGCGATCGACGCCGACCACGAGTGCTCCGTGGGCGGCGTGGGCTCCACCGGCGCCGAGTCGGCCAACGAACTGGCGCGCGGGGCGGACGTGGTGATCGGCATCGGTACCCGCTACTCCGACTTCACCACCGCGTCGCACACCGCGTTCCGCAACCCGCACCTCCGGTTCGTCAACATCAACGTCGGCGCATTCGATGCGGCCAAGCACGCCGCCGAGATGGTGGTGGCCGATGCGCGCGAGGCCCTGGTGGCCCTGAGCGAGGCGCTCGAGGGCTACCGGGTCGACGAGGCGTACTCCGCCGAGGTCGCCCGCCTGCGTGACGAGTGGGCCACCACCACGGACGAATGCGTCAACGTCGGCCATCAGCCGCAGCCCGCCCAGATCGAGGTCTTCGGCGCGCTCAACGAGATGATGGGCGAGAACGACGTCGTGATCAACGCGGCCGGCTCCATGCCCGGCGACCTCCAGTCGCTGTGGCGCGCCAAGACCCCGGTGCAATACCACGTGGAGTATGCGTTCAGCACCATGGGCTACGAGATCCCCGCCGCGATGGGCGTCAAGCTCGCGCTGCCGGACAGCGAAGTGGTGGCCATCGTCGGCGACGGCACGTACCAGATGCTGCCGATGGAACTGGCCACCATCGTGCAGGAGGGCCTCAAAGTCATCCTGGTCCTGTTGCAAAACCACGGCTTCGCGTCCATCGGCGCGCTGTCCGAATCGCACGGCTCGCAGCGCTTCGGCACCCGGTACCGCAAGGGCTCGGTGCCGCACAACCAGGACGGTGACCTGCTCCCCGTCGACATCGCCACCAACGCCGAGAGCTGGGGCCTCACCGTGCTGCGCGTGAAGACCATGGAGGAATTCCGCGCCGCCTACCGCGAGGCCGAAGCCATGGACCGCGCCGTGATGATCTACATCGAGACGGCCCTCATCGGCCCCAACCCGCCCAGCAGCAGCTGGTGGGACGTGCCGATCGCCGAGGTGTCGCGCATCTCCTCGACGCAGGAGGCCCGCGCCCGCTACGAAACCAACCGCGCCCCCCAGCGCCACTACCTCTGACCGAGAAATAGGAGAACCATGAAGATCGCCGGTGCCCCCATCAGCTGGGGCGTATGCGAGGTCCCCGGGTGGGGCTACCAGATGAGCCCCCAGCGGGTGCTCACCGAGATGAAGGAAATCGGCCTCACCGCCACGGAGTTCGGTCCCCAGGGCTGGCTGCCGATCGACGCCGAGGAGCGCGCTGCCGCGGTGCGCGAGTTCGGCCTCAAGCCGGTGGGCTCCTTCTTCCTCGCCGTCATGCACGACCCCGAATTCGATCCCATCCCGCAGGTCAACCAGGAGCTCGACGCGTTCGAGGCGGCCGGGGGCGAGTTCCTCATCCTGGCCGCGGATTCCGGCAGCGAGGGATACGACGACCGTCCTGTCCTGGACGAGACCGGCTGGCAGACGCTGTTCGGCAACCTCTCCCGCATCACCGAGGTGTGCGCCGCCCGCGGCGTGACCGCCTGCATCCACCCCCATTGGGGCACGATGGTGCAGAACCTCGACGAGGTGGAGCGCGTGCTGGACAACTCGACGGTGGGCCTGTGCCTGGACACCGGTCACCTGAGCGCCGGTGGCGCCGACGTCGTCGATCTGGTGCGCCGTTACGCCGACCGCGTCGACATTGTTCATGCAAAAGATATCCGCAAGGACCTCACGGACCGACTCCTCACTGGCGAGCTCAGCTGGAGCGAGGGCATCAAGGGCGGCATGTTCACCCCCATCGGCCAAGGCGACATCGACTTCTCCGCCATCGTCGCCCTCCTCGACGAGGCCGGCTTCGACGGCTACTACGTGCTCGAGCAGGACATCATGCTCGACGAGGAGCCCCCGGCAGACGGTGGCCCCGTGGCCAACGCGAAGGCCTCGCTCGACGCTCTTTCGGCTCTGGCCTGATCCGTGCTATTGTTAGAACAAATAGGCGACGTGGCCAAAGAATGGAAGGTTGAGCCATGACTGAGACCATCACCCACTGGATCGGTGGAGCCCCGTACGAGGGCTCGCCCACACACCGCATCCCCGTGGAGAACCCAGCTACCGGTGAGGTGACCGGTGAGCTGCTCGCCGCGTCGCTCGCCGACATCGACCATGCCGTCGAGGTTGCCCGCGAAGCGCAGAAGGGCTGGGCCGCGACCTCGCTGGCCAAGCGCACCGCCATCATGTTCACGATGCGCGAGCTCGTGCTTGCGAACCAGGACGAGCTGGCCAAGGCCATCGTGGCCGAGCACGGCAAGGACTACGGCGACGCGATCGGCGAGATCCAGCGCGGCCGCGAAACCCTCGACTTCGCCTGCGGCATCAACACCGCCCTCAAGGGCGACCACTCCTACGACATCTCCTCCGGCGTGGACATCCACAGCATCCGCCAGCCCGTCGGGGTCGTCGCGGGCGTGTGCCCCTTCAACTTCCCGGTCATGGTCCCGATGTGGATGCACCCCATCGCCATCGCCACCGGCAACGCCTTCATCCTGAAGCCCGCCACCCCGACGCCCACCGCGTCGCTGGTCGTGGCCCGGCTCTACAAGGAGGCCGGCCTCCCCGACGGGGTCTTCAACGTCGTCGCCGGCGACGTAGAGACCGTCACAGGGCTGCTCGAGCACAAGGGCATCGACGCCATCTCCTTCGTGGGCTCCACCCCGGTGGCCCACGTCATCCAGGAGAAGGCCACCCTGGCAGGCAAGCGCGTCCAGGCGCTCGGCGGGGCGAACAACCACGCCATCGTCATGCCCGACGCGGACCTCGAGTTCGCCGCCCAGCACATCTCCGCCGCGGCCTTCGGTGCCGCCGGTGAGCGGTGCATGGCGCTGCCGGTCGTCGTCGCCGTCGGCGGTGTGGAGGACAAGCTCGCCGATCTGGTCAAGGCCAACGCCGCCAAGATCAAGGTGGGCTTCGGGCTCGACGAGGGCGTCCAGATGGGCCCTGTCATCACCCGCAAGGCGCAGGAGCGCATCAAGGGCCTCATCACCGACGCCGAGGAGCGTGGCGCCGAGGTGGTGCTCGACGGCCGTGACCTCACCGTCGACGGCTACGAGGATGGCTTCTGGGTTGGTCCCACCGTCCTGAAGAACGTCCCGCTGGATGCCCCGGCGTATCACCAGGAGATCTTCGGCCCCGTGCTGACCATCGTGGTGGCGGACAGCTACCACGAGGCGATCGAGATCGTGAACGGCTCCCCGTTCGGTAACGGCGCCGCGATCTTCACCAACGACGGTGGTGTCGCCCGCCGCTTCGAACTCGACGTGCAGGCCGGCATGGTGGGCATCAACGTGCCGATCCCGACCCCCGTCGCCTACTACTCATTCGGTGGCTGGAAGGATTCGCTGCTCGGCGACCACCACATCCACGGCCCCGAGGGCGTGTCTTTCTACACGCGCCTGAAGGCTGTCACCAGCCGCTGGCCCTCCGAGCGCACCTTCGAAGCGACCATGTCCTTCAAGCGTGAAGAGTGAGTTCCCACCGCCTGGACAACGAAAATGATCGGTCCTGTGAAGGGTGGTGGTCCAGTGACGGATCGCTGCATCGGTGTCGGAGTTGTAGGTCTGGGGTGGATGGGGCGCCTGCATTCGCGCAGCTACCGCGCCCTCGCGGAGAAGTTCCCTGAGCTCCGCGCCACGGTGCGCCTCGTCAGCGCCTGCGACGCGCAGCCCGAAACCAGGAAGGCCGCTGTGGAGGGCATGGGATTCCAGCGGGCGGTGGAGGACTACCGCGAGGTGATCGCCGACCCCGAGGTGGACGTCGTGTCCATCTGCTCGCCCAACTTCCTCCATCGCGAGATCGCCCTCGCCGCGGCCGCCGCCGGCAAGCCGTTCTGGATAGAGAAGCCGATGGGCACCAACGCGGTGCAGTCGCGCGACATCGCCGAGGCCGCGCGTGCCGCGGGGCTGGTGACCGCCGTCGGCTTCAACTACCGCCACGCCCCGGCCATCGAGCGCGCCCGCGAACTGATCCGCGGCGGCCGTCTCGGCCGGATCACCAACGTGCGCTGCTGGTTGATCGCCGACTACGCCTCGTCGCCGGACGGGCCGCTCACCTGGCGCGACAGCCGCGAATACGGCGGCAGCGGTGTCATCGGCGACCTGATGAGCCACGGCGTCGACCTCGTGCAGTACCTGGTGGGACGCATCGAATCGGTGACCGCGGCCACCGGGCAGTTCATCACCGAGCGCCCCATCCCGCTCAAGGCGGGCGTCGGGCACAGCGGCTGGGAGGTCAGCGACAAGAAGGGCCCCGTGGAGAACGAGGACTGGATCGCGATGATCGCTCGCCTGGAGGGCGGGGCCCTGGCCACGCTCGAGGCCAGCCGTGTGGCCACCGGCCCGCGCGCCGAGTACATCGTCGAGGTTTACGGTTCCGACGGTTCGGTGCGCTGGAACTTCGAACACCTCAACGACCTGCTGGTGGCCGTGGGACGGGGTCAGGAGTTCGCCGGCTACACGCACGTCATGGCGGGGCTCGATTTCCCGCGCTTCGGCAACTTCCAGCCCTCCCCGGGTACGTCGATGGGCTTCGATGACCTGAAGGTCGTCGAGGCGTCCCAGTTCATCGGGTCGGTGATCGCCGGCCAGCAGCTGGCCCCGTCGGTCTATGACGGGCTGGCGGCCGCCGAGGTCGACGAAGCCGCCATGGCGTCGGCCGCCGACGGCCGGTGGCACGACGTCCGGCCCGTCGAAGGCGTTACGCACAATCGTTGACGCTGGGCGCGGTGTGCATGTGTGTACATAAACTTCCTTCTGCAGCGCCGGAATGGCTCAGGTTCCGTGCTGCCAGCAAAACACACGCGGCAACGCGCTATGGAAACGTTAGCAATTTTGATTGACCTGAGTTAACATTGCTCATACAATTGCTCCAGAGGGCATCGCCAAGACCACCGCTGGCCTGGGCTGAACCCTCGAAACCCATTCAAAGAAGAAGGGCTTACCCAATGAACATTCGTCGAGTCACGGCAATTGCGGCCTGTGCAACTCTCGCTCTGGGCCTCGCGGCCTGTGGCGGCGATTCCGGCACCGGCACCGATGGAGCCAATGGTGAGGCGGACCCCCGCGCCAACCAGATGTACACGTGGGTCTCGAACGAGTCCGACCGTGAACAGTGGGAGACGTTCATCGCCGGCGTGCAGGAGGGCGGTGACAGCGAGTTCGACATCACGCTGGACGGACCTTCGTTCCAGGAATACTGGACCCTCGTCAAGACCCGCATGGCCGCCTCTGACGCCCCGTGCATCATCACGACGCAGGCCGCGCGCGCCCAGGAGCTCGGCAGCCTCCTCTCGCCGCTGGACGACCTCGCCAAGGATGCAGGCCTCGACCTCAGCCAGTACAACGAGGCCATGATGCAGGGCCTCACAGTGGACGGCACCATCAGGGCCATCCCCTACGACGCAGAGCCCATGCTGCTGTTCTTCAACAAGGAGATGTTCGAGGCCGCCGGCCTTGAACTGCCGGGGGCGGACTACTCGCGCGAGCAGTTCCTCTCCGACGCGAAGGCCCTCACCAAGGACGACAAGTACGGCTTCGCCGTGTCCGCCGACATCGGTTACCCGCCCCTCGCCCTCAGCTTCGCCAACGGCGTCGGCCCCACCAAGGACGGCGAACTGAACCTCACGGACCCCGCGCTGATCGAGGACGTGCAGTGGACCATGGACCTGGTCAACAAGGAGCAGGTCGCGGCTGCGCCGAACCCCGGCGACACCGATGAGATCGGTCGCCAGGCGTTCATGGCCGGCAACGTCGGCATGTTCATCGACGGCCCCTGGTTCTACTCCACCTACCAGGAGGGTTCAGACTTCGAGGTCGGCATCGCCGCACCCCCGTCGGACGACGGCACCCCCGGCGGCATGATCCAGGGATCCGGCTTCGGCGTCGCTGACTCCTGCCCGGACAAGGCCGCCGCCTTCGAGAACATCGTCAAGATGACCACGCCGGACGTGGTCGCCTACGTCGGGGCCAACCGCGGCACCGTGCCGTCCATCGAGTCCGCCATCGACGGTTGGGCCGAGGGCAAGCCGGAGGCCGATGTCGAGGTCGTCAAGGCGCTCCTCGCCAGCGGCCAGCCGCTGGTGACCACCCCCACCTGGAACCAGGTCGTGACCCAGTTCGCGCAGTACTCGTCCGACGGCTACCGGGGCAACAAGACCGCTGAGGACATCCTCACCCAGATCGCCCAGGGTGTTGGCTGATCATGGCTTCCTCGGCAGCTCCGACTGAAGCTCGGCCGAGGGTGAAGGTGGAACGGACCGGCAAGCCTGGCTTCAACCAGCGCTTGCTGGCCTTCCTCCATCTCACCCCCGGGATGGCCGGCTTCTTCATCTTCATCGTGGTGCCGTTGATCGCCTCCCTGGTGATCAGCCTGTACAACTGGCCCCTGTACGGCGAACGTGAGTTCGTGGGGGTGGAGAACTACGTGCAGCTTCTGTCGGGGGCCGATCCGGTGTTCTTCACGGTGCTGCGCAACACCGCGGTCTTCGCGATCGGCTACACCATCGCGAACCTCATCATCTGCACCGGCATCGCGGTGTGGCTGCATTCGCTGCCCGAATGGGGCGGCTTCTTCCGGATCCTCTTCTTCATCCCGGTGGTCACCCCCATGGTGGCCAACGCCCTGGTGTGGCGGCTCATGCTGCAGGACAACGGACTGGTCAACACGTTGCTGGGCAACATCGGTATCACTGGCCCCTCCTGGCTGGGTGACGGCAACTGGGCGCTGGTGTCGCTCATCATGATGTCGCTGTGGCAGGGCATCGGCTACAACATCGTGGTGCTGGCCGCAGGCCTCAACAACATCAACCCCTCGGTGATGGAGGCCGCCAGGATTGACGGCACCACCGCGTGGAGCCGTTTCTGGCGGGTCACGTTCCCGATGTTGTCCCCGTCGCTGTTCTTCGCCTCGGTGATGACGGTCATCGGCGGTTTCAAGGTGTTCACGCAGCCCTACATGCTGACCAAGGGCGGCCCCGGCGACACCACCAACACCATCGTCCTGTACCTCTACCGTGCCGGTTTCTCCTACGACCGCCTCGGGTTCGCGTCGGCCATGGCGTGGGTGCTGTTCGTCATCATCATGCTGTTTACCGCCCTGCAGTTCCTAGGGCAGAAGAAGTGGGTGAGCTACGATGCCTGACGCCTTGACAAGGGAAGAAACCCTCCGGGTCGCCGAAGCGAGCAACAGGGCGCGCCGCGTGCGCCCCACGAAGATCATCAGCAAGGTGCTACTCGCGATGTTCGGCTTCGTGTTCTTCGTGCCGTTTCTCTGGATGTTCATCAGCTCCATCAAACCCAGCCAGGAAGTGCTGTTGGGCGGGGCCGACCTGGTGGGCTCCGAGGTGCGGTGGAGCAACTATGGGGAGGTCTTCACGGCCATCCCGTTCGCTCGAATCCTGCTCAACACGTTCTTCATCGCCGGCATGGGCGCGCTGATCGCAGTGACCGTCTCGGTGCTCAGCGCGTTCGCGTTCGCCCGCCTGCAGTTCAAGGGCCGCAACCAGTTGTTCGCCGTGTTCATCGCCACGCTGATGCTGCCCATCGAGGTGCTCGTCATCCCGCTGTTCATCGGGGCCAACGAGTTCGGTGCTGTCAACACCTATTCGATGATCATCCTGCCCTTCGCGTTCGGCGCGTTCGGCACCTTCCTGCTGCGCCAGTTCCTGCTGTCGCTGCCCCCGGATTACGAAGAGGCCGCGCGGATCGACGGCGCCAGCCAGATCCAACTGTTGTGGCACGTGATCGTGCCGCTGCTGCGCGGACCCATCGCCATCGTCGCGGCGTTCGCCTTCATCGACTACTGGAACGCCTTCCTGTGGCCCCTGATCATCATCACTGATCCGGCCAAGGCCCCGCTGCAGTTGGGTCTGTCCATGTTCTCGGGCGAGCGCGGCACCGACTGGGGTCCGCTGATGGCGGCCTGCTCCGTCGCCGTGGCGTTTTCTCTCATCATTGTTTTCCTCATGCAGCGCCAGCTGTCCCGAGGCATGAATATCGGAGGTTTCGGTGGTCGATGACCAGGAGCGCTGGGAGGCGCTGAATGACAGGGCAACGCCGGAGTGGTTCCGGCGCGCCAAGCTGGGTTTCTTCGTCCACTGGGGGCCGTACTCGGTGCCGGCGTGGGCGGAACCGACGGGCGAGCTGGGCACCATCGAATCCGCCACCGAGTGGTACACGCACAACCCGTATTCGGAGTGGTACTACAACACCATCCGGCTCGAGGGCAGTGCGGCCTGGAAGCACCAGCAGGAGGTCTACGGAGGCCGCCCCTACGACGACTTCATCGACGAGTGGAAGGCTGAGAAATTCGACGCCTCCGCTCTGGTGGGGGAGCTCGCGGCGGCCGGCGCCGACTACCTGGTGCTGACGACCAAGCACCACGACGGCGTCTGCCTGTGGGATGCCCCGGGCACGGACCGGAACACGGTCGCCCGCGGTCCGAAGAAGGACCTCGTCGGGGCCTACTCCGACGCGTGCCGTGAGCACGGCGTCCGGTTCGGCGCCTATTACTCCGGTGGCCTGGACTGGCACGAGCGGCCGTTCGCGCCCATCGGCGAGGCGGACACCTGGTCCTGGGACGGGCTGCGCCCGCTGGACGAGGAGTACGCCGCTTACGCGGCCAACCATGTCCGTGACCTGGTGCAGCGTTACCAGCCGGACGTGTTGTGGGACGACATCGAGTGGCCGGATGCCGGCAAGAACTTCGAGTCGCACGGCATCGGCTCGGTCTTCGAGGAGTTCTACGCCGCCAATCCCGACGGTGTGGTCAATGACCGCTGGAACGTGCCGCACGCGGACTATGTGACCAGCGAGTACCAGCACATGCTGGACAACGAGGACGCCCGCATGTGGGAGAACTGCCGCGGCGTGGGGCTGTCGTTCGCCTACAACCAGGAGGAGGACCTGTCGCACG
The DNA here is from genome assembly GCF_022342445.1 of Tessaracoccus sp. ZS01. Taxonomy (NCBI): domain Bacteria; kingdom Bacillati; phylum Actinomycetota; class Actinomycetes; order Propionibacteriales; family Propionibacteriaceae; genus Tessaracoccus; species Tessaracoccus sp. ZS01. The sequence continues at coordinate 83,892 of NZ_PQFE01000005.1, read as the reverse complement.
CGCTGGCTGGCCCACTGGCGATCCGCCACCTCGTCGACGTCGTCACCCGCGGCGGGCGGCTCCTGTTCGGCGTCGGGCCGATGGCCGACGGACGGCTGCCCGGGTGGCAGTCCGAGGTCGTCGCCTCCGTCGGCAGGTGGGTGCGCCCAGCCGGCGATTTCCTTCAGGTGGAGCCGACGAACCGTGCCCTCGACCTCGGCGACGACGTCTGGGTGCGCCTCGGCACTGCCGAGGACGGGTCAACCTTGGCGTTCATCGACGCCGATACCCCCGTCGCGATCGCCGGCGAGCTGCTCACGCCCCAGTGGGGCAGCCTGACCGACGGCGTGCTCACCCTTGCCCCGGACCGCCCGGGTGCCGCAGTGGTGCGCCTGGCCTGACAGCAGGAAGCGGCCCAGCCTTCGAGGCTGGGCCGCTGTCTGTTGGCTGGAACTCAGCGGTGAGTTCGGGGCCGGGTGTTCAGGAACCTGAAGCGACGGCCTTCTTCGACGAGTCGAGCACGCGCAGCAGCGGTGCGTAGTGCCGGTCGACGGCGTCCCGGTAGGCGTCGAGGTCTCCGGCCAGGGCGGCCTGGAGCATGCTGCGGTGGGCGTCGACGGTGTCGGCCATGTCGCGGGGCGTCGGGACGCCGAGCCGGGGTGCGATGAGCGTGTGCACGTCCCAGAAGGCGCCCACCAACTGCGCGTACAACTCGTTGCTGAGCACTTCGGCCAACTTCAGGTGGAACAACCGGTCCTCAGTAGCGAAGCTCTCGCCGGCCGCCTTCTTCTCCGTCATCGCGTCACACAGTTCCGCCAGCTCGGGAGCGTCGTGGCCGCTCATCCGCTCGACGATGCCGGGAGCCAGCGCGTAATCCAGCGCGGTGCGGATCTCGACGATCTGGCGCAGCGTCTCGAACTCCTCGCCGGGCAGCACCACGCCTTTGAAGGCCAGTGCCTCCACCAGGGGACGCATCGACATCCGGCCGACGAACATGCCGGTGCCGTGCCGTACCTCGAGGATGTCCAGCGTCACCAGGCTGCGGATCGCTTCGCGCAGGTTCGAGCGGGAAACGCCCAACGCTTCGACGAGCTGGACCTCCGTCGGCATGGGATCGCCGGTCTTCAACTTTTCGCGCAGAATATGCTCTTTCACCGCCTGCGCCGTCTGCCGGAGACGCTGCGGTTCGTGGCTGTTGGTCACAATTCAGACTCTTTCAATCAGGATGAGCACTTTAGGTGAGCGTGGCGAGTCTATCGCCCGGTATCATGCAATACTGACATCAGGTCAGACATCGGATGTCCGATAACTAGGAGAGTTTTCAATGACGAATCCCTTGAGCGCGCAGACGTCGCGCCGTTCCATCATCAAGCTCGCTGGTTCGTTGGGCGCGGCCGCGGCATTCGCCGGGTCGCTCGCAGCGTGCAGCCCTTCGGCAACGCAGCCCACTCCGGGTGGCAGCGCATCGCCCGCGGGGTCCGAGCCGGCAGGGTCCGCGAGCGCGAGCCCCTCCGCTTCGGCCGCGACCGACGGCGCGATCACCGCCGCCATCTCTTACGAGCTCGGCACCAACGGGTACGACCCGATGACCACCACCGCCGCGCTCACCGTCGCCGCCAACTGGCACACCATGGAGGGCCTGACGGAGCTCCACCCCGCCACGCGCGAGGTGTTCGCCGCCCTCGGTGCCGACATGCCGTCCCAGGTCGACGACACCACGTGGGAAGTCACGCTCCGCGACGGCGCGGTGTTCCACGACGGCACGCCGGTCACCACCGATGACGTCGTGTTCTCCTTCGAGCGCGTCCTGAACCCGGACAACGCGTCGCTGTACGCGTCGTTCATCCCCTTCATCGAGTCGGTCACGGCCAAGGACGACACGACCGTCACCATCGTCACCAAGTACCCGTTCTCCCTGGTTCCCGAGCGCCTCGCGGTCGTCAAGATCGTCCCGAAGGCCCTCGTCGAGGCCGACCAGAAGGCCTTCGACCTCAACCCCGTCGGCACCGGCGCCTACAAGATGGTCGACAACGGCGCTGCCTCCCAGGTGGTCAAGTTCGAGCGCAACGACGCCTACACCGGCCCCAACCCGGCCCGCGCCGCCACCATGGAATGGCAGATCATCCCCGATGACTCCACCCGCACCAACGCGCTGAGCTCCGACACGGTCCAGGCCGTCGACTCGGTGCCCGCCGCCAACCTGGCGCAGCTGGCCGAGTCCAAGTCCGTCGCCGCAGAGCAGGGCTTCGGGCTGGTGTTCATGATGTTCAACTCGGGGCTCGCCCCGATGGACGACGTCCGCAACCGTCAGGGCGTGCTCTACGCCCTGGACTACGACCGCATCACCAAGGTCGGCATGTCGGATCTGGCCAGCCCGGCCAAGGCCTTCGTGCACGAAGCACACCCCGCCTTCAAGGAAGCCAAGGTCCAGTACGCCGGCAACATGGAGAAGGCGAAGGAGCTCTTCGCCGAGACGGGTCTCACCAGCGTCCGGCTCCTCTCCTCCGACCACGGCTTCTTCTCGGCAGTGCGCCCCATCGTGAAGGAGTCCCTGGAGGCTGCCGGCCTGACCGTCACCTACGAGGAGAAGAAGTCCGCGGACGTCTACGGCACCATCGACGCCGACCCGAATTCGTTCGACATCGTCATGGCCCCCGGTGACCCGTCCGTCTTCGGCCTCGACGCCGACCTTCTCCTGCGTTGGTGGTACGCCGGTGACGTGTGGACCGACACCCGCATGCACTGGAAGGGGTCGGACGCCTACACCCGCGTCCAGGAACTCCTCGAGACTGCCAGCCGCTCCACGGGCGACGACCAGGTGGCCGCATGGCACGAGATCTTCGACATCATCTCCGAGGATGTGCCGCTGTACCCGCTGTTCCACCGCAAGACCCCCACGGCGTGGGACCCGGAGACGCTGCAGGACTTCCAGCCCATCGCAGTGACCGGCCTGTCGTTCGTCGGCGTCGGTAGCACCAAGTAACACCCCCTGCGCCGGGCCCCACAGGGGCCCGGCCCCTCACCGCACAATCGCGGTCCCCCCTGGTTCCGCCCGGGGCCCTGCATGCGGGGCCCCGAGCGGAGCCATGCACACCGCAACCCTCTGGGCGCTTGAACCGCCCGCAAGGAGCGACAACACGTGTCCAATCTGATCCGGCTGCTGGGTCGGCGCATCATCGCGCTGCCGATCATGGTGCTGGGCGTCACGCTACTGGTCTTCATCGTGATGTCCCTCTCCTCAGCGGACCCCGCCCGACTCGCGCTCGGAGAGAGCGCGACGCCGCAGGCGCTGAACAACTACCGCGAGGCCAATGGGCTCAACGACCCCATGTTCGTGCGGTTCCTGCGCTATATCGCGGGGCTCGTCCAAGGAGACCTCGGCACGTCCTTCACCGGAGTGCCGATCTCCCAGATGGTGGCGGAGAACTTCCCGAGGACCCTGCAGCTGACCTTCATCGGGCTCGCCATGGGCGTGACGCTGGCGGTCATCATGGGCGTCGTGGCCGCGCTCTACCGAGACCGCTGGCCGGACCAGCTCATCCGCGTGATCTCGATCGCGAGCCTGGCGACACCGTCGTTCTGGCTGGCGTTGCTGATGATCCAGGCGTTCAGCAACATCCCCGGGGGCCTCGGCTGGTTCCCCGCAGTGGTCAACTGGATCCCGTTCACGCAGGACCCGGCCGGCTACGCCAACATGATCTTCCTCCCCGCGATCGCGATCGCAGTGCCCACCATGGGCTCGCTGACGCGCGTCGTGCGTACCTCCATGGTCGAGGAGCTCGACCGTGACTACGTGCGTACGGCGATCGGTGCCGGCGTGCCGAAGGCCACCGTCATCAGCCGCAACGTGCTGCGCAACGCGCTGATCACCCCGCTCACCGTGCTGGGTCTCCGTATCGGCTACGCCATGGGTGGCGCGGTGGTCATCGAGATGATCTTCAACATCCAAGGCATGGGCCAACTCATCTTCCAGGGCATCACCCGCAACGACATCAACATCGTGCAGGGCGTGACGATCACCGTCGCGATCGCCTTCATCGTCATCAACGTGATCGTGGACGTGCTCTACGTGATCGTCAACCCGCGGATCAGGAGCATCTGATGCTGACACTGTCTGCTGAAGCCAAGAAGAAGCTCGCCCAGCCGGGCCTCCGGTTCCAAGGGCTCAAGAAGCTGCCGATCGGCTCCAAGATTTCTATCGCCGTCCTGGCCATCATGGGCCTGCTGGCGCTCTTCGCGCCGCTGATCGCCCCCTACGCGCCGTACGCGGCCGGCCTCGTCCCCCAGGACATGGTCACGATGAAGGAGGTGAACATCGAAGGTGTCGGCAAGCAGCTCATCCCGGACAGCTCGGTGGGCCCGAACTCGATGTTCTGGTTCGGTACCGACGACGCCGGTCGCGACATCCTCTCCCGCGTGATCCACGGCACCCGTGTCTCCCTGCTGGTAGGCCTCGCAGCCACAGGCCTGGCGCTCGCGGTGGCGGCGGTGCTCGGCTCCATCGCCGCGACGGCCGGCAGGGTCGTCTCGGAGGTGTTGATGCGCATCCTCGACATCATCATGAGCTTCCCGGGCATCGCGCTGGCTGCCGTGCTCGTCACGGCCCTGTCGTCCCGGGCGCCCATCCTCCCCGTGGTGATCGTCTCGATCGCGTTCCTCTACGTGCCGCAGTTGACCCGCGTCGTGCGCGCCAACGTCTTGGCGCAGTTCGGCGAGGACTACGTGGCCGCCACGAAGGTGGCGGGTGCGCGCACCTGGTGGATCCTGATCAAGCACGTCGCCCGCAACTGCCTCGCGCCCATCATGGTCTTCGCGACGGTGCTGGTCGCCGATGCGATCGTCTTCGAGGCCTCGTTGTCGTTCATCGGCACCGGCATCACCTCGGTCAACGCTCCCACCTGGGGCAACATCCTGTCCGAGGGCAAGGCGCTCCTGCTGTCCGGCCACTGGTGGGTCACGTTCTTCCCGGGCCTGTTCATCCTGGTCACGACGCTGAGCCTCAACATCCTCTCCGAGGGCCTGACCGACGCGCTGGCGTCGCCGAAGATCAAGACCCGGGTCAACGTACAGGCCGAAGAGGACGCCATGGCCGGCACCTCTGTCGCGGACGGCATCGCACATGCCAACCTCACGCAGCGCGAGTCACTCACGGGCAGGCTCGATGCCCTCCGCGCGGCTGAGCTCGCCCGCGACGACCGCCTCATCCTCGACAACCCCGGCGCCGCACCGCTGCTCGAGGTGGACAACCTGTCGATCTCGTTCCCCGGCGCCCACGGCCCCGTCAAGATCGTCGACAACGTCTCGTTCACCGTCCGTCCAGGGGAGACCATGGGTCTGGTCGGCGAATCGGGCTGCGGCAAGTCGATCACCTCGATGGCGATCATGGGGCTGCTCCCCGAGACCGCCAAGATCGAAGGGTCGATCAGGTTCGACGGGCGGGAACTGCTCACCCTGTCACCCAAGGACCGCAACGCGCTGCGCGGCCACGAGATGAGCATGGTCTACCAGGACGCGCTCAGTTCGCTGAACCCGTCGATGCTGATCCGCAGCCAGCTGGCACAGCTCACCAAGCGCGGCGGCCAGCGCTCGGCCGAGGAGCTCCTCGAACTGGTGGGCCTCGACCCGGTCCGCACGTTGAAGTCCTACCCGCATGAACTGTCGGGCGGCCAGCGCCAACGCGTGCTCATCGCCATGGCGCTGACCCGCAACCCGCGTCTCGTGATCGCCGACGAGCCCACCACGGCCCTCGACGTCACGGTCCAGGCGCAGGTCGTCGACCTGCTCAACGAACTGCGCGAGAAGCTCGGCTTCGCCATGGTCTTCGTCTCGCACGACCTCGCCCTCGTGGCCCAGGTCGCGCACCGCATCACCGTCATGTACGCGGGCCAGGTCGTCGAACAGGGCGGCACCCGCGAACTGCTCAGCAACCCCATCCACGAGTACACCCGTGGTCTCCTCGGCGCGGTGCTGTCGATCGAGCAGGCCAGCGGCCGGCTCCATCAGGTGCCCGGTGTCGTGCCGTCGCCGCGCGAGTTCGTCGACGGAGACCGGTTCGCCCCGCGGTCGTCCCACCCCACGATCGGCCTCGACGAGAAGCCGACCCTGCGGGAGGTCCCGGGCCAGGACCACATGTACGCGCGCACTGACGAACTCGTCGCAGTGCTGGAGAAGGAGGGCCGGCGATGAACGCCACGCCTGTCATCGAACTCGACGACGTCCACGTCGTCCACAAGGCCCGAACGGGCAAGCTCTTCCGGCCGGACCGGGTCCACGCCGTCAACGGCGTCGACCTCGCGGTCAGCAAGGGTGAGACTCTCGGCCTCGTCGGCGAATCCGGCTGCGGCAAGTCCACGCTGGCCCGCGTGATGGTGGGCCTGCAGCCCATCACCTCCGGGGCGGTGCGCTTCCGCGGCGAGACGATGAAGCTCAACAGCAACGGCCGCAAGGAACTCGGCCGCGTCGTTTCGGTCGTCTTCCAGGACCCCGCCACAGCCCTCAACCCGCGCATGCTGGTGCGTGACGCGCTCATGGACCCGTTCAAGGTGCACGGGGTCGGGACCGTGAAGGAACGCGAGGACCGTGTCAAGCGCCTGCTCGACCTTGTGGGCCTGCCGCAATCCGCCCTGGACGTGTTGCCCCGGCAGATCTCGGGCGGTCAGCGCCAGCGCGTCGCCATCGCGCGGGCCCTCGCGCTGGAGCCGGACGTGATCATCGCGGACGAGCCCACTTCGGCGCTCGACGTGTCGGTCCGCGCGCAGGTGCTGAACCTGCTCATGGACCTGAAGGAACAACTGGGCCTCGGCCTGGTGTTCATCAGCCACGACATCAACACCGTGCGCTTCATCTCCGACCGCATGGCGGTGATGCTGGCCGGCCAGATCGTCGAAACCGGCCCGGCAGACGCCATCTTCAGCAACCCCCAGCACGCATACACCAGGACCCTCCTGGGTGCCGTGCCCTCGCTCCTCTGAACCCCCTACCTGAAAGAGAACCGCATCATCATGCAGAAACTGCGTGGCATCGTCCCTCCGGTCGTCACCCCCATGTCCCCCGACGGCACCATCGACCTCGACAGCCTCGACCGTGTCGTCGACCACCTGATCGACGCAGGCTGCACCGGCCTGTTCGTGCTGGGGTCGTCCGGACAGGTCGCCTACCTGACCGACTCTGAGCGTGACGCGGTCGTCGAGCGCACCGTCCAGCGCGCCGCCGGCCGCGTGCCGGTGCTCGTCGGCACCCCCGACCTCAGCGCACGCCGCATGGCCGAATGCGGGCAGCGCGTCGCCGCCCTCGGCGCGGACGCCATCGTGGTCACCTCGCCGCTCTACGCGCTCAACGACATGGCCGAGATCGAGGATCACTTCCGCATCGTCGCCGCCAATGTCGACGTGCCGGTCTACGCCTACAACGTGCCGGTGCGGGTGCACAGCTACCTCGCCGTCGACATGCTCGTGCGCCTCGGCCAGGAGGGCGTGCTCCGCGGAGTCAAGGACTCTTCCGGCGACGACGTCGGCTTCCGTCGCCTCGTGCAGGCCAACAAGGCGGCCGGTTCGCCGCTGGAGTTGCTGACCGGCCACGAGGTCATGGTCGACGGCATGGCGCTGCTCGGCGCCGACGGCGCGGTGCCGGGGCTCGGCAACGTCGACCCCGCCGGCTACGTGCGCCTCTGGAACGCCGCCGAGAAGGGCGACTGGGCCGAGGCGCGCAAGGAGCAGGACCGCCTGACGCGTCTCTTCGACATCGTGTTCGTGCCGAAGGGCATGTCCGGCGACGCCGGCGGGATCGGTGCTTTCAAGCAGGCGATGGCCAGCCTCGGCGTGATCAGCTCCGCCGCCGTCCCGGCGCCGCTGCGCCCGCTCGACGCCTCGTGTATCCCGGCGATCGAAGAGATCCTGCGAGAGGTGGACCTGCTCGCATGAGCTACGCGGTAGGGGTCGATCTCGGCGGAACGAAGACCGCCGTCGCACTGGTGTCCTCTGACGGGGTCCTGGGCGATGTGGTGACCGCGCCGACCCCTGCCGCGCAAGGCGGCGAAGCGGTGCTCGACACGGTCGCAGCCCTCGTCCGCCAGATCGCCACCGACGACGTCGTGGGTCTCGGGGTCGGCACCGCCGGCGTCGTGGACTCGCGCGCCGGACGGATCATCTCGTCGACGGACACGTTCCGTCACTGGGTGGGCACAGACGTGACGGCCGGCCTCCGCGCCCGCCTCGGCTGGGCGCCGGGCCGCCGCATCCAGGTCATCAACGACGTCGACGCCCACGCCATGGGCGAATACCGCTTCGGCGCCGCGCGCGGCCTCGAGTCGCTGTTCATGGTGGCCGTGGGCACCGGCGTCGGGGGCGCGCTCGTCCTGGACGGCCGGCTGCGGACCGGGGCGCACCACGTCGCGGGGGAGATGGGGCACATCCCCACCCCCGGGGCCGAAGCGCTGCGGTGCCCCTGCGGCCGCCTCGGTCACCTCGAGGCCATCGCCGCCGGGCCGTCCATCGAGCGGCGCTACGCGTCGCTGGGCGGTGACCACGCGTCGGGCCGCGAGATCATGGCCCGCGCCGCGAGCTACGACGACGATGCGCTCACCGTCGTGCGGGAAGCCGCCGTCGCGCTGGGCAAAGCCATCGCCGGTGTCGTCACGGTGGTGGACCCGGCCGCCGTCGTGATCGGCGGGGGAGTCGCCGATGCGGGCCCCGTCTGGTGGCAGCCGTTGCGCGACACCATCCGCGGCGAGGTCGTTTCCGTCCTCGCAGAACTACCCGTACTGAAGGCCGAACTCGGATCGTCGGCCGCCCTGGTCGGCGCCGCCGCCCAGGTCTTCGCCAGCGAGGAGAAGTAAATGGACGTCATCGCCCAACTCAAGGGCAAACTCATCGTCTCGTGCCAGGCCTACCCGGGCGAGCCGATGCTGGACCCCAACACCATGGCCCAGGTCGCCGAATCCGCCGTGCGCGGCGGCGCCGCGGCCATCCGGGCGAAGGGGCTCGACGACCTGCGCGCCATCCGGCAGCGCGTCGACGTGCCGCTCATCGGCCTGGTTAAGGTGGGCGCCAGCGGCGTGTACATCACCCCGACGCTGAAGGACTGCGTCGAGGTCGCCGAGACTGGCTGCGAGATCATCGCGATCGACGGCACCCGTCGTGAGCGCCCCGACGGCCGCACGCTGGCCGAGACCATCGCCGAGTTCAAGGCCCAGTTCCCCGACGTGCTGGTCATGGCCGACTGCGGGTCCGAGGGCGACGCCGTCGCCGCTCAGGAGGCGGGCGCCGATCTGATCGGCACCACCCTGGTGGGCTACAGCGGCGAACGCCCGAAGACCAAGGGTGTCGACTGGGAGGCCGTGGACCAGATCCTCGCCGCAGTCGATCGCCCCGTGCTCGTCGAAGGCCGGGTGCATTCGCCGGAGGCGGCGGGGGAGGCGATCAGGCGTGGCGCCTGGAGTGTCGTCGTGGGTACCGCGATCACGCATCCCGCCACCATCACCGGCTGGTTCGCCGAGGCCGTCGACAACGCTGGCTGAGTCTCTCGGCGCGACTGCGCAGTGTTCCGCGAACGTCGGGGAAAGAAGGGTGCGAGTGTTCTCCCTACGCTGTTCGGGCGACGTTGGCTCTGCGTGTGTTGGGGTGGACTCGAAACTCGCACCCTTCAATCCCCGACCTTCGCTGTAGGTTTCGCGGTCGTTGTGTCGCCGCCGATACCGTTCGTAGCCCGGGTTGCCGGAGCGTCCGAGGACGGGGTACGCCGCTTCTAATCGTCCTTGCCGGGCAACATTGACCTGGGTGCGGTCCGGTGCCGCGATCACACTTGCATCCCCCCGTCCTCGGGCACTCCTTGAGGTTCCGGTTGTATCCCTGTTGCTGGCTCGGCTGAAAGGTGCTTCCATGTTCACACTCGCGAAGACAGGCGAACCGCTCGAAGGCTCGGCCTTCGACGCGCCCTGCTACCGAATCCCCGCCCTCGCGGTGACGCCCACCGGGCGGATCATCGCCGCCTGGGACGTTCGTGCGGACTGGCGCGACCTCCCCGGCCCCTTCGACCTCGTCCACCGCGTCTCCGACGACAACGGTGACACCTGGTCGGACGTCCGCGTCCTCCGGGCCCGGACCGCCAAGGGCGGCTTCGGTGATGCCAGCTTCGTCGTGGACCCCTCCGGCACCATCTACTGCTGGTACGTCGGGTCGACGGGGCGGTCGTTCTTCACCGCGGACGCCGGGCCCGACGGCGAGGGACTCAGGCTCTGGCTCGCCACGTCCATCGACGACGGCGACACCTGGACGCACCGCGACCTCACCGCCGAACTCAAGCCCGACGACGTCACCGGCATGTTCGCCTCCTCCGGCCACGGGGCCACCCTCAGCACCGGGCGGCTCGTGCAGCCGTTCGTGCTGCGCACCCTGGACGAACAGCACTACGTCGCGATGGCCTACTCGGACGACAGCGGCGACACCTGGCAGCTCGGCGAGCGTATCGGCCCGGACTGCGACGAGAACAAGGTGGTCGAACTGCCCGACGGCAGCGTCCTGTTGCACGCCCGCACCCCGCCCCGCCGACGGTGGGCGATCTCCCACGACGGCGGACGCACGTTCTCGGCACCGGTGCCGCACGAACAACTGGTCGACCCGGCCTGCAACGGCGGGCTGGCCCGTTGGGGCGACGACCTCGTCTGCACCCTCCTCGACGACCCCCGCGAGCGACGGCGACTCGCGCTACGCGTCAGCTCCGACGGCGGCGCCACCTGGGGCGACTCCGTGCTGCTCGACGCCGGAGCCGCGGCCTATTCCGTTGCGGCCGAACTGCCCGACGGGCGCCTCGGCGTGATCTGGGAGGCGGGCGACTACGCCGCGCTGCAGTTCATGGCCCTCAGCCGCACCGAGGTGGGGCTCGACGGGGGAGCGGTCACCGTCGTCCCCGTGGAGAGCCCCGGCGGCAGCGCGGCGCCGCCAGAGGTCGCCCCCGACGGTTCGTGACCCCTGGCGGTCAGCCGTCAGCGCACCGAGATGTGCACGTGGTCGTAGTGGTTCGCGGACACGGAACCACGGTCCGACATCGGCCGCCAGCCGTCGCCGGCGCGCTGCGTCGTCCAGATCTGCTGTGCGTAGATGACCTCGATGATGCCCAACTCGCCGGCGTTGGCGCGGGCCCAGCGGGCGATGTCCCAGCCGTACTCACCGCTGACCATGACGTCGATCGCCTGACCGCTGCCGTGGTAGCTGTCGGTGTCGCCGGGGCGGTAGCCGCCGTAGGAGGTGACCCTCGGGAACTCGGCACACACCACCCGCAGCACGTTGGCGGTGCGGTCGGTGAGGTTGCGCTCCAGGCCGGAGGCCTGCTCGCACACCGCGGCGGGTGCCGCGGCCGCCGAGCTGGAACCCGAACCCGAGGCGGCCTCCTGCACGGCCTCGACGGCGGGCTTGCTGTCGGTGAGGAACGTGCCCTTGATCCAGCCGGCCTCCCCGTCGAGCGACACCTGCCGCCAGCCGTCCACCTCCCAGGCCGTCGTCGCGACCTCGGCGGCTTCAGCCAGCGAGGACCGCACATCGAACTCCGTGCCGGGGCCGGTGCGTACGTTCACGGCCGCGGTGACGAACAGCGTGCTGGACGCCTCGCCCAGCGCGGTGTAGTCGACGGCGGGCTCCTCGACGACCTCCGCCACCGGCTCTGCCGACTCGACTGCGGCGGGCGCCGATTCGGCGACACCGGCCACTTCGCCCGAGGCCGCCTCGTCGGAGACCGCTTTGGCCGGCGCCGGGGCCGGGGCAGGGGTGCTGGGCGTCACCACGGGAGTGGGCGTCGGCAACGCGGGATTCGCGGCAGCGGCGGCAGCAGTGTCGAGCGGCTCCCGGGAGGGCGACGGCGAGGCCGACGGCGACAACTCCGGCCTGGCCTGGCTCCGGGACACCCCGAGGTTGGCCACCGGGCGCGCAGACTGCACCGTCTCCGTGCTGTCAGCCGGCTGTCCCAACCAGAACACACCCGCGGCCAGCCCGCCGACCGTCAGCATGGCGAGCGGCGCCATGGCGAACCGCACCGCCCTGCCCCGTCCGCGGGTGAGGCCAACCGCCCTGCGGGCGTCTGTCACTGTCTGGAGTTCGGCTGCGTCGTCCTGCACTGCGGCATCGTTCGCTGCGGCCCGTTTGGGTGTTCCCATACCTTCGTCTTTCCTGAGAATGTCTTAAGATTTTCTCAGGATAGGTCGTGTTTGAGTGGAATCCAAGCTGAGGGACATCGCCTCCAGTCAATGCCGAAACGTCAGTTCCCGGGGTCTGTCACGAGGCGGCGCTCCAGCGCGATGAAGGAGTTGCAGCGATCCCGCAGCTGCGACAACGAGCCGCCGTCGAACGCGTCGCCGAGCAGCGTCTGGTCCACCCCGACGGCGGGGGCGCCGGCCTTGAACCATTCGCCCGCCGCGTACGCCCCGATGCCGCCCAGGGGGACGACCCGGTCCACGACGCCGAGTTCCTTGAGCCGAGCTGCCATGGCATGGCCCACCACGTCTGCGGGGTACAGCAGCGCACCGTTGGACAGCTGCAGTGCCGCCCGCACCTCGCGCGGGGTCATGGCGGAGCACCAGCATTCGAGCCCGCGCTCGTCCGCCGCGTCGGCGACATCGCTGTCGGCCACGTCCGAGAACACGAAGGCGGCTCCCGCTTCGGCTGAGCGGTGCACCTCAGCGCTCGACGACACCCTCAGCGCGCCGAAGTCGGCCCGTGCACCGAAGATCGTCGTCACGTCCGCGAAGGCCGCCGCGCCGGCCGGGAGGGCGAACCGCGAGAACCCCTCCTGGACGAGCACCTCGATGACGCCGACGTAGTCGTCAAGCGACGCATCAGGCAGGCACACCACAATTCCACGGAGAGTCATGGCGACCATCTTGCCGTACGCCTGCCGTCGCCCGAACCGGCGGCCCTATCGCGGCGCCCCGGCTTGGGCCTAGGCTTCCGCGCATGAGCCTCAACCTCAGCCGCGCGCAGCGTCTCGACGAACTGCCCTACACCCGCAAGCACAGCAAGCTGCTCTTCGGCTCCGGCATCGGCTGGGCCCTGGACGCGATGGACATCGGGCTCATCTCCTTCATCATGGCCGCGCTCGCGTCGGAGTGGGGGCTGGGTTCCGGGCAGCTGTCCATGCTGGCCTCCATCGGTTTCGTCGGGATGGCGGTGGGCGCCTCGCTGGGCGGGCTGCTGGCAGACAGGATCGGCCGCCGCCAGGTCTTCGCCCTCACGTTGCTGATCTACGGCATCGCGACGGGGATCTCGGCCCTGTCCACCGGCCTGGTGATGCTGATCGTTCTGCGCTTCATCGTCGGAGTCGGCCTCGGCGCAGAACTTCCGGTGGCGTCCACCCTCGTCAGCGAGTTCGCGCCGCGCAAGATCCGCGGCCGCGTCGTGGTGGCGCTCGAGTCGTTCTGGGCCATCGGCTGGCTGGGCGCGGCCACCATCGGCTACTTCGTCGTGCCGTCCGAGAACGGTTGGCGGTGGGCGCTCGCCTTGGGCGCGGTGCCGGCCGCTTACGCGCTGTTCGTCCGCTTCGGGCTGCCCGAATCTGTCCGTTTCCTGGAGGCGAAGGGCAGGCACGCGGAGGCGGAGCGGGCGGTGCGCGAGTTCGAGCACGCCGCGGGCGTCACCGTCGACGACCGCGACAAGGCGCCCGATGCCCCGGTCACCGCCGCAGCGAAGGTGACGAAGAAGGAACTCTTCGGCGATCGCTTCCGCCGGCGCACCGTCGCGCTGTGGCTGGTGTGGTTCGGGATCAACTTCTCCTACTACGGCGCCTTCATCTGGCTGCCGACGCTGCTCTTCGAGGGCGGCATGACACTGGTGCGCTCGTTCGAGTTCACGCTGTACATGACGCTGGCCCAACTCCCCGGCTACCTCGTCGCGGCCATCCTCATCGAGGTGTGGGGCCGTCGCCCCACCTTGGTCACATTCCTGGGCGGCTCCGTCGTCGGTGCCCTCGCCTTCGGCATGGCGCCCGCCATCGCCGAGTCGCTGGCGCCGGGCAGCGCCTCCGCCGCCTATGCCATCACGCTGGCCGCCGGCTGCACGTTGAGCTTCTTCAACCTCGGCGCCTGGGGCGCCCTCTACGCCATCACGCCGGAGGTGTATCCGACGGCGGTGCGGGCCAGCGGTGCGGGCGCGGCCACGGCGTTCGGCCGGATCGCGGCCATGGCCGCACCGCTGCTGGTGCCCGTGATCGTGGGCGCAGCCGGCCGGCCCACGCTGTTCATGGTGCTGGGTGGCATGTTCGCCATGGCCATGGTGGCCGCGTGGTTCCTCCCCGAATACACCGACAAGGCGCTCGAGGAGGCGTGACCACGCGAGCTCCGGGCGCGCCTCACCGAGCCGCCGCGACTCATTCGTCCGGGTCGACCTGCGGCAGCTTGGCGTAGGAATCCGCTCCGTAGCTGCTGAAGTAGTGCTCCATGGTGTCGGTGGACAGCGCCGTGGCCAGCATCTCCAGGCGACCCTGGTCCACCACGTCGACCGACTGCCCGTCGATCGTCGCGAACCCGCGGATGGGTGCCTGCAGCATCCGCACCCCGTCGGCCCCGAAGATCCGCAGCTGCGTGCCCAGGTTCGTGACGTACCCGTTGGTCATCTGGTCGTCCACCGTGAGGGTGTCCGCCACCTGCCCCACCACGTCGTTGAACCGCGTCGGGTTGGTGATCGTGTCCGGCGTCGCCAGCTTGCGGATGATGGCCTTGACGACGGTGCGCTGCCGGTAGGCGCGGTCGAGGTCGCCGTTGGGCAGCGACTTGCGCTCCCGGACGTAGGTCAGCGCGCGCTCGCCCTCCAGGCTGATCTCGCCCTCCTCGAACCTGTTCGCGCCCTGCCCCGAGGCCCACGGGTTGTAGACGGTCACGCCGCCGACGGCCTCGGTGAGGTTGACGAAGCCCTCGAAGTCGATGACCACGGTGTGGTCCATCCGCACGCCCAGCAGGCTCTCGAGCGTGCGCACCGTCAGCGGCGCGCCGCCCCACGCGTAGGCGGCGTTGATCTTGGCCTCGCCCCGCTCGGGCACCTCCACCCACATGTCGCGGGGGAAGGAGATGAGGTAGACGTGCTCGCGGTCGCCGGAGACGTGGGCCACCATGAGCGAATCGGAACGGCCGGTGTCGCCCTCCCGGGAATCCGAGCCCATGAGCACGAAGTTGACCGGGGCGGTGGCCTCCGGCTTCTCCGGATTGGGAGCGGCGGGGGAGGGGCGGCCCACATACTCCGACGGCGTGAGCCCCGGGTCGCGCTCGATGCTGTCCAGTGCCACCCAGCCCCGGCCGACGTAGAACGCCACGACCAGGGCGGGGATGAGCAGCACGAGGATGCACACCATGAACAACACGAACAGCGGGCCGCGCCGCTTCTTCGCGCGGCCCGCCCCGTCGTCGGTGCCCTGCTCCGGGGTCTCGTCGCCGTACTGGTCATCCTCGGGGTGGGCTCGCTTCATGCCCCTCATTGTGGCCGGTGTCCGTCGGGTGGCCAACCGCACCCTCCGCGTCTGTGTGACGCCCCGGCGGGACGCCGACCGGGGGAGCGTTCTAGGCTGGGCCCATGAACACTCCGGTAGACGCCACTGCCACAGAGGCCTGGGCAGACCTTCGCATCCTCAAGGACGCTCTCGTCCCCGACCTGCGCCACTGGTTCGAAGCTGATCCGCACCGCGCCGAGGAACTCACCTTCGACCTGGCCGACCTCCGGGTGGACCTCTCCAAGAACCTCATCACCGAAGACGTCGTGGGCGCGCTGGTGCGCCTCGCAGAGCAGGTCAATCTGCCCGAGCGTCGCGACGCGATGTTCAACGGTGAGCGCATCAACGTCACAGAGAACCGCGCGGTGCTCCACACGGCACTGCGCCTGCCGGCAGATGCCGAGCTCACCGTCGACGGGCAGGACGTCGTGGCAGACGTGCACGAGGTCCTCGGGCGCATGTACGCGTTCGCGGACCAGGTCCGCTCGGGCGAGTGGAAGGGCGTCACCGGCAAGCGGATCGAAACGGTGGTCAACATCGGCATCGGCGGCTCAGACCTGGGCCCCGTGATGGTCTACGAGGCCCTGTTGCCCTACAAGCAGGACGGCCTGGAGTGCCGCTTCATCTCCAACATCGACCCCAACGACTGCTACGAGCAGGTCAAGGACCTTGATCCCACCACGACGTTGTTCATCGTCGCGTCGAAGACCTTCACCACGCTGGAGACCCTCACCAACGCACGCATGGCCCGCGACTGGCTGCTGAACGCGCTCGTCGCCGACGGCGCCGTCGACGATTCCGACGAGGCCCGGGGCGGTGCGATCGCCAGGCACTTCGTCGCGGTCTCGACGGCGCTGGACAAGGTGGCCGAATTCGGCATCGACCCCGCCAACGCGTTCGGCTTCTGGGACTGGGTGGGCGGCCGCTACTCGGTCGACTCCGCCGTCGGCCTGCCGGTGGCGATCGCGATCGGGCCGGACGGGTTCCGTGATTTCCTGGCCGGCTTCCACGCCGTCGACACGCACTTCCGCACCGCGCCTGCCGAGCGCAACGTGCCGCTGCTGATGGGCCTGATCAACGTCTGGTACGTCAACTTCTTCGACGCGCACAGCCACGCGGTGCTGCCCTACGCCCAGTACCTGCACCGGTTCGCGGCCTACCTGCAGCAGCTCACCATGGAATCCAACGGCAAGTCCGTGCGCTGGGACGGCAGCCCCGTCACCACCGAGACCGGGGAGATTTTCTGGGGCGAGCCCGGCACCAACGGCCAGCACGCGTTCTACCAGCTGATCCACCAGGGCACCCGCATCATCCCGGCAGACTTCATCGCGGTGGCCAACCCGGCGCACCCCGTCAAGGACGGCGAAACCGACGTCCACGGGCTCTTCCTGGCCAACTTCTTCGCGCAGACGGCCGCGCTGGCGTTCGGCAAGACCGCCGAGGAGGTCCGCGCCGAGGGCACTGCGGAGGAGATCGTGCCCGCCCGCGTCTTCGAGGGCAACAAGCCCACCACCTCGATCATGGCGCCGGCGCTCACCCCGTCGGTGGTGGGCCAGCTCATCGGCCTCTACGAGCACATCACGTTCGTCCAAGGCGTCGTGTGGGGCATCGACTCGTTCGACCAGTGGGGCGTCGAGCTCGGCAAGAAGCTCGCCCTGGAGATCGCCCCGGCGGTCTCCGGTGACGCCGAGGCGCTGGCCCAGCAGGACCCGTCCACGCAGTCCCTCGTCAGCTGGTACCTACAGAACCGTGACTGAACCGCAGCCCTCCACCCGGCCCCGACGGTGGCGCACCGCGCTGATCGCCGTCGGGGTGGTCGCCCTGCTGGGGGCGCTTCCGGTGGTGTTGAGCGCGGGGAGGGTGGCGTTTCTCGCGTCCGGTCACGTGCACACGGTGCAGGACGTGCCGGAGCGGCCCGTGGGCATGGTGCTCGGCGCCAAGGCTGACCCCTCCGGGCCGTCGGCGTTCCTCGCCGCCCGGCTCGACGTGGCGCTGCGCCTGTTCCAGGAGGGCAAGATCCGCGCCGTGCTGGTCACCGGCGACGGCGGGGCCGACGCGAACAACGAGCCGCTCATCATGCGCCGGTACCTGGAGGCGCGGGGCGTGCCGGCGGACCGGATCGTCGAGGACCCGGCAGGCTTCGACACCTACGACTCGTGCGTGCGGGCCCGCGACGTGTTCGGCGTGGCGGAGATGACCGTCATCACGCAGGACTACCACCTGGGCCGCACCATCGCGATCTGCCGCGAGGTGGGCGTCGACACCGTCGGTGTCGGCGACACCAGCATGCTCGGCCGCTTCCCCTACAACTGGGTCAAGGGCTGGGTCCGCGAGTTCCCGGCGAACCTCAAGATGGAGTGGGACCTCCTCACCGGGCGGCGCCCACAGGCGGACGCGCCGGACCCGTCGCTGCTGGCCGCGGCCCAGTCCTGAATCTGGCGCCGGGCCGCGTGCCGTTGTCCGTCGGTGGCGGGGGCGGTGTTACCGTCTTAACCGCAAGCCCCCCCACTTCCCCGGAAGGTGCTCACCGTGAAGAGACTGTTCGCCCTGATGTTCATCGTCGCCGTTGCGCTCGCAGGGCTGGTCGCCCCGCGGGCGGAGGCAGACGAGGCGTCGCAGAAGGCCAACGTCGCCGACATCGCCGCCATGGTCGATGCGCACAACGCCATCCGGGTGTCCAAGGGACTCAAACCGTTGAAGTTCGTGCCGAAGGTGGCCGCGGCCATCGCGCAGGACTGGGCCATCTCCATGCAGAAGGCCGGCAAGATCTCCCACAACGACGACTTCCGCTGGGACGGGGCCGAGGCCTGGGGCGAGAACGTCGGCTGGAACGTCGGCTATGCCAATCCTGTCCAGACGATGATGGACGACTGGATGGCCTCGGACAGCCATCGCGCCAACATCCTGGAGGCGTCCTACACCCACATCGCCGTGGGCCTGGTGCGCTCTGAATCAGAGATCTACGCCGCGGTGAACTTCTACAAGGAGCCGCTGATCGACGCCGGCACCGCCTATGACTCGGGAACGCAGTGGCTCACCGCCGTGCAGCAGAACATCACCGCGATCAACCCGGCGAAGGCCGACGACGTCTACTCCAAGACCGGCACCTACGCCTACAACAACCGCCTGTGGAAGGTGGCCTGCGAGCCGTATTCCCAGACGCAGCGCTGCCGCACGGACATCTGGGCCACCGTCATCTCCTACAAGAGCGGCAACTACCAGCGCAGCACCGGCTGGGCCTTCAACAACCTGACCTACCAGCCGTCGGCGCGCAGCCTGTGGGCGGGCAACCCGTTGGCCACCAAGGGCGACCACGTCATCAGCGGCCGCAAGTGGCGCACCGACTGCGACTCCGCCGCCACCGGGCGCAACGGCTGCCGCTCCTACATCCAGGCTCCTGTCGTCACCGCCACCGCCAAGGCCGGCGGCGGCTACACGTTCACGTCGAAGGTCGACTACGTCTTCAACAACATCGTCCGCTTCAAGTAACACTCCGCAGTGGTGCGCGGCCCCGCGGGGGTCTAGTGTGACGCCGTGCTCAACGCGCTACGTCGGCTGTCCCCGGTGCGGGCGATCTTCGTCGCCTTCACGACGGCGGCCTGGGTGGGGATCGGCCTCCTCATGCTCCCGATCTCCAAGCGGGGCGCCGGTGGCGCCTCGCTGATCGAGGCCATCTTCACCGCCACTTCCGCCATCTGCGTCACGGGCCTCACCATCGTGGACACGGCGTCCTACTGGACGCCGTTCGGGCAGGTGGTCATCCTCGCCCTGATCCAGATCGGTGGCTTCGGCGTCATGACGCTGGCCACCCTGATCGGCCTGACGGTGCTGGGTAAGCTGTCGTTGCGCTCACGCCTCACCGCCGCCGTCGAGAGCCACATGGAGGGCCCGGGCGGGGTGCCCCATGTGCTGGGCGGCATCATGAAGACCACCGTCGCGATCGAGGCGGCGACGGCCCTGCTGCTGACGCTGCGGTTCTGGCTGGGGTACGGGCACAGCCTGCCCCAGGCGGCGTGGCACGGGCTCTTCCACTCGGTGTCGTCGTTCAACAACGCGGGCTTCGCCCTGTTCGCGGACAGCCTGATGGGCTTCGTGGGCGACCCCTGGCTCCTGCTGCCGATGGCGGGCGCCACCATCCTGGGCGGCCTCGGCTTCCCCGTGCTGCAGCAGCTGTGGCGCCACCACGCCGACCTCCTCGCGTGGACCATGAACACCCGCATCGTGGTGATCATGACGCCCCTGCTGCTGGTGGGCGGCACCGTTTTCATCACGGGCCTGGAGTGGACCAACCCCGGCACGCTCGGCCCCCTGGCGTGGGACGACAAGCTGCTGGCCGGCTTCTTTCAGTCAGTGCAGACCCGCACCGCCGGCTTCAACTCGATCGACATCGGCGCCATGCACGCCGTCACGCTGTTCGGGATGGACGTGCTGATGTTCATCGGCACCGGCCCGGCCGGCACGGGCGGCGGCATCAAGGTGACCACGTTCGCCGTCCTCTTCTTCATCATCTGGACGGAGGTGCGCGGCGACACCGCCGTCCACATCTTCGGCAAACGCCTCTCGCGCGCCGTGCACCGGCAGGCCATCTCCGTCGCGCTGTTGGCGGTGGCGCTGGTGGTGCTCGCCACCATGATCGTCCTGTTGCTGAGCCCCTTCCGCCTGGACGACGTCCTCTTCGAGGTGATCTCGGCTTTCGGCACGGTGGGGCTGTCCACCGGCATCACCGCGCAGTTGGATGCCGGTTCGCAGTTGGTGCTGTGCTTCCTCATGTACGTCGGCCGCCTCGGCCCGATCACGTTCGCCTCTGCGCTCGCCCTGAGCCCCCGCAAGCGGCTCTACGAACTCCCCAAGGAAAGGCCGATCATTGGTTAATCTGCGCCCCCTCAAGAGGCCGGGCAACGTGCCCCTGGCCGACAGCATCGTCATCATCGGGCTGGGCCGGTTCGGCCAGTCGCTCGCGCTCGAACTCATGCACGACGGGGCCGACGTCCTGGCCATCGACCGCGACGAGGACCTGGTCCAGCAGTTCAACGGCAGGATCACCCACGCGGTGCTGGCGGACGCCACCCGCGAGGACGTGCTGCGGCAGCTGGGGATCCACGAGGCCACGCATGCCGTCGTCGCCATCGGCGACTCCGTCGAGGCCAGCCTGCTCACCAGCTCGCTGCTCATCGGCTTCGGCATCCCGCACGTCTGGGCCAAGGCCGTCTCGGACGCCCACGGCCGCATCCTGGAACAGATCGGCGTGCACCACGTCGTCCATCCGGAGCGGGAGAGCGGCGTGCGTGTGGCACACCAGGCGCGCGCCCAGCTGAAGGACTACATCGATCTGGGTGGCGGCTACGCGCTGGTGCGCACCACCGCGCCCGCGGCGGTGCTCGGCAAGCCGTTGCGCGAGGTGCACGTCCGCTCCGAATTCGGGGTGACGGTCATCGCCTCGAAGCGCGCGGACGGCCGCTGGGTGGACGTCTCAGGCGACTCCGTGTTGTCGGCAGAGGACGAGATCCTCGTCACCGGCCCCATCGAGAAGGCCGAGCGGTTCCACCTGACCTGAGCCGGTCGTCGGCTCACCAGGTGGAGACGCTGCGCCCCATGCCGTAGTAGGTCCAGCCCGCGTCGGCCCAGTCGTGCGGGTTCAGCACGTTGCGGCCGTCGATGATGTTGGGCGTCTTGACCAGGTCGATCAGCGACGCGGGGTCCAGGTCCACGTACTCGCGCCACGGGGTCAGCAGCATGACGACGTCGGCTCCTGTGACGGCCTCCTCGACCGTTTCGGGGACGTTGAGCTCCGGCTGGCGCTGCCGCAGCGTGTGGGCGGCTGCGGGGTCGACGACGGCCAGTTCCGCGCCGCGGGCCCAGAGCCGGCCGGCGATGTCGAGGGCAGGGGAGTCGCGCAGGTCGTCGGTGTCCGGCTTGAAGGTGATGCCCAGCACGGCGATCTTCTTGCCGACCAGGCGGCCCCCGACGGCCTCCTCTGCCAGGTTGACGGCGTGGTCGCGGCGGCGCAGGTTGATGGTGTCGACCTCGCGCAGGAACGTGAGCGCCTCGTCGACGCCCAGCTCACCGGCGCGGGCCATGAAGGCACGGATGTCCTTGGGCAGGCAGCCGCCGCCGAAGCCGATGCCCGCCTGGAGGAACTTCTTGCCGATGCGGTCGTCGTGCCCGATGGCCTCGGCCAGCCGCGTGACGTCGCCGCCGGTGGCGTCGCACAACTCAGCCATGGAGTTGATGAACGAGATCTTGGTGGCGAGGAAGCTGTTGGCCGCCACCTTCACCAGCTCCGCCGTGGGGTAGTTGGACAGGATGAGAGGGGTGCCCGCGGCCAGCGGGATGGCGTAGCACTCGTCGAGGAGGGCCTTGGCGCGGTGGCCGCTCTCCTTGTCCTCGGACAGGCCGTAGACGATGCGGTCCGGCGTCAGCGTGTCGTTGACCGCGTA
The DNA here is from genome assembly GCF_022342445.1 of Tessaracoccus sp. ZS01. Classification (NCBI taxonomy): domain Bacteria; kingdom Bacillati; phylum Actinomycetota; class Actinomycetes; order Propionibacteriales; family Propionibacteriaceae; genus Tessaracoccus; species Tessaracoccus sp. ZS01. The sequence continues at coordinate 62,017 of NZ_PQFE01000005.1, read as the reverse complement.
GCCCTCGCGGAGGAACTCCGGGTTCCAGGCCAGGAGGATGTCCTTGCCGGAAGCGGCGAGCTTCGCGGCGATGCCCTCGGAGGTGCCCACCGGCACCGTCGACTTGCCGGCCACCAGCACGGGTTGTCCGTCCTCGGGCACGACGGCGTGCTCGAGGATGGTGTCGACCGCCTGGTTGACGTAGGTGAGGTCCGCCCCGAGCCTGCCCTGGAGCTGCGGCGTGCCCACGCCGATGAAGTGGATCTGGGCGTCGGCGATCGCCGAGGCGTCCGTGGTGAAGCGCAACCGGCCGGTGGACACGTGCTTGAGGAGCAGTTCCGGGAGCCCGGGCTCATGGAACGGCGCAATCCCCTGCGAGAGTTTCGCGATCTTCGCCTCATCCACGTCCAGGCCCACCACATCGTGGCCCAGCTCGGCCATGCAGGCCGCGTGTACAGCTCCCAGGTAACCGCAACCGATCACAGAAATGCGCATGGCCCACAGATTAGCCAGGAATCGGGGGGGAGGGTGCACGCTCCGCGCGTGCTGCGGGATGATGGAGCAGCACACACTCTTCCGGAGGTCACAGTGGATCCCATCATCAACGCCCGCTCCACCGTCGAGCATGGCCAGGCCACGCTCGGCATCGAGTTCGGCTCCACCCGCATCAAGGCCGTGCTCATCGGCCCGGACCTGCAGCCCATCGCCACCGGCGGCCACGAGTGGCGCTCCACGTTGGCAGACGGCGTGTGGACCTACAGCCTCGACGCCGTGTGGTCGGGCGTGCAGGCCGCCTACGCGGACCTGGCCGCAGCGGTGCGCGAGGCGGCCGGGGTCGAGCTGAAGCAGGTGAAGGCGCTGGGCGTCTCGGCGATGATGCACGGCTACCTGCCGTTCGACGCCGACGGCCAGCTGCTCACCCCGTTCCGCACCTGGCAGAACACCATGACGCAGGACGCGTCCGCGGAGCTCACGCAGCTGTTCCAGCACAACATCCCGCAGCGGTGGAGCGTGGCCCATTTGCAGCAGGCCATCCTGCGCGGCGAGGAACACGTCGGGTCCATCGACTTCCTCACGACCCTGGCCGGCTACGTCCACTGGAGGCTGACGGGCCAACGGGTGCTGGGCGTCGGCGACGCCAGTGGCATGTTCCCCATCGACGTTGCCACCGGCACCTTCCATGAGCGGATGCTCGGGCAGTTCGACGAACTGGTCGCAGATCGTGGCTACGGCTGGAAGATCGGCGACATCCTGCCCGCCGTGCTGAGCGCGGGTCAGGACGCCGGCACGCTCACCGACGAGGGCGCGCGCCTGCTGGATCCCACCGGCGCGCTGCAGCCCGGGGCGCCCATGGCGCCGCCGGAGGGCGACGCGGGCACCGGCATGGTGGCCACCAACGCCGTCGCCCAGCGCACGGGCAACGTCTCGGCCGGGACGTCGATCTTCGCGATGGTCGTGCTCGAGGGTGAGCTGAAGGCCCTGCACGAGGAGATCGACCTGGTCACGACGCCGGCCGGCGACCTGGTCGCCATGGCGCACTGCAACAACGGCGCGGTGGACCTGGCGGCCTGGGTGTCGCTGTTCGGTGAGGCGCTGGCCGCCTGCGGCGCCGAGGTGGACACCACCACGCTCTTCGAGTCGCTGTACCGCGCCGCGCTCAACGGCAGCCCCGACGGCGGGGGGATGCTCGCCTACAACTACCTGGCGGGCGAGCACGTCGTCGGCATGGAGGAGGGTCGTCCGCTGTTCGTGCGGCACCCCTCCAGCGCGTTCAACCTGGCCAACTTCATGCGCACCCACCTGTTCTCGACGTTCGGCGCGCTGCGCGTCGGGATGGACGTGCTGCTGAAGGACGAGGGCGTGCGGCTCGATTCGCTGTTCGCCCACGGCGGGCTGTTCAAGACGGAGGGCGTCGCGCAGGGCTTCCTGGCCGCCGCGATGAACACCCCGGTGTCGGTGGGCGAGGTCGCCGGTGAGGGCGGTGCCTGGGGCATGGCACTGCTGGCCGCGTTCCTCGACGCGGGCGACGTGAGCCTGGGCGACTGGCTGGCCACGAAGGTCTTCGCCGGGGCCGAGATCTCGACGATGGACCCGGACCCCCGCGACGTCGAGGGCTTCAACCAGTTCATGGAGCGCTACCGTCGGGGCCTCGCGATCGAACGAGCCGCGGTCGACGCCAGCTGATCTCGCCGGGCTCCGTTGAGGCCGGCACTCGGGGTGGGGCCCCGGTTCCGCAGGGTCTGATCGGGGCCCGCCCCCCAACCCGGTCGGGCCCCATCAGCCCCCGCTCATTGCGCGCCGGTGCGGCCGAACGGCCGTCGGTTGGGACTGCTTCACGTCAGGTGAAACAATGGCCCTCATGCAGTCTCTCCCCGCGCTCCTGGACGCGCGTCTCCGTGAGGTCACCGGCGTCGACCCCGAGATGCGTCCCGCCACCAAGCCGCAGTTCGGTCACTTCCAGTCCAACGTCGCGTTGCGGCTGGCCAAGCAGCAGGGTCGGCCGCCGCGCGAGGTCGCGGCGGAGATCGTGGCCAAGCTGGACGTCGACGACCTGTGCGAGCCCCTGGAGATCGCGGGCCCCGGCTTCATCAACTTCCGGATGCGCTCCGACGTCCTCGCGGCGGCTGTGTCGTCGCTGCTGGAGGACCCCCACGGCGGCATCAACCCCGCCAACCACCCGCAGCGCGTGGTCATCGACTACTCGGCGCCCAACGTGGCCAAGACGATGCACGTGGGCCACCTGCGGACCACCATCATCGGCGACTGCTTCAACCGCGTCCTCTCCGCGCTCGGTCACACGGTGATCCCGCAGAACCACATCGGCGACTGGGGCACCCAGTTCGGCATGCTCATCGAGCAGGTCCTCGACGAGGGGCTCGACGTCACCAAGCTGAGCCTCGACGAGGCGGATGCGCTCTACAAGCGCGCCGCCGGCCGGTTCAAGGAGGACGCCGAGTTCGCCACGCGTGCCCGCGCCCGCGTCGCCGTGTTCCAGGGGGGTGACGAGCAGTCGCTGAGCATCTGGCAGCAGCTCGTGGACATCTCCAAGCCCGCCTTCAACGAGGCCTACCGCCGTCTGGGTGTGAAGCTCACCGACGACGACCTCGCCGGCGAATCCACCTACAACGCCGACCTCCCCGTCCTCGTCAAGGAGCTTGAGGAGAGCGGGGTCGCCGTGGTCGACGACGGCGCCCTCTGCGTGTTCGTCGACGGCTTCGAGGCGCCCCTGATCGTGCGCAAGTCCGACGGCGGCTACGGCTACGCCACCACGGACCTGGCCGCGATCCGTCGCCGCGTGAACGAACTGCACGCCGACCGGATCATCTACGTCACGGACCTGCGCCAGGCGGGTCACTTCGCGCAGGTCTTCGCGGCCGCGCGCAAGGCGGGCTTCCTGCCCGGCGATGTCACCGCGCAGCACGTCGGCTACGGCATGGTGCTCGGCACCGACGGCCGCCCCTTCAAGACCCGCGACGGCTCCGCCGCCACCCTGGGCTCCCTGCTCGACGCGGCCGAGGAGGTCGCGGCGCCGAACATCGCGCTGGCCGCGATCAAGTACGCCGATCTCTCCAACGGCCTGCAGAAGGACTACACCTTCGACGCCGAGCGCATGGTGCAGACCACCGGCGACACCGGCCCCTACCTGCAGTACGCCCACGCCCGGGTCAACCAGATCCTGCGCAAGGCCGAGGCCGAGGACATCCACTGGGGTTCGGTCACCGTGCTCGAGGAGCCGGCCGAACAACAGCTCGCGCTGCTACTGAGCGGGTTCGGCGAGACGGTCGACGAGGTGGCCCACCACCTACAGCCCCACAAGCTCTGCGCCTACCTCTACGACCTGGCTGGAGCGCTCGCGTCGTTCTACGAGGCGTGCCCGGTGCTGAAGTCCGAGGGCGACGTGCGCGCGTCGCGCCTCGCCCTGTGCGCGGCGACGAAGCAGGTGCTGGCCAAGGGCCTCGATCTGATCGGCATCGACGCGCCGGACCGGATGTGACCCACCGGGAGGTCGCGCCGCTCCCGCGTACCTGACGCGGATCGCGGGTTCCGGGGGGCATCGCTGCGTGTTAGGTTGCCTCGTGGGTTCACGAGAGGCAGCAAGACCCGGCACCTTCGGCCGCGTCCTGGGCAACACGGCGGCGGCCATGCTGGGCACCGCCTTCATCTGGTTCGGCATCACCTTCTGGGCCTACCTCGAGACCAGGTCCGTGCTCGCGACGTCGTTCCTCGGCGGCGCCTACATGCTGGGCATGGCGGTGATGGGCGTACCGTTCGGCACCCTGGTGGACCGGCACCACAAGCACAAGGTGATGGTGGCCTCCGCCGTCGGAACCGCTCTGGTGTTCCTCCTGGCCGTGGCCGTCTATCTCCTGACGCCGCCCGAGGTCCTCGTCGACCTGGGGCGGCCGTGGTTCTGGGTGTTCTGCCTCCTGGTGCTCTCCGGGGCCATGCTCGCCAGCATCCGCTCCATCGCGCTGGCCACCTGCGTGACCATCCTCGTGGAGTCCGACAGGCGCGCCAACGCCAACGGCCTGGTGGGCACCGTCAACGGCATGACCATGATGGTCACGGGGATCTTCTCCGGCCTGGCCATCGGACAGCTGGGGCTGTTCTGGACGCTGATGATCTCCCTGGCCATCGTGCTGGTCTCCCTGGTGCACCTCCTGACCATCCGGATCCCGGAGCCGGAGATCGTGCACGCCGAAGGGGCGCCGAAGGCCGTGGACTTCAAGGGCGCGTGGCTCGCCGTCGCCGCCGTCCCGGGGCTGATGGGGCTGATCTTGTTCTCCACCTTCAACAACTTCCTGGGCGGCGTCTTCATGGGCCTGCTCGACCCGTACGGCCTGGAACTGGTGTCCGTGGAATGGTGGGGCATCCTGTTCGGCCTGTCGGGCGTCGGCTTCCTGATCGGCGGCGGCATCATCGCCAGGAAGGGCCTGGGCCGGCTCCCGCTGCGCACGCTGCTGTTCGCCAGCCTGGCCATGTGGGTCATCGCCGGGGCGTTCACCATCCGCGATTCCGTCGTGCTCCTGGTGGCGGGCCTGGTGACCTACATGGCGCTGATGCCGTTCATCGAGGGCGCCGAGCAGACCCTGCTGCAACAGGTGGTGCCGTTGGCCAAGCAGGGCCGGGTGTTCGGGTTCGCGCAGGCCGTGGAGGTGTCGGCGGCCCCGATCAGCGCCTTCGTCATCGGGCCGATGGCCCAGTTCTGGCTGATCCCCTACGCGGAGTCGCCCTCCGGGCGGCGACAGTGGGGCTGGTTGCTGGGGCACGGCGACGCCCGGGGCATCGCGTTGGTGTTCGTGATCGTCAGCATCGGCGGCCTGATCCTGACGACGCTGGTCTTCTTCACGCGCACCTACCGACGGCTCAACGCCACGTACGAGGCGGGCGACGTGAACCTCGGCGTCGCCACGCCCGGGGCATCAGACCCCGTCCCCGGTCCGGACCCGCTGGGCAAGGGGCACAGCGAGTCCTGACGGTGTCAGTGCGGCTTGGCGAGGAGGTCCGGGTTCTCCGCGGCGTCCTGGGCGGCGATGGCCGCACCGATGATGCCCGCGCGGTTGCGCAGCTTGGCCGGGATGATCTCCGTGGTGAGGTTGAGTTGCGGGCCGAACTTGTCCCAGTCGCGGCTCACGCCGCCGCCGACGACGAACAGGTCCGGCGACAGCAGCATCTCCAGGCGCGAGTAGTACGGCTGCAGGCGCTCCTCGGTCCAGACCTGGTAGGACAGGCCCTCCTTGTCCTTGACCGACGAGGCGGCCAGGGTCTCGGCGTCCTTGCCCATCATCTCGATGTGGCCCAGTTCGGCGTTGGGGATCAGCACGCCGCGGTAGATGATCGCGGTGCCGATGCCGGTGCCGAGCGTGGTCAGGATGACGAGGCCGGGGTGGCCCTTGGCGGCGCCGAAGTGCACCTCGGCGAGACCGGCGGCGTCGGCGTCGTTGACCAGCGTGATCTTGCGGCCGAGCTTGTCCTCGAGGAACTGGTCGGCCTGCAGGCCGGCCCACTTCTGGTCGAGGTTCGCGATGAACGGGATGCGGCCGTGCACCACGGGGGCCGGGATGGTGATGCCGACGGGACCGTCACCGATCTGGTCCTTGAACTCCTCGATGATGTCGGCGATGACGGCTGCGACGTTCTTCGGGGTGGACTTCTCCGGCGTGGGGATGCGCTTGCGGTCCGTCAGGAAGTCGCCAGCTGCCAGGTCGACGGGTGCGCCTTTGATGCCGGAGCCGCCAACATCGATGCCAAGGATGATGCTCATGACGCACAAGCGTAGCGGAGCTTGGCACGATCAAATAGGGCGCACCCGGATTGCTGGGACTCAGGCGGTGGCCCGGGCGATCCGGGCGCGGGCGACCTGTTCGTCGAAGACCCGCCGGGCGTCGGCCTCGTCGAGGTGGTAGAGCTTCTGGGTGACCGGGCCGTCGGTGGTGTGGACGTGCACGTGCGCTAGTTTCAGGCGGCGCTGCAGGGGGCCCTGGTGGATGCTGGCCGACTGCATCCGCCGATGCGGCACGATGCTGATGACCCGCTCGAGCAACCCGTGCTGCGTCACGACGACGTGCTCGCCGATGCCCCAGGTGTGGCTGCTGAAGTTGAACGGCGTGAGCCAGCGGGCCCGTTCCGGCTGGGGGTGCGCCTGCACCTGGGTGAGGTCCACCTCAGGCCACAGGGCGCGCAGCACGGTGAGCACGTCGTCCCAGGTCCCGTAGGGGAGGACGACGGCGTTGGTCTGCCGGTTCTCATCGCCGGACGGGTCGCCGTAGCCCAGCACCGTCACCGTCATCTGGTAGAGCCCGGTGGCGCGCTGCAGGAGGTCCTGCTTGATCGCCACGCCCTGGATGCGGTTGGGGCGCAGGCCCTGGCTGGTGGTGCTCAGTGCACCGCGCGTGAGCCGGAGCGCGCCGTCGCTGCGCGTCATGCGGAAGTTCCAGTTGCGGCCGGTCTGGTTCCAGATCCAGCCGCCGATGCCCAGGGCCGCGGCGAGCATGGTGACGGGCGTCTGGGCGAGGAGCGCGAAGACCACCAGGATGCCGCCGCCCACCACGGCAGCCCCGGTGCCCAACGACACGAGTGCGCCCAGCAGCAGGTTGCTCGCCGGCACCGCCACCACCAGGTCCTCCCGGGCCTGGGGGAGTTGCGCCGGGGGCTGGCCGCCCAGGGGGGGCACGGCGTCGGCCGGGTACTGCGGAGCGCCGACGGGGATGTGGGCCTGCCGCATCCGCGCGACGAGGTGCTCGCGCAGCGACTCTGCGCGGCTGAGGGAGAGGAACGCCAGGTCCACACCGCCGGCACCGCCGACGTCGATGTGCACCTTGGCCAGCCCCATGAGCCGCGCTATGAGCGGTTGGGAGACCTCGACGGACTGCACCTTGGTGTAGTCCACCTTCGTGGAGGTCTCGGAGAGGAAGCGTCGCTCGACGCGAAACTCGTCGTCGTCGGCGATGAACGTGGTGGTGCGCCAGGTGAAGATCCCCGAGATGCCGGCGATCAGCGCCACGAGGAGCAGACCGCCGCCGATGAACAGGGCGCTGCTGCCGAAGCCCGAGGAGCCTTCGAGGATCTCGCGCGTGATGAAGTAGCCGCCCGCCACCAGCGCGATCCCGCCGCGGGCGAGGCCCGTGAGGGGATGGGGACGCTCGATGATCTTGGCGCGGGGGGCCTGCGGCTCGAACGGGTGGGGCGGCGGGAAGGTCGTCGGGTCGAGCTGCTGCACCGGGGTGTCGTCCTGGGGGACGATCGGCGGAGGCGGAGCAAAGGACGGCGCCACCACCGGATCTGCCGCCTCGACGCGGTCCGCCGGATCCGGGGGAGGCAGGGGCGGGAGGAAATCAGGCCCGTGGGTCATCAGATCCCGGCCTGCTGCTGCTCGCCGCGGGCGATCAGGCGGTCGCGCAGAGCGGCCGCGTCAGCGGCGGGGAGTCCCGGGATGGTGACGGTGCCGCTGGTGGACGACGTGATCATCTGCACGGTGGCAAGGCCGAACAACCGGTCGAGCGGCCCGGACTGGACCTGGACGAGTTGCATGCGGCCGTAGGGCACGCACTGCAGGCTCCGGCTCCAGAGGCCGCGGGTGAGGTAGACGTCCTCGTCGCGTTCGGCGTAACCCCACCGTCGGAAGACCCGCGGCGCGCGGATCATCCGCCACGCGATCACCACCACCGCCAGGGCGAAGAAGGACCAGCGCATCCAACTGGTGCCCCACAGGAGCACGGGCACCGCGAGAAACGCGAAGAAGAACCCCCATCCCAGCGGGATGAGGATCATTTTCTGGGTCAGGTAGTTACCGGAGAGACGCTGCCAGGGGGTGCCGGGCGGGTCGAACAGGTCATTCATCAACGGGTGAACCTCTGGTATTTGCGGACGCGGGTCGTGTCGGGGCCCAACACGGTGACCTCACCCATGATGAAGGTGCCGACAAGCCGCAGCCGGATGCCGTCCGGGTGGGGCACGGCACCGTCCACCTTCGATTCGCCCATGATCATGTTCAACCGGGACAGGTCCACGGAGACGCCCTCGGGCACGCGGATGCTGATCTCGCCCATGAGCCCGCCGACGTTGATGGTGGTGTCGCGGCTCTCGAAGGCCGCGCCCACCAGGTCGATCCTGGCATCACCCAGCCACGAGTTGACCGTCACGTTGGAAGCGATCGTGTGGAGTTGGCCGGGCTTGAACGTCGACATGACGGCGTTGCCGCCGGTGAACGCGTCGATTCCAGGCACGGCGGGCGGCCCGGCGAATTGGGCGGGCACCGGCCTGCGGTCCGGCGACCCCGCCGGGGTGGGGGCCGAATACGGTTCGACGACGGGCTGGGGCTGCGGGGCCACCAGATCGGTCGTCAGGGGGGTGAGGTCGCCGAAGGTCTTGGCGTCGTAGGCCTTGGCGATGCGGTCCGCGTGTTCGTCGAACGTCAGCCGCCCGTCGGCGTAGGCGTTGTTCAGCAACTGCGCCACCAATTCACGGTCCTGGTCCGCGCACCGCAGTTCCTGCAGCCGGTTCTGTTCGATCGACATGGATCCACTGTAGGTCGTCGACCCGTCCCGCCGACAGCCGGGAGGGCCGCGTCCCGGGTCAGTTCAGGGATGCCACGGATGGCCGTTGCTCGCGGGCGCGGAACGGCCCACGGGCCGGGCCTCGCCGCTCTAGGGTGGGCACATGGCAAAGCGCATCGGGATTCTGACGGCAGGCGGCGACTCGCCCGGCTTGAACGCGGCCATCCGCGGCTTCGGCAAGGCGGCGATCGGGCAGCACGGCATGGAGCTGCTCGGCTTCCGTTCCGGGCTGAAGGGCCTCGTCGAGAACAACTTCCAGGTGCTCGACTCGGACGCGCTGTCGGGCATCCTCACCATCGGCGGCACCATCCTGGGCACCTCGCGGGACAAGCCGCACAAGATGGTGATCGACGGCGAGGTACGCGACATGACGTCCACGATCGTCGAGAACTACGAGAAGAACGACCTCGACGGCCTCGTGTGCATCGGGGGCGGCGGCACGGCCAAGAACGCAAAGCGCCTCGCCGCGGCGGGGCTCAACGTCATCCACCTGCCGAAGACCATCGACAACGACATCGCGCACACGGAGACCAGCTTCGGCTTCTCCACGGCGCTGGGCATCGCGACGGAGGCCGTGGACAGGCTGCACTCCACAGCCCACTCGCATCACCGCATCATCGTCGTGGAGATCATGGGCCACAAGGCCGGCTGGCTGGCGCTGGGCGCAGGCATCGCCGGCGGGGCCGACGTGATCCTGATCCCGGAGATCCCGTACTCGGTGGAGGCCGTGGCGGAATCGGTCCACCGGCGGGCCGCCTCGGGCCGCAACTTCTCCGTCATCGCGCTGGCCGAGGGCGCCCGCGACGAGAAGGACTCGGCGGACCTGGCCGCTGCGGAGGTGCTGCGCAAGCACGCCTCCACCGCGGAGGCGAAGGCCGCCGCAGACAAGCACCGCGACGCGGTGGTGGCGAGCCACCGCAACAACGCCTTCAAGCTGGCCGAATCGCTCGAGCAGATCACCGGGCTGGAGTCGCGCGTGACCATCCTGGGGTACGTGCAGCGCGGTGGCATCCCGGACGCCAACGACAGGGTGCTGGGCACCCTGCTGGGATCTGCCGGGGCGGATCTCGTGGCGGAAGGCACCTTCGGTATCACGGTCGCTTCGCAGTGCGGCGCGGCGGTGCCCGTCCCGCTGGAGGACGTCGCCGGCAACCTGAAGACCGTGCCCGTGGACCACGAGTGGGTCCGCGCCGCGCGCGGGGTCGGCACCAACCTGGGCGACTGAATGGCCACGAAGGTGGAACGCCGCCGGCCGCGGTGGGTCGTGGTGGGCGTCGTGCTCGCACTCGTGCTGACCATGGTGCTGGCGGGCTACCTCTACATGCGTCCGCTGCTGCGGACGGGCACCGGCTATGCGGCGCACAGCCTGTGCGCGGTCACGGAGATCGCGGGGCGCACCGACGCCTCGGAGGACCTGCCGCCCAACCCCCTGGTGCCCTTCCTGACCCAGTTCAAGAACGGCAGCTACGCCTACGTCAACGTGCTGGGCGTGCTGGCGGGCCAGACCGCCTACTACACGGAGGGCCTGGGCTGCACCCTGTCGCCGCGACGCCCCGTCTTCCCGACCTCCGAGGCACTGCCGCCCACCACCCTGCTGACGGACGAGCCGGCCTTGGACGCCTCCCTCGACGACGCGATCGGACGCGCTTTCGGCGACGGGCTGTCCGACGACGAGGCGGGGGCGCTGGGCACCCGTGCCATCGTGGTGGTGAAGGACGGCGTCATCGTGGGCGAGCGCTACGCCGACGGCTTCACGGCGAACACGCCTCAGCTCGGCTGGTCGATGACCAAGTCCGTGACGAACCTCCTGACGGGTCGTGCGGTGATGCAGGGGGCGGTCGCCCTCGACGACGCCAACCTCCGCCCGGAGTGGACGGATGAGCGCGCTGGGATCACCGTCGACCAGTTGCTGCGGATGACCAGCGGGCTGGAATGGGATGAGGAGTACGACCTGGGCACGCCCATCACGGAGATGTTGTTCAACTCCGACGACATGGCGGCCTACGTCGCCGGGCAGCCCGCGGCGCACGAGCCGGGGACGTTCCAGCAGTACTCGTCGGGGTCGACGAACCTGGTGTGTTCGGTCCTGAACGATCGTCTGGGGGCGGGCCCGACCATGCCGCGCGAACAGTTGTTCGCCCCGCTCGGGTTGGCCTCAGCGGTGCTGGAACCGGACGCGGCCGGCACGCCGGTGTGCGGGTCCTACCTGTGGGCCACGCCCCGCGACTGGGCCCGGATCGGCCAGTTCGTGCTGGACGACGGCGTGGTCGACGATGTCCGGCTGCTGCCGGAGGGCTGGGTCAAGGAGTCCACCACCGTCGTGCCGCTGACCGGCGCCGACACCGGGGAGTACGCCACGGAGGAGGCGGGTTACGCGTCGTCGTGGTGGACGAACCTGCGCGGCGACGGGACCCTGGCCCACCCGGACCTCCCCGAGGACCTGTTCTGGGCGCAGGGCCACGACGGCCAGCGGATGTATGTCGCGCCCAGCCTGGACCTGGTGGTGGTGCGGATGGGGTTCACGCCCGAGTCGCGCGACCTGGGGCTCGCCGAGCTGATCGAGGCCGCCGCCGCCTCCTGAGGGACGCCCCGGCGAGACCAAGCGGTCAGCTCAGGGGCGGGTCGCCTGGGCGAGCAGTTCGATGATGTGGCGGTAGGTCTGCCCGGTGGCGCGGGTCATGGCGAGTTCGCAGGTGCGGTTGGTGGACGCGTACGCGGCGAACTGCCGACCTCCGAGTTCCTCGGCCATCTCCCGCGTCGCCGACTCCGTCAGCTCGGGGTGCAACACCCCCCGGTCGCCGGCCCAGCCGCAGCAGGCCCAGCTGTCCGGCACCACCACGTCGTCGCTGATGGCGTTGGCGATGGCCAGCAGGTGCTCGTTGATCCCCATCCGGGTGGACGCACACGTGGGGTGCAGCGCGATGGAGTCGATGGGGTGGGTGACCTTCAGGTGCGGGAGGAGGTGCTCCGCGGTGAACTGGACGAGGTCGAGGACCTCGATGTCGTGCCCCTCGGCCATCTCCTGGAGCGCCAGGGCGCAACTGGAGGCGTCGATCACGATGGGCAGGCTGGCGCCGTCGGGGCCGTGCACGTCGATGCTCTTGAGGGTCTTGGCCGTCATGATCTCGTAGCCCTCGACGAGCCCCTTGGCCTTCCAGGGGGCGCCGCAGCACAGGTCTGTGGCGTTGATCAGCGAGACGGAGACGTCCGCCCGGTTGGAGACGTCGCGGAACGCCTGGAACGTGCCCTGCCCGGCGGGGGCGAGGACCGTCTGGAGGCAGCTGGGGAAGTACGCGGCGACCCCGTAGATGCGGCCGCGGTCCCTCCGGTGCGGCCTGCGCTTCAGGCCGGCTCCGCGAGGCAGGTCCTCGTCGTACCCGGGGACGGCCTCCTCGCCGAGCCGGCGTCGGCCGGCGCTGGTGACGGCCAGGGCGAGCGGGGTGGTGGTCTTGGCCATGGTGAGGGCCGCGGAGCCCATCCGGGTGGCCAGCCCCCAGTGCTTCGCCGCCGACGTCCAGGCGGTCTTCTCCACGCCCTGCGCGAGTTCCTGTCGCTGGTGACGCACGAGGTCGCCGACGTTGATGCCGAGGGGGCACGCCACCGAGCACATTCCGTCGACTGCGCAGGTCTCGATGGCGGCGTAGAGGTAGTCGTCGGTGATCTGGTCGAGCAGCTCGTGGTCCGACTGGCGGGCGGCCAGTTCGCGGCGCAGCACGATGCGCTGGCGGGGGGTGATCGTCAGGTCGCGCGAGGGGCACACCGATTCGCAGTAGCCGCACTCGATGCAGGAGTCCACCTCCGGCTCGATGGTGGGCATGAGCTTGAGGTTGCGCAGGTGCTCGTCGGGGTCGTCGGAGATGATGACGCCGGGGTTCATGATGCCCGCCGGGTCGAAGAGGTGCTTGATCTCGCGCATCACCTCGTACAGCTCGTCGCCGTACTGGGCGTTGACGAACGGCGCCATGGCGCGCCCCGTGCCGTGCTCCGCCTTGAGGACGCCTCCGCGGCGCAACACCTCGCGCACCAGGCTGCGGGTGAACTTCCGGTAGCGCAGCAGACCGGCGGGCTGATCGAAGCGTTCGCTGAGCAGGAAGTGGATGTTGCCGTCACGCGCATGGGCGAACAGGGGCACGTTGTCGATGCCGTAGCCGTGCTTGTCGAACAGCACGTCGAGGGCCTTGCACATGTCTGCGAAGTTCTCGAGCGGCAGGCTCAGGTCCTCCAGCATGGTGGTGGTGCCAGAGGCACGCGCGCCGGCCACCAGGGCGTAGAGGCCCCGGCGCAGTTCGATGAGCGCGTTGCGCTGCGTGGGATCCGTGGTGAGTTCGACGACGTCCACTGCGTTCAGTTCGCCCAGCGCCTTCTCCGCCCGGGCAACGCGCTCTGCGAGGTTCTCCGCTGAGGTGTCGTGGAGCTCGACGAGCAGCACCGCCTGCGTGGTGAGGTCCGCGTCGCGGATGATCGACGGCGCGGTGGGCTGCTCGCGCACGACGCGCAGCGCCGCCACGTCCATCAATTCGATCGCCTCGAACCCGTGTTCGACGAGTCCCTGGGCGGCGGTGGCCGCGGCGTCGAGGTTGGGGAACACCGCGAGCGCCGCCGCCGAGTGGCTGTAGCGCGGCACGGTGCGGAACGTGGCCTCCGCGACGAACCCCAGCGTGCCCTCGGAGCCGACCAGCAGGTGGGGGATGATGTCGACGGGGCGGTGGAACTCCAGCAGCGCGTTGATGCCGTAGCCCATGGTGTTCTTGATGCTGAAGAGGCGGTTGATCTCGGCGATCGAGGTGGGGTTGGTGCGCAACCGGTTGCGCAGCATGTGGAGCCCGCCGATCAGCTTGGTCTCCTCCAGCCGGAGAGTGATGTCGGCCGTGGGATCAGCGGTGTCGACGATGCGTCCGCTTGGCAGGACGAACACCATCGACTCGAGCGTGTGATAGGCCGTCTCGTGGTTGCCGGCCAGCATGCCGCTGGAATTGTTGGCGATGATGCCGCCGATGGTGCACGCCACCTCGCTGGTGGGGTCCGGCCCCATCCGCCGGCCGTACGGCGCGAGCCGCGCGTTGACCGCCGCGAGAGTGGCTCCGGCTCCGGCGCGGACCCGTTCGCCGCCGTCGAGGACCTCCACCCCGCGGAAGTGTTTGCGCACGTCGACCAGCACTCCGTCGGTCACCGACTGCCCGCACAGGCTGGTGCCGCCTGAGCGGAACGTGATGGGCTGACGGATGAAGGAGGCCTCCGCCATCAGGTCTGAGACGTCCTCCACGCTGGTGGGGGTGACGACGGCGGCCGGCGTCAACAGGAAATGTGACGCGTCGTGGGCCATGGCCAGGCGCGTGATGGCGCGCTCATCCCGTTTGAGGTGGGGCTGTGCGTCAGTCACGGCTCCAAGCCTACTCATGTCCTGCCAATTTCGGGGTGCTGCGGACGGGGGCTGGATGCCTGCTAGTCTTGGGTTCGCAAACGCGGGCGTAGCTCAATGGTAGAGCGTCAGCTTCCCAAGCTGAACACGCGGGTTCGATTCCCGTCGCCCGCTCCATTGCTGCCCGGAGCTATTCGTCGGCAGCTTCCACCAGGGCCTCGCGCTGATCCGTCACCCGGTCCTCCACCTTGCTGAACAGCCAGGACGCGATGACGCCCACCACCAGGAGCACGACGGCGAAGAGCACCGCGTTGGTGAAGCTCAGGTCTGCGGCGCGCAGCCCCTCGGCGGAGAAGGCGGGGAAGACCACCGTCGGGAAGATGGCGAGCGAGGAACCGACCACCATGCCCAGGATGAAGTGGTACATGCCCGCGTAGTGGCGGTCGAAGGCCCACGCTGCGGCCTTGGCGAAGATCAGCACGCAGACGATGAGGCCCAGCGCGAGCGGGATGACCGTGCCCAGGTCCAGCGCCTTGATGCCGCTGGCCATCTTGTCGTAGAGGCCGAAGTAGATGAGGAAGTTCGAGGGGCTCATGCCGGGGACGATGAGGCCCAGGCCGATCAGGGCGCCGGAGCCGAACCAGGCGGGGATGCTGGGCTCCACGTGCAGGAGTTCGCCGGACTGGCCGCCCACCAGCATCAGCGCGAAGATCGCGGCGGCGGAGACCGCCATGATGACGAGGTGTTGGGTGCTGCGCCCGCGCTTGCCGGCCTGGTAGTAGAGCGACGGGAATGTGCCGATGACGAAGCCGATGAACAGGCACACGAACTGCGCGGCGTACTTGCCGAAGGCCGCCTCGACCACGACGGCGAAGCCGAGGATGCCGAGCCCGACGCCGATGCCGACGGGGATGAAGAACAACACGTTGCGCAGGAAGTTGCGGCGCGGATTGGCGAGGAAGCGGATCAGCGGGTCGTAGAGCTTGAAGATCACCGCGAGCACGCCACCGGACAGGCCTGGCAGGATCGCGCCGACGCCGACGGCGATGCCCTTGAGGAGCCGGGCCATCCAGCGACCGAAGGAATCCGGCTGGAGAACGGGGGACGCGTCAGTGTCGCGGTGCTCCGACTCGACGGGGGTCTCGCTCATGCAGATCGTGCTTTCTCTCGAGGGCGCCTCCACTGTAGACCGGGCCGCACGCTCGGGTTAATTTCCGCACGGGGTCTTGCGCAGCCGTCGTCCCAGTGCCAAGGTGTTTTCCATGATGATGAGGCTCTGAGCGCGCGGGTTTTCCCAGGCGTTGTCGCTGTGTGTGCCGATGTGTTTCGCGGCCCCGGGCAACGCCGCTGCAGCCTTTCCCGACGACCTCATCGCACCTCTTTAGGACTCATCATGAACATCTTTGAAATCCCTCTGCCCGAACTGGCCTCCGACCCCGATTGGGCGGACCACAAGCGGCTCGAAACCGAATGCAACCGCGAGATCATCGGCGGGCCCGAGTGGGACGTCGATCCGGAGGCGGATCTCGTCTCCGCCAGGGCCGAGAAGGAATGGGCCACCCGGTGGTTCCTGGCCCGCGACGCCGAAGTCGCCGCGGGGTGGGCGCGCACAGCCCGCAACATGGTGGACCAGCCGGAGCTGGCCTACGTCACGCTGTACGTCACCCCGTCCCACCGTGGGACCGGGTTGGGGCAGGCGCTGGCCGACACGGTGCGCGAGGTGCTCGTGGCCGAGGGCGTCACCCTGTTCCAGGTGTGGATCACCACGAACATCGTCGACGCGCCGCTGAGGCCGTCGTCGGGCTTCGGTGGAGTGGACCCCGGCCATGGGGGAGTGAAGCTGGCGCTGGCGAATGGGCTGAAGCTCAAGCAGGCGGAGCGCGTCAGCCGGTACGACTTCGCCCGGCCCCTCGTCGATCCCGCCGAGGCGCTGGCCGAGGCGCAGGGGGTGGCGGGTGCCGACTACGAGGTGGTCACCGTCGAAGGGCAGATGCCCGAGGGAATGTTGGCGGGCTACGCGGTTCTGATGGAGCGGATGGCGGTGGATCCCCCGCAGGGTGAGCTCACCGTCGTGGAACGCACATGGGACGCCGAGCGCGTCCGGCAGGCCGAGGCGGTACGGCTGTTGACCGACCGGATCTACCGGGCCGTGGTGCGGCACCTGCCCACCGGAGACCTGGTGGCGTTGAGCGAGATGCATGTGGACCGGGCCAATCCGCTGGCCTTCGTGGACCAGTGGGACACGATCGTGCTGCCGGACCACCGGGGCCACCGGTTGGGCATGCTCGTGAAGGCCGCCAACCTGATCCAGGTGCGCGACAAGGAGCCCAACGCCCAGGCCATCCTGACGTGGAACGCCGAGGAGAACCGCCACATGCTGCAGGTCAACGAGGCGCTGGGCTTCTACCCGGTCTACGCCGAGGGCGGCTTCGAGGCCAGCGTGGCGGAAGCTGTGGACAACGGTGAATCGGTGGTCTGACCGGCCACAGTGCTGCCATGGAACATGGCAATGAAATTCGCAGGGAGATTCCTGCCACATCGCCCGTAAACAGCCCGATGTGGCAGAAATCTCCCTCCAGATTCCGATGACCCAACTCGTCATTTCCCGTGCCGACCTCCTGGCCAAGGAATGGACGGGCAAGAACATCGAAGCGGCCGTGTCGGCGGGCACCCTGACCAGGGTGGCCCACGGCTGGTACGCCCACCCCACTGCGGAATCCTGGCTGATCGAGGCTGTGCGGGTGGGCGGTCGGCTGGGCTGCCTGTCTGGCTGCAAGCATCACGGGCTTTGGACCCCTTCTCATCCGAAGCCGCACATCGTCGTGGGGAAGGGGGTCACGGTGGGGCGGGCAGGTTGGCACCGCCACACCGCGGCGCTTCCGGGACAGGCGGTCTTCCCCGTCAAGGACTGTCTGGCTCAGGTCATCCGGCACCACAGCCCGGAAGAGGCGCTGATGGTGCTGGAATCTGCAGCCCACAAGGAACTGATCACCCGCACCGAAGCGGAGCTGCTGATCGCCGATGCCCCGGCGCGGAAGCAGCGGGTGCTGAAGTTCTTCAGCCCGCTGGCGGAATCCGGCTCCGAGACCCGGGTGAGGCTCTGGCTGCAGCAGCAACGGATCCCGGTGCAGGCCCAGGTATGGATCGCGGGGGTGGGGAGAGTCGATCTCCTTGTGGGCAGGTCCCTCGTCCTGGAGTGCGACAGCGCGGAGTTCCACGAGTACCGCGACGAGGACTACGAGCGCTACCTCGGCCTGCGTGACCTCGGCTACACGCCCGTGGGGTTGGCCTTCAACCAGGTGCACCACTCCTGGGAGGCCACGAAGCTCTCCTTGCAGGCGGAACTGCGTTCCGGCCTGCATCTGCGACCGCCCAGCCCGAGGTGACCGGGAAACGGAGGGAGATTCCTGCCACATCGCCCGCTTATGGCCCCGATGTGGCAGAAACCTCCCTCTGAATTTCAGCGGTCGGTGGTCAGCAATGCCGTGACCTCGGCGGCGGAGTCCACAACCACCTCGGCCCCGCCGGCGAGCAGCTCTTCGCGGGTCGCGGCGCCGGTGGTGATGCCCAGCGGGCGCATCCCGGCCGCGATGGCCATGGTCATGTCGCTCACGGCGTCGCCCACGTACCAAGTGCCCTCAGCCTGGACCTCGAGGCGCTCGAGGCCCAGCAGCGCCGAATCCGGCGCGGGCTTGCCGTGCTCGACGTCCTCGGTGGTGACCAGGGCGTCGATGAGGTGGCTCAACTCCGTGATGTCGAGCAGGTGGATGGCCGAGGCGGTGCCCTTCGCCGTCACCACGCCGATGCGGTAGCCCGCCAGACGCAGGTCCTCCAACATCTCCCGCACGCCGGGGAGGACCAGCTTCGAACCGGCGGCGTTGACCGCGAGGTGGAGGGCGTCGCGGTACTCCACGATGATGCGGTTCATGCGCTCCGGGTCGTCGGCGAACGTGTGCAACTCGCCCATCGCGAACTCGATGGGGCGGCCGATCAGCGGGTAGACGTCGCGCGGGACGCACTCGATGCCGTGGGCATTGAGCGCCCCGGCGATGTACTCGGCGATGAGCGGCACGGTGTCGGCGAGCGTGCCGTCGAGGTCGAAGAGAACAGCGCGGGTCATGAGGACAACCCTAGCCACCGCATCGCGGGGTCAACTGCCGGTTCGGCCCGGTTGTCCTTTGTCCGCGCACCAGGCGTCGGGTCAGAGGCTGGTGAGCAACTCCTGCATCTCGGTGATCTCAGCCTGCTGGTCGTCGATGATCTTCTGCGCCGATGAGAGAGCATCGGGGTTCTGGCCCTCAGCCAACTGCTGCTCGGACATCTCGATCGCCCCCTGGTGGTGGGCGATCATGGCCTCGAGGAACGCCTGATCGAACTCGGCGCCGGACAGTGCGTCGAGCTGAGTCATCATCTCCTCCTGGGTCATCCCGTCCATGTCCATGCCACCCATGTCCATGCCGCCGTGGTCGTCGGGGGAGACGTCTTCGCCCCAAGCGCCCAACCAGGTGGTCATCTCGTCGATCTCGGGTCCTTGGGCTGCGGAGATCCGCTTGGCGAGTTCGACGACCTCGGCGTTTTCGGCCCGTTCGATGGCCAGCTCAGACATCTCAATGGCACCCTCGTGATGGATGATCATCATCTGAGTGAAGGTGATGTCCTGCTCGTTGTGGTCCGCGGCGACGTCTGACGAGGCGCTCGCAGACGCTGACTCCGTGGCCCTGGATGTAACTGTGGGGGAGGCAGAGGCTGCCGGAGAGGTCGTGGCGCTCTGGTCTGCGCAGGCTGCCAGGGTGGCTGTGAGGGCCAGCCCGGCCACGGTGGCGGTGATCCGCTTCGTACGTGACATGTGTTGGTGCTCCGTTCCTGGCCGACGGGGATCGCCGGACTCCCCTCGAGGCTATTCACCCTCAGCTCGGGAACCAACCCGCGGAGGGTCAAGAATCGATCAAGACACGCTGTGGTTCTGGCGCGGTGGCGGCGGGGCCGGGGCGGGGGAAGGCTCGGCACGGGCAACCTGTTCGATCCCCGCTCGGCTTGTGGCCAGGTGGGGATCGCGTGACGAGGTGACCTTCCGGTCAGGAGGAGTGGTGGTGCTCCATGCCGGAGAATCCCTGGTGCATGCCGGGGTTGTGGGTGCCGTCGAGGCCCCTCTCTGACTGGGCCATCATGCGGACGTGGTCGGCGAACTCGCGGCCGGTGGGTTCGACTGCTCCGGCGGAGGTGGCGGTCATAGCGACGACTGCCGCGGCTGCGGCGGCGATGGCGGCGATCCTGCGCTTGGTGATCATGGTGGTCTCCCTCATTCAGGTGCCGGTCCTTCCGGCTGATACGTCCACTGTTCCTCGACAATGTATGGATCTGCTCAACTTTCCCCTCGGCTTCGATCAAGAAGCATGGCCGGCCGCTGGACATGGATCTCGTGTGGCTCAGCAGGCGAGCCCAGCGGGCTTCGCCACGACAGGGCCGCGGTTGACGCACACCCCGATGCCGCGGGCCTTCAGCCCGTCGCGCATCGCCCTCAGCGTGGGCCCGTTGAACGCGTACCACTTCATGTGCATCAGCACGCTGTCGCCGGGCCGGGCCGAGGTGACGACGGTGTTGATCAGCTGCTCGCTGGTGCGGCCCCGGTAGTCCAAGGTGTCGAGGTTCCACAGCCAGATCTTCATCCCGACGGCGGCGTAGGCCCGCTTCACGGTGTCGGTGTTGTAGGAACCACCGGGTGGCCGGCCGTAGGTGGTCACCACGCCCGGAGCGCCCAGCTCGTGGACGACCTGCGAATAGGTCAGCGTCGTCAGGTTGGGGTGGGTGATGGAGTGGTTGAACACGTAGTGGCCCTTGGAGCGGGCGAAGGCGGCGTCGAACCGTCCGGCGCTGATGCAGTTGCCCGTCGGGAACAGCACCAGCGCGATGCCCAGGTCCGTGGCCGCGCTGACGGTGGTCTTGAAGGCCGACAGCGACGTGGGGCAGTCATCGAACGTGAGAGTCACCCGGTTCGTCGCGTTGGGGCCCTTGTTGATGTTGTAGGCGCTGGGTGCCGGCACGGACGGTGCCTGCGTCGCGGGCGGCCGGTACCAGTAGAGGGTGGCGAGATCCGGGCGGATCGTGCCGAACTGCACGATGTTGTTGAACACGAACTGCCGCCCGTTCCACAGGTAGGAACGGCAGCCGTTGCGGCCGGTGGTGGCCGTTTCGCATTCGGTCCACCAGGTGCGACCGTTGATGTCGTGCTCGCCCGGGGTGGCCAGGGGATTGCCGGTCCACAGGCTCCTCGGCGACGGCAGGTACGTGAGGTTGTTGAACGTCCACACGCCGCCCACCTTCAGCTGCGACGTGCAGCGCGCGGTCTGCGAGTAGGGCTCGCACCAGGTGCGCCATTCGCGTCCGGCGCTGATGTGTTCCCCCGGCGTGGTGTAGACGTCGAAGGCCTGGGCCGGGGGCGCCGCCACCCAGCCCGCCGCGACCAACGCAAGCGTCAGCGCAGCCATGATCCACCTCGTGATGTGCCGCATCAGAATCCCCCTGTTTCCAACCGGCTCGGGCGGTGTCGCCCGGGTCTTGAAAACAATGTACGCCCGGGTGCGCCCGGGGAGAAGAGTCCGGGAAACCGAATATCACAAGGGGAAACACGGCGACGGGGCCACGCGGATCACCCGCGTGGCCCCGTCGTCAAAGGGATGTGATCAGCCGGGGATCACGTCACCGGCAGGCCACTCCTGCTTGATGAACTCGGCCACCTCGTCGGAGTGCAGCAGTTCTTCGAGCTTGGCGACACCGGGGTTGGTGTTGTCCGTGCGCCACGCGAGGATGTTGGCGTACGGGTTGCCCTCGACGGCTTCGATGGCGATCGCGTCATCGGCGTTCAGGCCCGCGTTGAGGATGAAGTTGCCGTTGATCAGCGCCGCGTCGACCTTCGGGTCCTCGAGCTGTTGCACGACGACCTCGGGCTGCGCCTCCTCGAACTTCAGTCCCTTCGGGTTCTGCTCGTCGGAAATGGTCAGCGCGGTGGTGTCCTCGGCGATGTCCTGCAGTAGGCCGGCCTCTTCGAGGAGCTTCAGGCCGCGGTACTGGTTCGACGGGTCGTTGGTCAGCGCGATGACGCCACCGTCGGGCACCTGGTCCGCCGATTCGTGCCTGTCGGAGAACAGGGCGAAGGGCTCGATGTGGACGCCCTCGCCGTGCTCGAACTCGAAGCCCTTCTCCGCCACCTGGTTGTCGAAGTACGGCACGTGCTGGAAGTAGTTGGCGTCGAGTTCACCCGACGCGAGCGCCTCGTTGGGCAGCACGTAGTCGTCGAACTCCTGGATCTCCAGGTCGATGCCTGCCTCGGCAGCCAGGTTCTCCTTGACGAATTCGAGGATCTTGGCGTGCGGCACGGGGCTGGCGCCGACGACGACCTTGGTGGGGTTCGCCGAGTCGAGCGAGGCGTCGGCTCCGGGCGTGGCGGCGTCAGAGCCACAGGCCGTCATGGCCATGACGGTTGCCAACGAGGCAGCGACGGCGGTGAGGATCTTGCGCATAGGTCTTTCTCCTTAGCTACTGGGCCGACAACAAGTCGGCCATCTTCCTTACTGTGGCCCCGAAGGGCCGCCCGCCTGACGGCGGGAGTCTGTGGGATGGGTCAGCGGTGGTCGATCTTCTTGGTGACGGCCTCGCCGGCCATCTGGATGACCTGGACCAGTACCACCAGGATGACGACGGTGACGATCATCACGTCCGCCTGGTAGCGCTGGAACCCGTAGTTGTAGGCCAACCGGCCCAGGCCGCCGCCCCCGATGAGGCCGGCCATGGCCGAGTAGCCGACGATGGTGACCACCGTGGTGGTGATCGACGCGACGAGCGCGGGCATGGCCTCGGGGATCAGCACCTTGGCGACCGACTGCAGTTTCGTCGAGCCCATGGCGTGGGCGGCGTCCAGTTTGCCGACGTGCACGTCGCGTAGCGACGTCTCAACCAGCCGCGCGAAGAACGGGATGGCGGCGATGGCCAGCGACACGGATGCGGCGATGGGGCCCAGAGAGGTGCCGACGAGCCAGCGCGTGAAGGGGATGAGCGCCACCATCAGAATGGCGTAGGGCAGCGAACGGGTGATGTTGACCAGGATGGGCGACAGTGCGAAGTTGAGCGCCCGGTTCTCCGCGAGCCCGCCGCGCTGGGTGACGAACAGCACCACGCCCAGGGGGAGGCCGATGAGGACGGTGGCGATGCTGGAGATGCCCACCATCTGGATGGTCTCGACGAACGCGGGGAGCAGCGCCTTCTGCAGCGCGGGGTTGTTGAACCAGGTGTCGAGGAGGATCATGCGATGGGTTCCTCCTGACGGATGTCTGTGGTGAGGCGGGCGTCGGCACCGAGCAGTTTCAGCTCGTCGACGACGCGGTTGGCGTCGGTGCCGTGGGGCACCGCGAGCCGGAGATGGGAGAACGTGGTGCCGGCGAGCTGCTCCACCGAGCCGGCGACGATCGCGAGCTCCGCGCCGACGGCGCCCGAGGTGTGGGCGATCATCGGCAGGGCGGCGCGGTCACCGCTGGCCAGCACGTCGACGAGGGTCGCGTCGCTGGCTTCGACGGGGGAGTGCGGCGGGATGCCGAGCAGCGCCTGGCTGAGCCTGCCGCTGAGGCGCTGGACGACGTGCGTGAGCGGCCCGGATTCGACGATCCGGCCGGCTTCGAGGAGCGAGACGGAGTCACAGATCTTCTTGACGACGTGCATCTCGTGTGTGATCACGAGGACGGCCAGGTCCTGGGGGCTGCGGTCGCGCAGCGACACGATGAGGTCGAGGATCTCGTCCGTCGTGCGCGGATCCAGCGCCGAGGTGGGCTCGTCGAAGAGCAGCACGTCGGGATCTGTGGCCAGGGCCCGGGCGATGCCGACCCGCTGCCGCATGCCGCCGGACAGTTGTGCCGGGTAGGCGTTGCCCGCGTCGGAGAGGCCGACGAGCCGCAGCAGTTCCTGGGCCTTCTCGCGGCGCTGCTCGCGGCCCACGCCGATGAGCTCGAGCGGGTAGGCGACATTGGCCAGGATGGTGCGCGAATCGAAGAGGTTGGCCTGCTGGAAGACGAGCCCGATGCGACGACGGGCGGTGCGCAGCGCGTCGGAGCGGGCAGCGGTGAGGTCCACGCCGTTGATCTCGACGGTGCCGGACGACGGCCGGTCCAGCATGGTGAGGCAACGCACCAGGGTGGACTTGCCTGCGCCCGAGTGCCCGATCACGCCGTGGATGGACCCGGCGGGGACGGTGAGCGAGACTCCGTCGAGGGCGCGCACTTCACGCTTGCCCTGGTGGTAGACCTTCCGCAGGTCTGTGACGGTGATCATGGACTCTCCTGTGCTTCTGCACAGTCATTCAACCACTCGCCGGCCCGGCGCTCCGAATCGGCCGGCCCCTTGTTCACCACCGGCAGAAGTGGCCCCGCCTCCGTGAGGTGCCGGGTGGGTGGGGCGTCGTAGGGTGGGACGCATGAGCCGCACGGTGGTCTTCGTCCATGGTCTACGCACCTCGTCGACCATGTGGGACCCTCAGGTGGAGCGGCTCCGCGAACGCGGCTGGACCTGCATCAGCCGGGATCTGCCGGGGCACGGAAGCCGTCGCGACGAGACCTTCACCTCTCAGAGCGCCCTCGACACCATCAGGGCCGCCCTGCTCGAAGCGTCGACGGCGGGGCCGGCGCACCTGGTGGGCTGTTCGCTGGGCGGCATGCTGGCGATCCACGCCGCCGCCCGCTTCCCTGAAGTGGTCCGCTCGCTCGTGGCGGCCGGGTGCTCCACCCAGCCGGGACGGCGCAGCGCCGCATTCTACGGCCGGCTGATCGGTTGGACGGACCGGGCGGGCGAGGCGCCACTGCGCCGCGTGCTGGGCCCGGCGGGCGCGGAGGCATATCTGCGGCGGGGCCGTGCCGATCTGGCCGCGGTGGCGGCGGGGGTGCGGGCGGCGGCGCAGTTCGACCTGCTCGCCGACCTGGCCTCCATCGGCGCCCCCGTGACCATCCTCAACGGCCGGTTCGACCAGTTCCGGGGGCAGGAGCGGCGTTTCGCGCGCGCGGCCCGGCGTGGTCGGCTGGTGGTGTTGGGCTACGGCACCCACATGGTGAACCTCACGCACCCCGGCCCGTACACGGACCGGCTCGAGCGCCTGCTGCTGGAGGCCGAGGCGGCGTCCTGATGGCCGCTCAGTAGTGGTTGCCCACCTCGCGTCCGACGGTGCGGAAGGTGGACTCGTCGAGGATGGCGCCCACACGGCGCACGGTAGCCGGATCGATGCGGATGATCCGGTTGACCCGCACCTCGCTGGGGCGGCGCTGCGAATCCCAGTCGCCGGCGCCGATGTCCACCCAGTACCGGCCGGCGCGCGCTTCCTGCTCCTCATCGCGGTCGTGGTCCTGGCTGGTGATCTGCAACCCCAGGAGCCAGGGGCCGTCGTGCCCGATCAGCAGCACGGGGCGGTCCTTGCCGCGGCTGTGGTCCTCCTCGTAGGGCACCCAGGTCCAGACGATCTCGCCCGGGTCCGGACGGCCGTCCAGATGGGGGGCGTAGCTGATCTCCGGCATGCGCGTGAAGTCCCCCGGGTAGTCGCCCGAGGGTTCCTCCCTGCGCCGCTCCTGCGGCGACTCGTTCTGCTTGAAGCGCGCGCGGGTGCGGGGTCCACCGCCGGGGGCGTCCAGCGGGCGCCGGAGCGAGCGGGTGGCCGCGTCGCGGAGCACGCGGAAGAGACCGTTGAGGAGCGAGTTGGCCATGCTGGGGAGTCTATAAGTCAGCGGAACCGGGCGAGCCGGCCGTAGTGGATCTCACCGGGCCGGCGGTACGGGGCGGGCGGGGTGGCGCGCACCTGCGTCCAGTGCCGGAAGTAGCGGGTGACGGGCGGTAGGAACAGCAGGCCCGCGCCGAGCGCCGTCAGGCCGACGGGCACCGCGGCGTACCAGTGGGTGATGGCCATGAAGCCGCCCATCAGCGCAGCCGCGACGAGGCCGGCCCAGCGCGCCCAGCGCCACCCGTTCCAGGCCTGGAAACCGGCGATGCCGGCGGCCCCCGCTGCCAGCGCGAGAGCGGCGGCCAGCGCGACCTCCAGCGTCAGCGACAACCACGTGCCCGGTGCCGGATCCGTCCACGCGATGAGCCACGCGGAGTTGGCGTAGCTGGCCGGGTGCGCCGCCATCCACCAGTGCCAGGCGTAGGCGCCCAGGGCCGAGGCGACGGCGAGGTAGAGCAGCACCGACGCGACCGCGAGCACGACGGGGCGCCGGGGCTCGCCCGTGCGCCTGCTGAGCGGCACGCCGCCCTGCAGTTCCTCCAGCGGCGGGAGGGTCGCGATCTGCTTGGTGGTGTCCATCGCCGCCAAGACTACAAGCCGTCCGGCCCCGGTGGCAGAGGCATACTTGAGCCATGCACGACCACGACTGGGACGAGACCTACAGCCACTCCGAGGCCATGTGGTCCGGCAACCCCAACGCGGCGCTGGTGGCGGAGGCCTCGAAGCTCTCCCCGGGGCTGGCCCTCGACGTCGGCTCGGGCGAGGGCGCCGACGCCATCTGGCTCGAGCAGCAGGGGTGGGAGGTCGTCGGGCTGGAGCCGTCGTCGGTGGCCATCGAGCGTGCCACCAGGGCCATGAAGGCCGCCGGCGTCGAGGTGGAGTGGGTGCACGGCGAGCTCGGCTCCGCCTTCCTGCCGCACGCCGAGTACGACCTGGTCACCGCCAGCTACGTCCCGCTGTTCACGGATGCGCACACGGCCGGTCTCCTCACGAGCCTAGTAGCGCCCGGCGGCCACCTCGTGGTCGTGCACCACGCAGACTTCGACACCCAGGTGCACGAGGACCATCCCGCCTACGGCAGGGAACTCCTCAGCCCGGAACTGATCTCCGAACGACTGCCCGACGGGTGGAGCGTCATCACCCTCGACAACCGCGAGCGTTCTGTCACCCACGGGGCCGGTGCCCAGCACCGCGACGACGTGGTGCTGGTGGCGCAGCGGCTCAACTGAGCGGCGACGGCTCAACCGATCTCGGCGACGGCCGCCTCGGCCGGCGACACGTCCGGGCGCAGCCGCATCATCACCGGCTGTCGCAGCACCCCGTCGGGCGTGACGTTGAGGTAGCGCACCTGGACGCACAGCATGGGTTCCACCCAGTGCGTGCGACGGACTGCCGGGTCTGAGGGGACGGGATCGAAGGGCGGGGTGGGGCGTTCGGTCGTGCGGAGGACCTCGAGCAACATGTCCTTCTCCGCGTGGCTCAGCCCGGAGCCCACGCGGCCGAGTGAGTACAGCACCGCTTTGGTCTCGAACGTCGCCTCGTCAGCCGGGTGGCCGATCCACACCGCGCCCAGCCGTGCCGGGTTGGTGGTCTCCGGGAGCCAACCGCCGATCACTCCCACCAGTTCGGTGCGGTGCGGAGTCTTCACCCAGTCCGTGGTCCGTGCTCCGGGAAGATAGACGGAATCGGCCCGTTTGCTGATCACGCCCTCGAGCCCGGCGTCGCGAGTGGCCCGGGCGAGCGCCTCGCCGTCGTCGTGCTGGTCCGACAACTGCCAGTGCGGCCGGGCCAGGTCGAGCTCCTCCAGCCGTGCGCGCCTTTCTGCCAGCGGCAACCGGGTCAGGTCCTCGCCGGCGAGCTTCAGCAGGTCGAACGCGACGAACGTGACGGGCCGCTCGGCGGACCACCTGGCCGCCCGCGCCGCGTTGCGCACGTGCATCCGCGGTTGGATGGCGTGGAACGACGGCACGCCGTCGCTGTTCAGCGCGATGAGTTCGCCGTCGACGATGAGGCCGTCAGGTAGGCCGCGGGCGCCCGCTACCACCTCGGGGTAGGCGATGGTGATCTGCCCCTCGGTGCGGTTGTACAGGATCAGTTCCCCGCCACGGGTCTCGGCGATCGAGCGCACGCCGTCCCACTTGATCTCGTGGACCCAGCCCGGCCCGACGGGTGGCACCCCGGGCGTGGCGGTGGGGGTGGCGAGCATGGGACGCATCGGCCCATTGTCCCCTCTGTCAGGCGCGGGCGCCCCACTGGACGCGATTCTGATCGAGCGCGCGGCGGTCGTCGTCCGTGGGCGGCTTGACGAGGAGCCGGGGCGGGAAGGTGCCCTCGTGCAGGGAGAAGAGATGCGGGCACAGCACCAGTGCGTCGCCGAGGCTCACGCCGAGCGGCTCCTGGTCACCGTCGCGGAAGAAGACCACCAGGTCCGTGCGCGGGATGCTGGTCACGTCGTCGGCGGTCACCGCGAGGGTCTCCCAGCGGCCGGAGCGCTCGATCTGCAGCATCGACGACGGGAACGGCCCGCCGGCCTGGAGCCGCTCGCGTTGCTCGGCGTGCTGCTGGGCGTGGATGTCGGCGCGCAGCCGGGTCAGTCTCTGCTCCGCTGGGTGCCCCGCTGGTGGCAGCCACTCGCGCCACGCGTGGTCCGCCTGCACGTGGGGCAGTGGGCACACCTCCTTGTGGCTGCCGTGCACCGACTCCAGCACGTCCAGGAACTCCGGCCAGTGCAGGGTGTCGGTGTCCAGCAGGAAGAGGTCCTCGCGGGAGGCGGGCACCGCTGCCCATTCCGAGCCGGTGACGCTCTCCATCTGGGTGAGCGCCGCCTCCATGGTCTGGAGGTCCGCGAACCAGGCGGAGTCGTTGCCCTCGGTGGCGTGCACGACGAGGATCGAATTGTCCTCGACGACGGGGGCGAGACCGAACTGCTCAGCCATGTCGCGCAGGTTCAACACCGCGCGGGCCGCGCGGTTCACGGCCTCCTCCGCGGTGTCGCCGGCGAGTTGGTCCTCGCTGATGGGCATGACGGCGGTGGGTAGGTCGAAGGCGAGCCCGACGCCGATGTAGTCGGTGAGGGGGAAGGTCAGGGCCGGGCTGGCCTCCGGCCTGGTGAAGTAGTCGGCGCTGCGCACCAGGGGGATGGCGTCGTCGAGGCTGTGTTCCTCGTCTAGCGTGGTCTGGACGGTGACCAGGAGCTTGTCCAGTGACGCATGGAAGCGCATGAGGGCGTCCTCGTCCGACTCGCCGGGATCAGGCTCGGCGAGTTGCGGGTTGCAGATGATGTCTTCACCAGTGAGCAGCGTGAGCGTGACCATTCCCGGATGCTCGCTGC
This sequence comes from Tessaracoccus sp. ZS01, assembly GCF_022342445.1. NCBI lineage: Bacteria > Bacillati > Actinomycetota > Actinomycetes > Propionibacteriales > Propionibacteriaceae > Tessaracoccus > Tessaracoccus sp. ZS01. The sequence continues at coordinate 33,548 of NZ_PQFE01000005.1, read as the reverse complement.
TGGGCGCGGCGGCCACCACCAGTGGGTGGGCCAGTGCCGCCGCAACGGCGTCGTCGAGTTCCATCCTTCGACAGTACCCGTGACCCGCCCCCTCACCGCCACACCCGTACGGTGGCGGTGCGCCTTTTCAGGCGATTTTGCGCAGGGCCAGTTCGGTGAAGAGCCTGGCACCGTCCGCCAGCACGGCGTCGTCGAAGAGGGCGTAGGCGGAGTGGTTGAACGGTGCGCTGGCGGGGTCCAGATCCGGCGGGCAGGCCGACAGGCCGATGAAGCAGCCCGGCGCCTCCTCCAGCAGGCGCGAGAAGTCCTCTGCGCCGGCGAGCGGCTTCTCCCAGCGCAGGTGGCGCTCCGAGCCGAAGAGGTCTGTCACCGCTGCGGCCACGGCGTCGGCCTCCGCGTCGTCGTTGACCGTGACGGGGTACTGCTCGACCAGGGAGAACTCGCCCGTGACGCCGTGCGCAGCGGCGATGCCCTCCACCACCTGGGGGATGATCTCGATGAGCTTGGCCCGCACTCCGGTGTCGAAGGTGCGCAGCGTCGCCTCGAGGCGGCCGTCCTCCGGGATGACGTTGGCGATGGTGCCGGCCTGCAGCAACCCGACGGTGACCACGACGGGGTTCTGCACGTCGAAGCGGCGGGTGACCATGGTGTTCAGCGCGGTGGTGATCTCCGCCAGCGCCGGCACCGGGTCTGCCGCGAGCTGCGGGGTGGAGCCATGACCGCCGCGACCCACCACCCGGACCCGGGCGACGTCCGAGCTGGCCATGACGGTGCCGGGCTTGGTGCTGAAGGTGCCATGGGGGTCCAGCGCGGACCACACGTGGATGGCGTAGACCCAGTCCGGCCGCGACCCTGCCACGTCGAGGAGGCCTTCCTCCAGCATGTAGCGGCAGCCGTCGACGCCCTCCTCGCCCGGCTGGAACATGAAGACCACGTCGCCGGCGAGGTCCGCCCGGCGGGCGGAGAGTTCGTGGGCGGCGCCGATGAGCATCGCCATATGCAGGTCGTGCCCGCAGGCGTGCATGTTGCCGTTGGTCGACGCGTACTCCAGGCCGGTCAACTCCTCGACGGGCAGCGCGTCCATGTCCGCCCGCAGCAGCACGACGGGGCGCTTGCCCTGCGTCGGTTTCCCGCCGCGCAGCACGCCCACGACGCTGGTCACGGACTCGCCCAGGGTGATCTCCAGCGGCAGCCCCTCCAACGCGCTGAGGACGCGGGCCTGGGTCTGGGGGAGCTGCAGGCCCACCTCGGGGATCTGATGGAATTCGCGGCGTAGGGCAACCAGGTCGATCATGGCCCTATTCATACCAGTCGCGGCGGACGGCCGCCCCGCGTCAGCCCGTGAAGAAGGCCTTGATGCCGCCCAGCATCATCTGGACCGCGAGGATCACCAGGATCATTCCCATCAACCGCTCGATGGCGATGAGGGTCTTGTCGCCGACGACCCGGCGCAGGAAGCCCGAGAGGTAGAGGATCCCGGCGGTCACCGACCACGCCAGGATCAGCGCGCCCAGGAAGATCGGCCAATCTGCCGGGTTCTGCGAGATGAGCACGACCTCGACGGCCAGCAGCGACGGCCCGGCGACATAGGGCACGGCCAGCGGGACGATGAACGGCTCGTCGTCGGTGTGGGGCTCTCGCAGGTTCCGCTCGGCGGTGGGGAACACCATCCGGATGGCGATGAGCAACAGGATCACTCCACCGGCTGTTTCGAGCGCGGCGTTGCCGATGTTGAGCAGGTCCAGCAGGCTCCGCCCCGCGAACAGGAAGGCCACCATGACGGCCAGGGCGATGAGGAGTTCGCGCAGGATCACCCACTGTCGCCGTTCTTCCGGGGTGTTGCGCAGTGCGGTCAGGAAGAGGGGCACGTTGCCCAACGGGTCCATGACCAGGAAGAACGTCAAGGCGGCGGAAAGCACGGGGTGGGGGCTCCTTTCAGGGCGCGACGCTGCTCAGCCTGCCAGAGTCCGGTCGCCCGCGTGGGGGCGGGTGGCGACGCAGGTTCAGAGCCCGCCACAGAGCCCCGCCACGATCCCCGTCGCAGGCCCACAGAAAAGGGCACCGGGGGTGGAAACCCACCCCCGGTGCCCGTGTGGCTGTCAGCTCACTGAGCCATGGTGCCCGTCTCGAGGAAGCGCACGTGCCAGCCCAGCGCGGTGGCCAGGTCGTGCGGCGTGTGCATGCCGTTGGCCTTCTTCTCCGCGAGCTTCACGTATTCACGCAGCGGCTCCTTGAAATCCGGGTGCGCGCAGTTGTCGATGATCGCCTTGGCGCGCAGCCGCGGGGCGAGCCCACGCAGATCCGCCAGGCCCTGCTCGGTGATGATCACCTGGACGTCGTGCTCGGTGTGGTCCACGTGGTTGACCATCGGCACGATGCACGAGATGGCGCCGCCCTTGGCCGTCGAGGGGGTGACGAACGACGAGATCCAACCGTTGCGGGTGAAGTCGCCGGAGCCGCCGATGCCGTTCTGCATGCGCGAGCCCATCACGTGGGTGGAGTTCACGTTGCCGTAGATGTCGGCCTCGATCATGCCGTTGCAGGCGATGACGCCCATGCGACGGATGGCTTCGGGGTGGTTCGACACGTCCTGCGGACGCAGCACGATCTTCTTGGCGTAGTGCGCGGCGTTGTCGTTCATCTTCTCCGCGGCCTTCGGCGACAGCGAGAAGGCCGTCGCGGAGGCGACGCTGAGCTTGCCTGAATCCAGCAGATCCACCATGCCGTCCTGGATCACCTCGGTGTACGAGGTGAGGTTCTCGAACGGGCCCTCGAGCAGGCCCTGGAGCACGGCGTTGGCGATGTTGCCGACGCCGGACTGCAGCGGGAGCAGGTTCTCCGGCAGACGGCCGACCTTGACCTCGTGGCCGAGGAAATCCAGGAAGTTGCCGGCGATGGCGCGGGAGTCGTCGTCGAGGTGCTTGAACGGCGTGTTGCGGTCCGGCGAGTTCGTCACGACGATCGCGATGACCTTCTCCGGGTCCACCGTGAGGTACTTGCCGCCGATGCGGTCGCCCGGGTTCTGGATGGGCAGCGGGACGCGGTTCGGAGGCAGGGCGCCGATGGGGTAGTAGATGTCGTGCATGCCGAAGAGACCCTCGGACTGCCACTCGTTGACCTCGATGATGACCTTGTCGGCGTGCTCGAGGTAGGTGCGGTTCATGCCCACGGAGGACGACGGGATGAGGTCGCCGCTCTCCGTGATGGCGGTCACCTCGATGACTGCCGCGTTGAGCTTGCCCAGGAAGCCCTGGGAGACCTGGGGGCCCATGTGGGACAGGTGGATGTCCTGGTAGTAGGACACGCCGGAGTTGATGGTGTTACGCATGTCGGGATCCGACTGGTACGGGGCGCGGTAGGAGATGCCGCCTGTGCGGGCGAGGGCGCCGTCGAGTTCAGGGGCCGTGGACGCACCGGTCCAGACGCCGATCTTGAACTCTTCGCCGCGGTTGTGCGCGGCGTCGATGATGGCGGCGAGCGCCTCGGGGAACGCCTTCGGGTAACCGGAACCGGTGAACCCTGAGAAGCCTATGTTCCATCCGTTTTCGACGAGGGCGGCGGCGTCGTGGGCCGACATCACCTTGTTCTTGAACGCCTCGTATCGGATGCGACCTGACATCTGTCCTCCTTGAAGAATTTCGGTGGCGTGGCCCACCATACCGGCTGACGTTTCCCCGGGGCCGTCGGGGCGAAATTGGACGGCGGAGCGGCGGCGGACCGGTCTGTGCATGGGGTACTACTACGTGTCCGAATTGTTATCGCATCAGCTTGACTCTGCGGTCCGACTCTCTTTAGTCTCAGCACAAAACAAAAGAGGCGGCGCCTCGATGATGAAAAGTCGCCCCGGAGACCCCGGCCCAAGAGAGTGAAGAGCATGAACCGCACACCAACCCCTGAAGACAAGTTCTCCTTCGGCCTCTGGACCGTCGGTTGGACCGGCACCGACCCCTTCGGCGGCAACACCCGCCCCGCGTTCGACCCGTGGGAATACGCCGAGAAGCTCGCCGAGCTCGGCGCGTGGGGCATCACGTTCCACGACGACGACGTCTTCCCGTTCGGCTCCACCGACGAGGAGCGCGCCTCCCGCGTCGGCCGCCTCAAGGACGCCGCAGACAAGGCCGGGCTGGTCATCGAGATGGTGACCACCAACACCTTCTCGCACCCCGTCTTCAAGGACGGCGGGCTGACGGCCAACGACCGGTCCGTGCGTCGCTTCGGCCTGCGCAAGGTGCTGAAGAACGTGGACCTGGCCGCAGAGCTCGGCGCCAGCACGTTCGTCATGTGGGGCGGCCGCGAGGGCACCGAGTACGAGTCCTCCAAGGACCTCTACGCGGCCCACGCCCGCTACGCCGAGGGCCTCGACACCGTCGCCGGCTACATCAAGCAGCAGGGCTACGACCTGCGCATCGCGCTCGAGCCCAAGCCGAACGAGCCCCGCGGCGACATCTTCCTGCCCACCATCGGGCACGCGCTGGCGCTCATCGCGACGCTCGACAACGGCGACATCGTGGGCCTCAACCCGGAGGTCGGCCACGAGCAGATGGCCAACCTCAACTACACCCACGGGCTGGCCCAGGCGCTGCACTCGAACAAGCTGTTCCACATCGACCTCAACGGCCAGCGCGGCCTGAAGTACGACCAGGACCTCGTGTTCGGCCACGGAGACCTCATCAGCGCCTTCTTCACCGTCGACCTCCTGGTCAATGGCTTCCCGTTCTCCCCGGACGCGCCCCGCTACGAAGGGCCCGTCCACTTCGACTACAAGCCGTCGCGTACCGAGGGGGTCCAGGGCATCTGGGATTCCGCCAAGGCGAACATGGAGATGTACCTCATGCTGGCCGAGAAGGCGAAGGCCTTCCGCGCCGATCCGGCCGTGCAGGCCCTCATGAAGGAAGCCAGCATCGACGAGCTGGGGCAGCCCACGTTGGCCGAGGGGGAGTCGATCGCCGACTTCCTGGCGGCTGAGGAGAAGTTCGACGCCGACGAGAAGGGCGCCCGCGAGTACCGCTTCGTGGAGCTCTACCAGGCGGCGCTGCGCCACCTCGTGAGCTGAACCTGACGGGAACCGTCAATGGCAGCGCCTGAGCCGTGGAGGCTCAGGCGCTGTTCTGTGTCCAGAGGGGCCCCTTGGGCCGTCGCCGCGACGGTGCCGCTCAGCGGTTGAACGCGAAGGCGGCCACCGCGTCGAGCCTGGCGAACGGGATGGCGACATCCGCGGCCGCGGCCGTGATGGGCTTGGCGCAGTACGCGACGGAGAGGCCTGCCGCGTCGAACATGTCGATGTCGTTGGCGCCGTCGCCCACGGCCACCGTCATCTCGGGGTCGATGGAGTGGGCGTGGGCGAAGCGCAGGAGGTCGCGGGCCTTCTGTTCGCGGTTGACGACGGTGCCGATCACGCGGCCGGTGAGCCGCTCCACGCCGTCGACGGTCTCGGTTTCGAGTTCGTTGGCGTGGAAGAAGTCCAACCGGAGGCGCTCAGCGAGGGGGCCGACGAGCTGCGTGAACCCGCCGGACGTGACGCCCACCTTCGCCCCGACGGCGCGCGCGGCCTGGATGAGGTCCTCGGCGCCCGGCGACAACGTCATGGCCGGCGCCACGTCTTCGAACACCGAGACGGGCAATCCCCCCAGGGTGGCGACGCGCTCGCGGAGGGACGCGGTGAAGTCGAGTTCGCCGCGCATGGCCCGCTCGGTGATCTCCGCCACCTTCTCGCCCGCCCCCGCATGGTGGGCCAGCAGGTCCACGGCCTCCGTCGTCGTGAGCGTGGAATCCACGTCCATCAGCAGCAGTTGTGCCGGTTGCGCGGCAAGCGGCCTGGTGAGTACCCCGACGGCGACCTTGCCCGCGACGGCGCGGAGGGCCTGACGCAACTGCTCGGGCTCGTCGTGGCGGGCGTAGACGTTGACCCGCTGCCCGTAGGCCGTGCGGTCCACGGTCCTGGAGATGGGGTCGGGAATGCAGGCGAGGAGCGACTCAGGGATGGGGCCCACGGCCGCCAGCGTCACGCGGATGTCCATGGACCCCAACTTTAGAGGGGGTTTGCCCCGCCGGCGCCCGGCGCCCAGCGGCCAGCCGGCCCCCCAAGCAGAGTGAAGTTGTGCAGCGGAGTAGCTGCACAACTTCACTCGGCCTCGGCTGGGATGCCCGAGCGGGCCGGGGCGTCAGTTGGGTGCGGCGATGGGGGTCACCGCCACCTTTGTCTCCTTGCCGCCACGCAGCAGGGTGATCTCCATCTCCTCGCCCACGCGTCCGGCCCGCACCAGGGCGACGAGCGACTCGGTGGAGCTCACGGGCTGGCCATCCACCTGGGTGATCTGGTCGCCCACCGCGATGCCGGCCTGCTCGGCGGGCGAGCCGGGCACGACCTGGACGATCTCGGCGCCCAGCGGGCCGTAACTCTGCACGTCGCTCGCGCTCACGCCCAGCTGCGGGTGTTCGGCCCGGCCGGTGGCGATCAGCTGCTCGGCCACGTACTGCACCTGGTCAGACGCGATGGCGAACCCGATGCCGATGTTGCCGGCCTGGTTCTGCCCGGCGGATGGCAGCGACGCGATCGACGACGTGATGCCCACCAGTTCGCCGGCGCTGTTGACCAGCGCGCCGCCCGAGTTGCCCGGGTTGATGGCGGCGTTGGTCTGGATGGCGGCGGTCACCACCACGCTGTCGGAGGTCTGCTGCGCCACGGTCTCGTTCGACACGGCGCGCGTGGTCACCGGGCGGTTCAGCGCGGAGACGATGCCGGTGGTCACGGTGTCCGCCAGCCCCAGCGGGTTGCCGATGGCCATCACGGGGTCGCCCACGACGAGTTCCCGGGAGTCGCCGTAACCCATCACGGCGAGATCCGCCGGCGGGTCGATCATCTTGATCACGGCCAGGTCCGTCGACGGGTCGAAGCCCACGGCCTCGGCCTGGTAGGCGGTGTTGCCCAGCAGCACCGTGATCTGCGCGCCGGAGCCTGCGCTGGCGACCACGTGGTTGTTGGTGGCGATGTGGCCCTCGCCGTCGATCACGACGCCGGAGCCCTGGCTGCCGCCGTCGCCACCGGCCACCTGGATGGCCACGACCGATTTCGACGCCACCTCCGCCACGGCGCTCCAGTCGGGGTTCGTGGGGTCGCCCTGCACCACCGTGGTCTGCTGGCCGCCCGACGCGTCCTCGGTGGTCTCCGTCGAGGGGCCGGCGCTCGGCGACGTCGACGTGATGCCGGGGGCCGCGGCGTCCTCAGCGGCGTAGCGCGAGGCGACGAATCCCGTGCCTCCGCCGACGCCTGCCGCGAGCATCGCGATGGCGAGCACGCCCGCCACCTGGGCGCCGCCGCGCTTCTGCGGGGGCCGCGTCGAGGTGCTGGTGGCCCCCGACTGCTGGTAGCTGGGGTACGACGCGGGCCTGGGCGGGTAGGCCGACTGCTGGAAGGAGGGACCCGACTGCTGGTACGTGGGCCGCGGCGGGTACTGCTGCTGCGGCTGGACGGGCTGCTGCTGAGAAGGCTGCGGGTGCGCCGGGGGCTGCCACTGCTGAGGCGGGCGGTTCATCGGATCCGGCTGCTGGTTCTGCTCATTGCTCATCTGGGCTCCTTGGTGGGTACGCGCCTAGATAACCCGTCCAGTCTATGTGATTCCTGTGAGGTTTCTTTGTGTCAGCTTCGGACCTCTTCGGGTCACCGACCCGACGACGTGACCGTGACGGTGTAGTGCCTGTCCTGCGCGACGACCCGGGTGCGCCCGAGCGTCTCGTTGAGGGCCCGGCGGTACGGCAGGTGCGAGTTGTACACGCACCACAGCTGGCCGCCGGGCTTCAGCACCCGTCGGGCGTCAACGAACATGTCGAGCGTGTCGCTGGAGTCCTTCGCCGTGCCCTGGTGGAACGGCGGATTGGTGACCAGCGCGTCGACGCTCTGGTCGGCGTAACCGTCGAGCCCGTCGCCCCAGGTGGCGTCCACCTGGAAGCCGTTGATCTCCGCGGCGACGGAGGTGCCGGCCACGGCGGACCAGCTCACGTCGCGGGCCAGCACCGTGTCGACGCCCTCCTTGGCCAGCCACATCGCCACGGACCCGTTGCCGCAGCCCCAGTCCAGGACGGTGTCGGCCTCGAGCGGGGCGTGGTCGCCGCCGCCCGCCAGCGCCATGAGCAGCAGGCGGGTGCCGGGGTCCACCTTCGTGCCGCCGAACGTCGCCCCGTAGGCGGCGACTGCGTAGCCCAGGTCTTCATGCTGGCGCACCTTCGGCCAGTCGGATTCCAGGCCCTGCGGCCCCCAGGCGCGCAGCACCCGCGACTTCGAGCGGCCCAGCGAGGCCGCCACGGCCACGAAGTGCTTGGCGAGCACCTCGTTCATCGTGTGGTTCATGTGCCGGATGCGCGCACCGCCCAGGTACGTCACGTCCGGGGCGCCCTGCACCACAGCGGCGTGGTGGTCCAGCGCCGAGAGGCTCTTGGGGAGGCGGGCCAGCGCCAGGTCGACGCCGCCGAGGTCGTCGGGGTTGGCCACCAGGTACTCCGGGGCCACCGACGCGGCGTCGCGCCAGTCGTCGCAGAAGACCCGAACGTCGTCGGCGATGGTGAGCGCGTCCTCCACGAGCGCGGGCGCGTCCATGATGGCTATCGCTCCCGCCTCCTTGGGGGCCTCGTCCCAGATCAGGTCGTCCACGGCGTCTCTCATGTGTTCACCCTAGACTCACCGGCGTGATTCTTCATCTGGTGCGGCACGGGCAGTCCGCCTGGAACCTGGAGCGCCGGCTCCAGGGCCAGACCCCCGACGTGCCGCTGACCGAGCAGGGTCATGCCGAGGCCGCGACAGTCGCCGAACTGCTCGCCGGCAGGCCGGTCTCCGCCATCTGGTCCTCGGACCAGGTGCGCGCGCTGCAGACCGCCGACGCCGTGTCCCGCGCGCTGGGCGTGCCCGTCCAGGCGACACCGGCGCTCCGCGAGCAGGGCCTCGGCCGGCTCGAGGGGCTCAGCTACGACGACCTCATCGAGGAGCCGGTGCCCGACGGCGTCCACATCTCGGAGGTGCGCTGGGGCGGCGGCGAATCGGTGCGCGACGTGCATGAGCGCCTCACGATCTTCATGGCGGGGCTGCCGGACGTCGACGGCGAGGTGGTGCTCGTCTCACACGGCGACACGCTGCGGATCCTGCTCGCAGTGCTCGACGGCCGGGACCACCGCAGCGTCGAATGGCACGAGTTCGGCAACGGCGAGGTCCGCACCCACAACCTGGCCCGATAGCCTTCCCCCGTGATCTCCAGAGCTCTCGGCCTCGCTCTCGGCGTGCTCGCCGACCAGATCGTCGGCGACCCCCGACGCCACCACCCGGTGGCCTGGTTCGGCTCCTTCGCCGCCCGCGCCGAAGGCCCCCTCTACGACGACGCCGTCGCCGCCGGGGCGGTCTACACGACGGCGACGGTGGCGCCCGTCGTGGCGCTGGGGGTCGCGGCCGAGCGGCTCACCCGCCGGCACCCCGTGCTCCACACCGCCGCCACGGCGCTCGCCACCTGGGCCGTGCTCGGCGCCCGCAGCCTCGCCCGGGAGGGCGACACGATGGCCGACAGCCTGGAGATCGGCGACCTCGCCCGCGCCCGTGCGCAGCTGCCCAACCTCTGCGGCCGCGACGCCGCCCAGCTCGACGCGCCGGAACTGGCCCGCGCCACCGTCGAATCCATGGCGGAGAACACGGCGGATTCGGCCGTGGCCTCGCTGTTCTGGGGAGCCCTGTTGGGCATCCCCGGCCTACTGGCGCACCGGGCGGTCAACACGCTCGACGCCATGGTGGGGCGCCGCGACGAGCGCTACGGCCGTTTCGGCACGGCGTCGGCGAAGCTGGACGACGCCTTGGACCTCCTGCCGGCACGCCTCACCGGGGTGCTGGGTGCGGCGCTCGCTCCCGCGGTCGGCGGCTCGGCCCGGCGCGCCTGGGCCATCACGCTGCGCGACGCGGGCAACCATCCCTCGCCCAACGGCGGCTGGTGCGAGGCCGCCTGGGCCGGCGCCCTCGGCGTGCAGTTGGGCGGGCGCAACGTGTACGCCAGCCGCGTGGAGGAGCGGGGGCTGCTCGGCGACGGGCCCCGACCCGGCGCGTGTGAGGTGCGCAAGGCGGCGCAGCTGGTCACGCTCGTGACCGGCGCGGCGACGGCTCTGGCGGCGGGGTTCGCCCTGCTGAGGAGGGGACGGCGATGAGTTTCCTGGTGGCGGGCACGTCGTCGGATGCGGGGAAGTCGCTGATCACCGCCGGGCTGTGCCGCGCGGCGCGGCGACGCGGCCTCGACGTGGTGCCGTTCAAGGCCCAGAACATGAGCAACAACTCCATGGTGGTGGCCGACGGCGAGATCGGCCGCGCGCAGTACCTGCAGGCCATCGCGGCCGGGGTCACGCCGTCGACCGCGATGAATCCAGTGCTGCTGAAGCCGGGCAGCGACCGGCGCGCGCACGTCATCCTCCGCGGCCAACCAGCGGGCGAACTGCGGGCCGGCGAATACGCCACCGGACGGCGGCTCTTGGCGCAAGCCGCGCACGACGCGTACCGCGAGCTCGCGGCCCGGCACGACCTGGTGATCTGCGAGGGCGCCGGTTCCCCGGCCGAGATCAACCTCCGTGAGGGCGACTACACCAACATGGGCCTGGCCAGGGCCTTCAACCTGCCCGTGTTGCTCGTCGGCGACATCGACCGCGGCGGCGTGCTCGCCTCCATCTACGGCACCTGGGCCCTGCTCGACTCCGAGGACCGGGCGCTGCTGGCCGGCTACCTCATCAACAAGTTCCGCGGCGACCAGGCCGTCCTGGACCCCGGGCTGGAAGAACTCACCCGCCGGTGCGGCCTTCGCAACTTCGGCGTGGTGCCGTGGCTGCCGGGCATGTGGGTGGACGGCGAGGACGCCTTGGAGGTCGCCCGGTGGCGCGGCGAGGAGAAGGCCGACGGCGGGCTCAGCGTCGCCGTGATCCGGATGCCGCGCATCTCCAACGCGACGGACGTGGACGCCCTGGCTGCGGAGCCGGGGGTGCACGTGAGCGTGACGACGAATCCCGCAGAGGTGGCCGCGGCGGACCTGGCTGTGCTGCCGGGGTCGCGGGCCACGCTGCACGACCTGGCGTGGCTGCGCGAGACCGGCCTGGCCGAGGCGGTGACCGCGAGGGCGGCGGGCGGGCGGCCGGTGCTGGGGATCTGCGGTGGGTTCCAGATGCTGGCCCGCACCATCGTCGACCCGGTCGAGAGCGGCGACGACACCCCCGTGCCGGGCCTGGGGCTACTGCCGGTGGACGTGCGGTTCGAGGCGGAGAAGGTGCTGGGCCGGCCGAAGGGTCAGTGGCGCGGGATTCCAGTGGAGGGCTACGAGATCCACCACGGCCGCATGCGCCCCTCGCCCGGGGGCGAGGAGTTCCTCGGCGGCGTCCGCGTCGGGCAGACGTGGGGCACCATGTGGCACGGCGCGCTGGAGTCAGACGACTTTCGCCGGGCCTGGCTCGCCGTCGTGGCCCAGGCCGCGGGGCGTGACTGGACGCCGTCGGCCGCGCCCGGGTTCGCGCAGCGGCGCGAAATGATGCTCGAAGCGGTGGCCGACGCGCTGGAGGAACACGCGGACGTGGAGCGCATCCTGTCGTTCGGCTGACCCCGCCGTCGGCGCCGGAAGGGGGTCTGCGAGGATGACTGCCAACGCGCAGAGCGTCAGAGGAACCCGGTGTGAATCCGGGGCGGTCCCGCCACTGTGAGCCCTAACGGGTGAGTCAGGAACTCTGTCTGCGCGGCCACTTTGTCCGGGCGAGCGAACCCACAGGAGGCCACGGTGTCCACCGTCCCCACCCCTGCCCCACGACGTCTGATCGGCGTCGGTGTCGGCCCAGGAGATCCCACTCTCACCACCATCAAAGCTGCGCTGGCGCTGAGGGCGGCCGACGTCGTCCTCGTCCCCGCGACGGAGGCCTCCGGCGACGGTCCGGGCCGGGCTGAGCTGATCGTCGCGGAGGTCGCGCCCGACGCGCGGATCCGGCGCATCCCGTTCTCCATGGCGGACCGAAGCGGCGTCTCGGACCGGCGGAAGGAGGCGTGGCTGACCTCCGCGTCGGCCGCGCTGGAGGAATTCGACGGCGGGGCCCAGCGCGTGGCCTTCGCCACCGTCGGCGATCCGTCGGTGTACTCGACGTTCTCGTACCTGGCGGCGCACGTCGTGGAGTCGCGGCAGGGCGTCGAGGTGGAGGTGATTCCCGGGATCACAGCGATGCAGGCCCTGGCCGCGGAGTCGAAGACGCCGCTCGTGGAGGGGCAGGAGATCCTGGCGCTGGTGCCGGTCACCGTCGGCCTCGACCGGGTGCGGGAGTTGTTGGGAGCCGCAGACACCGTGGTCGCCTACAAGGGTGGCCGGAAGCTGCCCGAACTGGTGCGCGTGCTCCGGGATGAGGGGCGCGACGCCGTGCTGGGCGTCAACGTGTCCCTCGAGGGGCAGCGGCTCGTGGCGCTGGACGACCTGACCGACGACGAACGGGCGCCCTACTTCTCCACCGTGCTGAGCGCCCCGCGCCGCACGGGGACGGGCGGTGCGCTGTGAGCGGCAAGGTGGTGTTCGTCGGCGCCGGTCCGGGCGCCGCTGATCTCATCACGCTGCGCGGGGCGCGCGTGATAGGGGAGGCCGACATCGTCATCTGGGCGTCCTCGCTGGTGCATCCCGACATCGTCGCGGGCGTGAAACCGGGGGCCGAGGTCATCGATTCCGCTTCCGCCTCGCTGGAGGACATCGCGCCCCTCTACGAGCGGGCCCGCGACGAGGGGCTCACCGTCGCCAGGGTGCACACCGGCGACCCCTCCCTCTACGGCGCCACCGCGGAGCAGCGCGACCTGATCCGCGAGCTGGGGCTCGACTTCGAATCCGTGCCCGGCATCTCCGCCTTCTCGGCCGCGGCCGCGCGCATGGAGGTGGAGATCACGGTGCCGGAGGTGTCGCAGTCGCTGATCCTCACCAGGCTGGAGGGCGGCCGCACGCCGATGCCCCAGAAGGAGACCGTGCGCTCGTTCGCCGCGCACGGCGCCACCATGGCGCTGTACCTGTCCGCGGCGCGCAACAAGGTGCTGCAGGACGAGCTCCTGGCGGGCGGCTACCCGCCGGGGACCCCGTGCATCGTCGGGTACCGCGTGACCTGGCCCGACGAGATGCTGCTGCGCTGCACCCTCGACGAACTCTCGGCGACGATGCGCGAGCACAAGCTGTGGAAGCACACCGTCGTCCTGGTGGGCCCGGCGCTGGCTGAAGGACCGCTCAGTACCCGGTCGCATCTCTACCATCCCGGGTTCCGGCACGAGTACCGCGCGGCCGAACCTCAGGCGCAGGCAGACCTGCGCGCCCACGGCACGCGGGGCGTCACGGAGGAACTGTCATGATCCACGTCCACGGTTACCTGGGGCAGCTCGCCCCGGAGACGGTTGCGCTGGCCGAGCGGGCGGCGCTGGTGGTGGGCGGCCGGCGGCACCTGGAGGCCTTGGGGGTGGAGGAGCCGCGCCGGGTGGTGCTCGGCGCGCTGACCCCGGCGCTGGAGCGGCTGCGCTCCCTGCCGGACGGCGCCGACGCGCTGGTGATCGCCAGCGGCGACCCCGGCTTCCACGGCATCGTGCGCCGGCTCCGTGCCGACGGCTTCGAGCTCTCGGTGCGGCCGGCGGTGAGTTCCGTGGCGGCCGCCTTCGCCGCCGTCGCGCTGCCCTGGGATGACGCCGTCGTGGTCTCCGCCCACGGGCGCCCCATCGACGACGCCGTGGCCGCGGCGCGCAGGCACCCGAAGGTCGCGGTGCTCACCGGGCCGGGTACCGGCCTGCGCGAGATCGCGGCTGCGCTCGCCCCTGCCGAGGGGGTGCGTTTCGTCGTCGCCGAACGGCTGGGGGAGGCCGACGAACGGGTGCGCTGGTTCTCGCCCGAGGAGGCGCTGACGGCAGAAGTGGCGGAGCCCAACGTCGTGATCATCCTCGACGGCCCGGGCCTCCGCCCTTCGACCGGCTCAGGGAACGTGATCGGTCAGGTCACCAACTCGGCGGCGGCCCGGCGGCACGCCGACGCCATCGACGGCGTCGTCGGACCCACGCTCCGCTTCGACGGCCCGGCCCGCGAAGGGCTGGCATCCGCCTGGCAGCGGTGCGATCTCATCGTCAGCCACCTCGCCCTGGGAGCGACCTCGCGCATCATCGCGCCGTTGCTGCGGAACAAGAAGACCGACCCCGCCGTGGTCGTCGTTGACGAGGCCGGCCGGTTCGCCGTCCCGCTGGTGGGCGGGCATGCGGGCGGCGCCAACGACCTCGCCCGGCGGATCGCCGAGGCCACAGGCGCCACGCCGGTGCTGACCACCGCCACCGACGCGCTGAACATCCCCGCCCTGGACACCCTGGGCTGGGCCTACTCCGGCGACGTCGCGGCCGTCACCCGGGCCATCATCGACGGCGGGCCGGTGCTCGTGGAGAAGCGGCAGCCGTGGCCGCTGCCGCCGCTGCCGGCCAACGTGTCAGAGAACGCCGAACGCCCCGTCGCCCGCATCCTCGTCACGGACCACACGCTGGTTGAGACTGAAAGAGTCCCCACCGTCGTGTTGCATCCCCCCAGCCTCGTGGTGGGCATGGGCTGCAACAAGGGCACCTCCGCCGAGCACCTCCGCGGGCTCCTCGAGGCGACCCTCGCTGAGCACAACCTGGCCCTCGAGTCGGTGACCGCGCTCACCACCATCGACGCCAAGGCCGGCGAGCTCGGGCTGATCCAGCTCGCCCATCAGTTGGGCGTCAAGCTCCTCGACTACCCAGCCGCGGAACTGGCCGTCTTCGACGTGCCGACGCCCAGCCAGTACGCGCTGGAGCACGTCGGCACACCGTCGGTCTCGGAGGCCTCTGTGATGGCGCGCGGCGCCGACCTCATCGTGCCCAAGCAGAAGACCCAGGACGCCACGTGCGCCGTCGGCCGTATCCCCGCGCGGGGGCGGCTCAGCGTCGTGGGGCTCGGCCCCGGGGTCCGCGACCTCCTCACGCCCCGCGCGAAGCAGCGTCTCCAGCAGGCCACCTACGTCGTCGGGTACGCCCCGTACGTCAAGCAGATCCGCGACCTCATCCGCCCCGGCGCCCGCATCATGGCCACGAAGATGGGCACCGAGGAGGAGCGCACGGCCTCGGCGATCGACGCGGCCCGGGCCGGCGAGAACGTCGCCCTGGTCTGCGGCGGCGACCCGGCGATCTATGCGATGGCCAGCCCCGTGCTGGAGCAGGGCACCGACGGCGTGGACGTCGACGTCGTGCCCGGCGTGACCGCCTCGCTCGCGGTCTCCGCCATCCTCGGCGCGCCGCTGGGCCACGACCATGCCACCATCTCGTTGTCCGACCTGCACACCCCCTGGGAGTCCATTGAGCGGCGCCTCCACGGCGCCTCCGTCGGCGACTTCGTCACGGTCCTCTACAACCCGCGCTCCCGCAAGCGTGTGGCGCATCTCCCGCGGGCCCTGGAGATCCTCGGCGAGCACCGCCCGGCCGACACCCCGGTGGCGGTGGTGCAGCAGGCGGAGCGACCTCGGCAGAAGGTCATCCTGAGTACGCTGGCGGAGTTCCGGCCCGAGTGGGTGGACATGAATTCCCTTGTCGTGGTGGGCTCGTCGTCGACGAAGTACGTCACGTCCGGCGGGGGGCGCCAGCTGATGGTCACCCCGCGGGACTACACCTGGATGGATCCGGCGGTTCCAGAGGGGCAGGGAATACACCGGACAGGGTCGGTGGTTCTGGAGGAGCAGGGCACCGTGAACGAGCTGCAGGCTCACCAAGGACCGGCGCCCGAACTACACCCCAAGGACAACGCATGAGGACCCCCCTGTTGATCGCGGCCCACGGCACGCGGCTCGAAGCGGGAGTGGAGGCGTGCCTGGAACTCGCCCAGTTGGTGCGCGAAAGGGTGCCAGGCGTGCCGGTCAGCGTGGGGTTCGTCGAACTCACTGAGCCGTCCATCACCGCAGCCCTCACCCAGGCACTGGAGCAGCATGGGCCGCGCGCCGTCGTCGTCCCGCTGATGCTGGGCACCGGCGGGCACGTGCGCTCCGATATCCCGGAGTTCATTGCGGAGGCTCGCTCGGCGGTGCCCTCAGCGCACGTGGATTACGCGGCGCATCTGGGCCCGCATCCGCGCCTGATGGAGGCCGTCGAGGGCCGGCTCCACGCGGCCCGCGGCGATTGGGCCCCTGCCGAGACCAGCGTCGTGTTCGTGGGCCGTGGCGCCCTGGTGCCGGACGCGAACGCCGATCACGTGCGCCTGGCTCGCATGCTGCTGGAGCGGGGGGAGTGGGCCGACGTCGAACCGGCGTTCATCCAGGTCACCCGCCCGTCGCTGCCCACCGCCCTGGATCGTTCGTACGCGGCGGGGGCACGCCGCATCGTGGTGATGGGGCACTGGCTGTTCCCCGGCATGCTCAGCACCTGGACGCAGCGGCAGACCGACGAATGGGCCGCCGCCCACCCAGATGCCGAGGTGCGGGTGGCCGACGTGATCGGGGCGTGCGCTGAACTGGCCGACGTGGTGGTGGAGCGCTACCTGGAGATGCTGCCGGAGGCGCCGCCGCATGGGTCGCCCACCTATCTGGCGGGGCTGTTGCTGCGCAACCGAGACGTGCTGGTGCTGGGCGGCGGCAAGGTCGCGGAGCGCCGTGTGCCACGGCTGCTGGAGGCCGGGGCGCGGCTGAGGGTGGTGGCGCCCCATCTGACGCCCGCGCTGCGGGCGCTCGCTGAGGAGGGCCGGTTCGAATGGATCCGGCGGGCGTTCCTCGATTCCGACCTGGGCGACGCCTGGTACATCCTCGCCGCCACCGATGACCCGACGGCGAACCGCGCCGCCTCCCAGATGGCCGAGGCGCACCACCGGTTCTGCGTGCGGGCCGACGACGCACGGGCCGGCACCGCGTGGACGCCGGCAACGGCGGACGCCCACGGGCTGACGGTCGCGGTGATCGGCAACCGGGACCCGCGCCTGTCCCGCGCGGTCCGCGACGCGGTGGTTGCCATCGTCGCGGACCCCGACTCCTGAGCGTCGTGTCCTGAGCCAGCCCCACCTCAGCGGGCGGGTTGCCAGACTACGGCGGTGCGGGCGATGAGTTCCTCGAGCCGGTTGAAGTCAGGGGGCTCGGGTTGGTCCGGGCAGGGTGGTGCCTTGGCTGACGGGGTGAGTTCGCGCAGCAGGTGCCTGCGGTGTTGCCTGGGTCTGCGGGCTGGGTCGATGTGTCGGGGTGGGGTGAACCACGGCTTTCCGGTGTCCGGGTCGAGGTGGACCTGCCACTGTGATTCGGTTGATTGTTGTGGGTCTGGTTCGATGAGCCGGTGGTGGTGCGGACACAAAAGCACCGCATTGCCTAGACAGCTGGTTCCGCCTGCCCACCAGGGGACGATGTGGTGCGCCTCACACGAGGCAGGTCTGGCGGTGCAGCCGGGAAACGCGCAGCCTCCGTCGCGCAGTGCGAGGGCGGTGCGGATCCCGGCGGGGAACAGGCGGTGTTTGCGGCCCACGTCCAAGGGTTGGGATTTGGTGCCGAGGACGACGGGGATCAGATCTGCGTCGCAGGCCAAATGTCTGGCGTCGGCGGCGGATAGTCCGCCCTGGCCGTGGCCGCCGAGGACGTCGACGCGTCCCAGCCCGGTGAGCAGGGTGTCGTAGTTGACGGTGATGTGGACCTGGGGCCGGTCTCCGCCGTGGGCGGGGAGCTTCCCGGTGGCGGCTGCGGTCTGGACCAGGATCATCAACGCGTCCGCGCGCCGCACAGCCGGATCCGACGGCTCATCCGAGTCGCGGTACGAGGATGCCGGCGGCGTCACCGCGTCCAGTTGGGCGGCGAGCAGTTCTACCTGGGCGGTGGGGAGCTTGCCGCTGAACCGCGACGACCCGTGATGGTCCGGGGTGATGATCAGGAACCGGCTGCGGTGGGCGGCGCGGTCTTGCGCGTCGAGCCTCTTCTTGTCCTCGGCTTCGGCGCCGTCGGGGTCGATCACCCGGAACACGTGACTGGCCAGCTCCCGCAACTCGTCCGGGCCGAGGTTGCGAACCTCGGCCAGCACCGATTCCTGGCACTTCACCAACTCTGCACGCGTCACAACGTTGGGGAGCTTCCGTAGCCCGGAGACGATCGCTTCGGCCTGCGCCAACGAGATCTCCCCGTCGTTCAACGCCGCGGCGATCAGCGGGAACCGCTCCCCGAGATCCATCGCGAGCTTCAGCGAAGCGGTGGCCTGACCGGTGGTGGTGCGCACGGATTGGCGGACCTCTTCGACGACTCCGTCGGCGGCGGAGAGGCGGGCCTCATGGAGGAGGTGGAGTCGCAGACCGGCCAGTTGCGCCTCGGCCTCGGTGACGGTGTGCACCATGTGGGCCAACCGTTCTGCGGCCGGTGAATCAGTTAGGAGTGAGCCTGCGGCGTCCCAGAGCGCAGCGATGCCCTGCTGCATCAGTTCCCGCGCTTCGCTCATGTGAACTATTTTAAGGGAACGCACGGTCTAAAACAAGGCAAAACACGTTGTCAGACGCAACTTGTGCTAGCACTGACCTCTGACAATTCCCGTCGTCACGTGGCCGATCACGGGCGGGTGGGCATCGCGGTCGGCGTCGGTATCCTTCGACCAGTTGCAGGCGGCAGGCTCAGGCGTCGAGCCCCACCCGCCGCAACAGGTAGGTGTCGAACATCCATCCCTTACGGGCCGCGGCGTCGGCCCGCACCCGGGTGATCTCCTCCCGGACGTCGGCCAACGGGCCGCTGACAAGGATCTCATCCGGCGTGCCCAGGTACGCGCCCCAGTAGATCTCGATGCCGGCGGGATCGATCGTCGCGAAGGTCTGCTTACCGTCGAGCATCACGACGACGTCGTCCACGCCGTCGGGCAGCCCGTCGGCCAGGAGCCGCGCTGGGCTGATCTGCACGGCCCTGCCCTGCCGGTTGAGCGGGATGCGGTGCCGCGCCGCCAGCGCCAGCACGCAACTGATCCCCGGGAGCACGCGCACGGAGAACGGTTCGACGGCGGCTTCCGCGATCCGCTCGACGATGGCCAGCGTCGACTCG
This sequence comes from Tessaracoccus sp. ZS01, assembly GCF_022342445.1. Lineage (NCBI taxonomy): Bacteria > Bacillati > Actinomycetota > Actinomycetes > Propionibacteriales > Propionibacteriaceae > Tessaracoccus > Tessaracoccus sp. ZS01. Next base: position 14,525 of record NZ_PQFE01000005.1, on the reverse strand, counting down.
TACAGGCTGGGGTCGCCCCACACCAGGAAGCCGCCGGTTTCGTCGGCGCCGAGCGCCCCGTCGATGGCGGCGCCCCACTGCTCGAAGCGCTGCTGCCGCCACCGGGTCACAGCGGCGGGATAGTCGGGCGTGCTGCGCCAGGGCCGGGGCGGGTCTGTCAACTCCACCACGCGCAAACCGGGAAGATCAGATCCCCGGTGCCGGGCCACCAGGTCACGCCGGAACGCGACGGGCTCCTCGTACTCGTCCTCCTTGATCACCACGAACAGGACGTCGAGTTCGCGGATCGCCGCGACCGCTTCGAGCGTGAGCCAGTTCGGGTCGCCCGCGCCGATGCCGATCAGCGCCACCTCGCGGCCCATCACCCCTCCTGCCGGGACGTGTTGGTCAGCTCGTCCACGCTGGCGATCGCGTTGACCGCGGCCACCGTCAACGCCGAGCCGCCGCGTCGGCCGTGCACCACCAGGTACTCCAGGCCGAGGCTGTTGGCGGCCAGCGCTGCCTTCGATTCCGCGGCGCCCACGAAGCCCACCGGGATGCCCACCACGGCGGCGGGCCGGACCCCGGTTTCTGCCACCATCTCGAGCAGCCGGAAGAGCGCGGTGGGGGCGTTTCCAATGGCGACGACGGCGCCGTCGAGGCGGGGCAGCCACAGGTCGATGGCGGCCATCGTCTTGGTCATGCCCTTGTCAGCAGCCAGTTGGGCCAGCGCCGGGTCCTTGATGTGGCAGATCACCTCGTTGTCGCGCGGGAGACGCGAGCGGATGATGCCCGTGGCCACCATCGACGAGTCGCAGAAGATGGGCGCCCCGGCCAGCAGCGCGGCGTTGGCCGCGGCCACGACCCCCGGCGTGAAGTCCACGTCGTCGGCGAGGTCGGTGGCCGCGCTGGCGTGCACCATGCGCACCACGACGCGGCTGACGTCGTCGGGGAAGCGCTCCAGGTTGGTTTCCTCCCGGATGATGCGGAAGCTCTCGCGGTAGATCTCGGAGCCGTCGGTGAGGTAGTCGTAGGTCACGCCGACACCGTAGTGCACCCCCCGGCGGCCCTCGGGACGGGTGTCTGGTTGGATGGGGACACAACACAAAAACCCTCGTGAGGAGACCAGGAAGCCGGAACGAGCCGGCACGGTCGCGCCACTGTGAACCGCCCAGCCGGGCGGAGAGTCAGGAACTGGATCCCCACCACCCGATCGCCGGGACGCGACATCCCGGCCGAAAGGAATCCCCATGCACATCGCAGAGGGGATGCTGCCACCGCTGCATTGCGCAGCCTGGTTCGCAGCGTCCGCACCGTTCGTGATCCACGGCGCCGTCGCCGTGGTGCGGAGTTCACGCGAGCGCCCGGAGAACAAACTGCTCATCGCCGCCGTCGGTGCCTTCACGTTGGTGCTGAGCGCGCTCAAGCTGCCGTCGGTGACCGGTTCATCGTCGCATCCCACCGGTACGGGGCTGGGTGCCGCGGTGTTCGGCCCGTCCGTGATGGCGCTCATCGGCACGCTGGTGCTGCTGTTCCAGGCGCTGCTGTTGGCGCACGGGGGCCTCACCACACTCGGCGCCAACATCTTCTCCTTCGCGGTGGCCGGCCCGTGGGCCGCCTACGGCGCCTTCCGCCTCGTCCGGGCCCTGCGCCCGCCGGCATGGCTGCCGGTGTGCTGCGCCATGTTCGTGGCCAACCTCACCACGTACCTGGTCACCTCCGCGCAGTTGGCGCTGGCGTACCCCGACGCTGCGGGCGGCTTCGCTGCAGCCTTCACCAAGTTCGCCACGGTGTTCGCGCTCACGCAGATCCCCCTCGCCGCGGCAGAGGGCGTGCTGGGCGTCCTGGTTTTCGGGTTCCTGGCGCGCGCCGCGCGCCCCGAACTGGTGCGCCTGGGCCTGCTCAGAGAGGGCACCCATGTCTAGGGGGAGGTTCCGCACCTGGGAGCTGGTCACCGTCATCGCCCTCATCGCCGCGCTGGTGGTGGGCTACCTCCTCGCGGTGGTCTTCGCTCCCGACGGCGCCACTTTCGAGGGAACGGATGCGACGGTGGGGGCGATGCTCCCCGCCGAGCCCTGGGCAGAGCCCCTCTTCTCGCCCGCGAGCTACGGGCCGGAGGTGGAGGCCGGCCTCTTCGCCATCCAGGCGGGCGTCGGGGGAGTCGTTCTCGGGTTCCTGCTGGGCCGCCTGACCCGTCGTCGCGTCCCTCCCGACGCGACGGAGGAGTAGGGCCATGGCGCACCTGGCGACGGTCGACGACGCGGCCTGGGGGTCGCCGTGGCGCGCGCGTCCCGTCGGCATCGGGGTGGCCTTGTCGCTCGCCCTGGTCCTCACGGCGCTGGTGACCCCGGCCTGGCCCGGGTCCGCGCTGGTGGCTGCGGTCGCCGTCGCGCTGATGCTGGGTTCCGCGCGGATCCGGGCCTCCCTCGTGGCGCTCGTCACGGTGCCGCCGGTGGTCTTCATCGCCGTGGGGGTCCTTCCGCTCGCCGTGCAGGTGGGCGGCTCTGCCGTGCTCTCGTGGGCACCCGACGGCGGGGCCAGGGCGCTCGATGTGCTGGCGCACGGCGTCGCCGGCACGCTCGCCCTGCTGCTGCTGGTCACCACCACGACCATGGTGGACCTGCTCGCCTGGTGTCGCGGGTTGCGCATCCCGGCACCGCTGCTGGAGATCGCCGAGCTGATGTACCGGCTGGTGTTCGTACTGCTGAGCACCGCCGTCGCCCTGCAGCAGGCGCAGCAGGCCAGACTGGCCGCCGACGCGCCGTTCACCCGCCGGCTGCGCTACGCCGCCGACGCCACCGGCACCGTCCTGCTGCGCACCTGGGACCGCGCCACGCGCCTGCAGCACGGCCTGGCGCTGCGCGGCTACGAGGAGGACCTGCCGACCCTGCGGCCCGCCCCGGGCGCTGCCGGGCTGAGCGTGCTGCGCGACGCCGCGCTCGTCGTCGGCATCTGGCTCGCCGTCTGGGCGGTGGCGTGATGCTGGTTGCCGAGGAGATCACGGTCGCCTACCCGGAACGTCCCGTGCTGGCCGGCGCGTCTGTCCAGGTGGGGCGCGGGAAGGTGGCGCTGCTCGGCGCCAACGGGTCCGGGAAGACCACGCTGTTGCAGTCGTTGGCCGGGGCCCTGGAACTGCGCTCCGGCCGGGTGCTCCTCGACGGTCAGCCGCTGCAGCGGTCGCGGGCCGGGCTGCGCGCCCACCGTCGCCGCGTGCAGCTCGTGTTGCAGGACCCCGACGACCAGTTGTTCTCCGCCGACGTGCGCCAGGACGTGTCGTTCGGGCCGCTCAACCTGGGACTGTCCGAGACCGACGCCGCAGTGCGGGTGGACGAGACGCTGCGGCAACTGGGCATCGCGCACCTCGCCGCGCGGCCGACGCATCGCCTCAGCTACGGCGAGCGGAAGCGGGTGGCGCTCGCGGGCGCCGTCGCGATGCGGCCCGACTACCTGTTGCTGGACGAACCCACCGCGGGCCTCGACCCCGAGGGCGTCCACGAACTGCTCGCGGCCCTGGACGGCCTCGACGCCGGGATCCTGCTGGCCACGCACCATGTGGCGTTCGCGCTGGCCTGGGCCGACGAGGTCGCCGTGGTGGTGGACGGCCGGGTGCGGCAGGGGCCGGTGTCGCTGCTGAACGACGCTGCGCTGCTGACCGCCGCCCGGCTCCACCGCCCGTGGCCGCTGGAGCTCGCCGGCCGCCTAGGGTTGGCCGGCACCCCCAGACACCTCGACGACGTCACCGCTCTGCTGGAGGCACGATGATCAACGACCCGCACTGCACCGTCCTCGGCCGCACCCCCGGCCTGCCGGAGGAGGTCTTCGAGCACGACGGGCTGATCACGAAGCGGACGCTGCGCGCAGGCGCGCTCGGGCACCTGCGGCCGATGCCGGGTGAACTGTTGTGGGACCTGGGCGCCGGCGCCGGGTCGGTGGGCATCGAGTGGTGCCGCGCGGCGGAAGGCTGCCGCTGCGTCGCTGTGGAACGGGTCGACCGGCGGGCTGACCGGGCGGAGGCCAACGCCCGGCGGTTGGCGCCGGCCGGGAGCTACACGCTGGTCCGGGGCGCCGTCGAGGACGGGCTCGCCGAGCTGCCGGACCCCGACGCCGTGTTCATCGGCGGCGGCGCGACGCCCGCCCTGGTGGAACAGGCCATCGGCCGGCTGCCGGAGGGCGGCCGGATCGTCGTGCACGGCGTGACCGTGGAGGCCGAAGAGGTGTGCGTCGCGGCCCATCGACGGTGGGGCGGCGCGCTGGCGAGGGTCGGCGTCGAGCACGCCGAGCCGATCGGTCGCCTGCTGGGCTGGACCCCGGCGCGCACCGTCGTGACGTGGGCGCTGCAGCGATGAGCACGAAGGAACTGCGCAACCGGCCCGTCCTCGCCGTCCACACGGGCGACGGGAAGGGCAAGACCACCGCCGCCGTCGGCATGGCCCTGCGCGCCTGGGCACAGGGCTGGAGCGTGGGCGTGTACCAGTTCGTGAAGTCGGCCAAGTGGCGCACCGGGGAGCAGGCGGCGTTCGCGGCGCTGCCCGGCGACGTCACGTGGGAGAGGATGGGCACCGGCTGGAGCTGGTCGCGGGCCCACACCGCCTCTGACCCGGAGACCGGGGCGCGCGAAGGATGGGCACGGATCCGCGAAGGCATCGCCGAGGAGCGACACCGCTTCTGGTTGCTGGACGAGTTCACCTACCCCATCGCCTGGGGCTGGGTGGACCTCGGCGAGGTGCTCACCGTGCTCCACGAGCGCCCGGGCACGCAGCACGTGGTCATCACCGGCCGACGGTGCCCACAGCCGCTCATCGACGCTGCGGATCTCGTCACCGAGATGGTGCCCGTGAAGCATCCCTTCACGCAGGGCCAGCGCGGGCAGGCGGGCATCGAATGGTGAGCCGGATCGTGGTGGCCGCGCCGTCGTCGGGCAGCGGGAAGACCACCGTCGCGACGGGCCTGATGGCGGCCCTCCGGGCGCGCGGGCTGACGGTGTCGCCGTTCAAGGTGGGGCCGGACTACATCGACCCCGGTTACCACGGCCTCGCCACCGGGCGGCCCGGGCGCAACCTGGACCCGGTGCTGTGCGGCGAGCAGTTGATCGCGCCGCTGTTCAGGCACGGGGCCGAGGGGGCCGATGTCGCCGTGGTGGAGGGCGTGATGGGCCTCTTCGACGGTCGCCTGGGCACGAGGGGCGAGGGGTCGACGGCCCATGTCGCGAGGCTGCTCGCCGCCCCCGTCGTGCTGGTGATCGACGCCCGGCACACCTCGCGCACCGTCGGCGCGGTGGCGTTGGGGATGGCGCGCTTCGACCCCGCAATCCGCGTGGCGGGGGTGATCCTCAACCAGGTGGGCAGTGACCGCCACGCGACGGAGGCCCGGGCCGCAGTCGAGGAGGTGGGCCTGCCGGTGCTCGGCGTGCTGCCGCGCAACCTCGAGATCGAGGCGCCGTCGCGGCACCTCGGCCTGGTGCCGGCGGCGGAGCGCGACGACGCGAAGATCGCCGCCATGGGCGAGGCCGTGGCCGCGCACGTCGACCTCGACGCGGTGCTGGCGGTGGCCAGGACCGCAGCACCCCTGGACGTGGTGCCATGGCGCCCGGATCCGGGCTGCGGAGTGGAGGGCACGCCCACCATCGCCGTGGCGGGGGGCCGGGCCTTCACCTTCCGCTATCCCGAGACCGACGAGTTGCTCGCCGCCGCGGGTTGCCGCGTCGTCGAGTTCGACCCCCTCCTCGACGACTCCCTCCCTGCAGGGACCCGCGGGCTCTGGCTGGGCGGCGGTTTCCCCGAGATGTATGCCGCCGAGTTGGCGGCCAATGCCACCCTGATGGGGGAGATCCGCGACTCCGTCCGCTCAGGCCTCCCCACGGTCGCCGAATGTGCCGGGTTGCTGTACCTCTGCCGAAGCCTCGACGGCGTCCCCATGGCAGGTGCGATCGAGGCGGACGCGGCGATGGCACCCCGGCTCACCGTCGGGTACCGCACTGCCACCACGGAGCGCGCCTCGCTGCTGGGCCGCCCGGGGGAGGGGATCACCGGCCACGAGTTCCACCGCACCCGGCTCCTCAACCGTCCAGCCGCCGGTCCCGCCTGGCTGCTCCCGGACCCCGACGGCGTTGCCACCGCCACGCTGCACGCGTCCTACCTCCACGTCCACTGGGCCGGCCACCCGCAACTCGCGGCCCGCTTCGCCGAGGCGGTGGGCGCATGACGGACCTGTGGCACCACGGCGACAAGGATCTCGCGCCGGGGCTCATCGACTTCGCCGTCAACGTCCGTCAGCCCCGCACCCCGGCGTGGCTGGTGGAGGCCATCATGCGCGACGCCGACTGGGCCGCCTACCCGGACCCGGAACCCGCCAGGCTGGCCATCGCGGAGCACCACGGCGTCGACCCCGCGATGGTGCTCCCGACGGCAGGCTCCGCCGAGGCCTTCACCCTCATCGCCCGCGCCGTCACCGGCTCCTCCCTGATCGTGCATCCGCAGTTCACCGAACCCGAGGCCGCTCTGCTGGCCGCCGGCCGCACACCCCAGCGCCACGTACTGACCCCCGAGAGCGACTTTCAACTCGACCCCGGCGTCGTGCCGCCGGCCGACCTGATCGTGGTGGGCAACCCCACCAACCCGACGGCGGTGCTGCACTCCGGGGCTGACCTGGCCGCGCTGCGCGCCGGGGTGCTGGTGGTGGACGAGGCCTTCCTCGACGCCGTGCCCGGCGAACCCGAGACGCTCATCGCGCCCAGCATGCCCGGGCGGCTGGTGCTGCGGTCGCTCACCAAGACCTGGGCGCTGGCCGGTCTCCGCGCGGGTTACGTCGTCGGTGACCCCGCCCTCATCGAGGCGCTCGAGCGTCAGCAGCCGCCGTGGTCCGTCTCCACCCCGGCCATCCGGGCCACGCTCGCCTGCCTCACCCCGCGCGCCCAGGCGGAGGCGGCAGGGCTCGCGCGGGACGCCGCTGCCCATCGTCGCGACCTCGTCATGCGCCTCACGGATCTCGGCCTCTACCCTGTGCCGGGGGCCGCCCCGTTCGTGCTGGTCGACACCGTGAGCAATTGGACGGGGTCACGGCGCGACACGCCGAGGAAAGCACCCCAAACCTCCGACGACCCCATCCCATTGCTCATGGAAGGGCCACGTCGAGCGCTGGCTCAGCGAGGCTTCGCCGTGCGGCGCGGGGAGACCTTCCCCGGCCTCGGTCCCACCTGGCTGCGCCTCGCCGTTCGAACACCCGGCGTGCACGCGCAGTTGGTGGCCGCCCTGCGTCAGGTGGCGGTGGGCCGGTGACGGACCCACGCCAAGGCGTCCTCGACGCTCGCCACCTCGTCGGCCCGCGGCAGGTCGGGCCGCCGCAGCACGATCACCTCGGCCCCGTACTCCTCGGCGACGGTCAGCTTGGCCTCAGTGGCCGCGCCTCCCGAGTCCTTGGTCACCACCACGCCGATCCCGTACCGGCGGAACAACTCCCGCTCGCCGTCAACGGTGAACGGCCCGCGGACAGTCAGCACCTCCCAGCCCGCCGGAAGGGTCTGGGAGGGAGCCTCCGCCACCCGCGCGACCACGCGATGCCCCGCCAGCGCCGGCACATAGTCGACGGTGTGCTGCCGCCCCACGGTGAGCAGCACCGTCCGCTCGCCCTCGGCAGCCGCAGCCGCGGCCTCGGCGTGCGAATCCACCCAGCGCCACGTCGCTGCGAGGGGGTGCCCGCCCCAGCCGGGCCGCACCACACGCAGCAGCGGCACCCCTGCCCGGGCGCAGGCGGCCACGGCGTTGGCCGACATGGTGGCGGCGAACGGATGCGTCGCATCCAGCACCGCCTCGACGCGGTGCTCCCGCAGGTGCGACACCAAGCCCTCGGCGCCGCCGAAGCCGCCGCGCCGGGTGTCGCCCACCGTCAAGGGGTCCTCCGTCCGCCCGGCCAACGAGAGCACGGCCCCGCCCCCTAGCGCGGCCGCCAACCGGCGCCCCTCCGCGGTGCCGCCCAGAATCAAGATCACCCCACCATCCAACCCGAAGGAAACCCATGTCGCTGCTCGACACCACACTCGCCGCCATCCAGCCCGTCTCCGCGGAGGCGTTGGCCGCCGCTGAGGAACGCCAGAACCAGCTGACCAAGCCGCCCGGCAGCCTCGGCCACCTGGAGACGGTGGGCAACCGGCTGGCCGCCATCGCCGGCGTCTGCCCGCCCCCCATCCCGGAGCCCGCCGTGATCGGCCTCTTCGCCGGCGACCACGGTGTCTGCGCGCAGGGTGTCAGCCCCTGGCCCCAGGAGGTCACGGTGCAGATGATGCTCAACATAGGAGCCGGTGGCGCGGCCATCAACGCCCTCGCCCGCCAGGCCGGGGCCACCGTCTGGGTCACCAACGTCGGCGTCGCCAACGACGCACCCGAGCACCCCGCCATCCGGAACCGCCGCGTGCGCCCCGGCACCGCCGACTTCACGGAGGGACCCGCCATGACGCTCGACGAGGCCCGCGCCGCCGTCGAGGTGGGCATCGAGACAGCCCTCGAGGCCATCGACGGCGGGGCGAAGTGCCTGCTCACCGGCGAGATGGGCATCGGCAACACCACGCCGTCGAGCGCTCTGATCTCCGTGTTCACCGGCACCGGCGCCGCCACTGTCACCGGCCGCGGTGCAGGCGCCGACGACGAGATGCTGAACCGCAAGGTGGACGTCATCGAGCGCGGCATCGCGCTCCACCGGCCCGACTCCACTGACGCGCTGGGCACCGTCGCCGCCATCGGCGGGCTCGAGCAGGCCGCCATCGCAGGGTTCATCCTGGGCGCCGCCTCGCGCCGGGTGCCGGTCATCCTCGACGGTGTCATCGCGTGCTCCGCGGCGTGCGTCGCGGTCGCCTTCAACGACGACGTGCGCGGCTACCTCGTCTCCGGCCATGCCGGTGCCGAGCCGGGCATCCAGGCCGCCGTCACGCACCTCGGGCTCCGCCCGCTCGTCGACCTCGGCCTCCGCCTCGGCGAAGGGTCCGGCGCCGCCGTCGCGCTGCCCATGGTCCAGGCGGCCGCCCGTATCCTGAGCGAGATGGCGACCTTCGCCAGCGCAGGCGTCTCGGAGGGCTGATGCAGTTCACAGGTGGTGGCACCGCGTTGGTGCTGGGTGGGGCCCGATCGGGCAAGTCGACCTGGGCCGAGGCCCAGTTCGCGGGAGTCGCCGACGTGGAGTACGTGGCGACCTCCGAACTGCGCGACGGCGACACCGAGTGGGCGCACCGCGTGGCCCTCCACCGTGAGCGCAGGCCCGGCACCTGGCGCACCACGGAGACCCTCGACATCGGCGCCGTCCTCGAGGCCGACGACGAGGCGCCCGTCCTGGTGGACTGCGTCGCCGTCTGGTTCGACCGCGTCCTCCTCGAGGCCGGGGCCTGGGACGACGCGCCCGGCTGGCGCGACACCGTCGCGGCCCGGACACAGTCCCTCGTCGAGGCGGTGCGCGCCACCCGCCGCAGCGTCATCCTCGTCAGCAACGAGGTGGGTCTGGGCGTGGTGCCCGCCACCGCCTCCGGGCGCCTCTACCGCGACGAGTTGGGTCGCCTCAACGCCAGCCTTGCCACGGCCGTCGACGAGGTCTGGTTCTGCGTGGCCGGCATCGCGAAGCGGTGGGCATGAATCCGCTCGGCGCGGCCACGGGGCTGTTCACCATCATCCCCGTGCGCGCGTTCGAGGTGGACCGCCGGCTCGCTGCCCGCGCCATGGCCGCCTTCCCCTGGCTGGGGCTGCTGATCGGCGCCGCTGGGGGAGCGGTCGTGTTCGGCGCCTGGCACCTCGCCGGCCCGTTCCTGGGGGCCATGCTCGGCCTTGCGCTCCTCGCCGGAGTCACCGGCGCGATGCACCTCGACGGGGTGGCTGACACCGCCGACGGCCTCGGCTCCCGCCGCCCACCGGCGGAGGCGCTGGTGATCATGCGCCGCTCCGACATCGGACCGATGGGGGTGGCCACCCTCGTCCTCGTGCTGCTGATCGACGCTGCCGCCCTCGCCTCCATGCCCACTCCCTTGCTGGGCGGGGTGGCGCTGGCGGCCGCGGCCGCCGCGGGTCGGCTGGGCATCACCGTGGCGAGCGTCTCGAAACTCTCGGCCCGGCAGCAGGGTTTCGGGGCGCTCTTCGTGGGCGTCACGAAGTTCAGGACCGCGGCGATCACCCTGGTCGCCGTCGCCGTCGTCGTCCTCGGTGGTGCCTGGTGGGCCGGCGGCTACCAGACGCTGCTCGCCGCAGCGATCGGCCTGGCGGCCGCGGCTCTCGTCGGCGCGCTCTGGAGCCGGCACCTCCTGACCCGGCTGGGGGGCTGGACGGGCGACACCTTCGGCTCGCTGATCGAGGTCATCCAGACGGTGTTCCTCGTGGCGTTCGCGCTGGCCGCCTGAGGTCGATCGCGTCCACCTCCGTCAGCGGCCCTGCCACGTCCGCCGCGTCGTACCGCAGGAGGCTGAGCCGGGTCACGGGCAGCGCGATCGACGGCGACTCCCACCCGGCGGCCCGCCCGGCCAACTCGCTCAGCGGCGCCGACACCGCGTACAGCCCGATGGTCACGTGCGGCACGTACGGCCGCCGTCGGTCCTCCCGGAGCGCCCGGGCCACGGCCTGCAACTCGGGTGCCTCCGCGCGCAGGTACGGCACCATCTGGAACGTGTCCCAGCCGCCGATCCGCACCTCGAACGGCGCCAGGCCCAACGCCTCGACGGCGGCCCGGTCCGCGTCGATCCGCTCGGGGGTGTACGGCTCATCCTCCGGGGTGGCGCCGGGCTTCGGCACCGGCCCGCCGTAGCCGACGGTGATGTGGGGCTGGCGGTCATAGCGCGGCAGCAGCACGTCGGCCCAGTGGGCGCGGGCGGAGTCGACGGCGGCGCGCACGTCGTCGACGTCAGCCAGCACGGCCCAGATCAGGGCGTGGTCCGCGCCGCCGCGCCACTGGGTGAAGTCGCGGTCGTGGCACGCGATGGAGTGCAGCGTCACTTCGGCGGTTCGCCGCCCTGCGGCCAGTTGCCCTTGAGGAGCTCGGCGCCCCGCACCAGGTCCTCCAGTCCCCGGGCGAGATCCAGTGCGGGGGTGCCGTGCAGGGCCCCGTCGAGGTCGCGGCCCAGCTGGGAGGTGGCCCGGTTCACCTCCGCGATCGCCCGGCGCGTGCGGGCGAACAGGTGCCCCGCATCCCCGGCGACCAGCACGTCGACCTGGGCGGCGGCGGCCTTCAGGGACTCCGCGCAGAGGAAGAAGGTGGCGCGGTGCAGGAGCGCGGCCTGCCCGAGGTACTCCGCCGACGCGCGCGTTACCGCCGCGTACTCCTGCAGCGCGTTGGCCTGCGTGTCCGCCGACGTGCGGTACGCCTGGGCGGCCTCGCCCTGCCAGGTGCCGCAATCCTGCAGCTCCTGGGCGGTGCGGAGGGCCTCGTCGAGGTGGTCCGCCTGCGCCAGCACCTCACCCTGCTGCGTCTCCAGCCGGGTGGGGACGGGGGAATGGGGGTTCAGCCGGCTGTTCACTGCACTGCGCAGCTCGCCCACCGCCTCCTCGAGATCCGCCCTGGCGGCTCGTTCGCCGTCTGCCACGAGGTAGCCGATGATCGTCTGCATCTCCGGGTGCTGACGGGCGATCTCCGCGACGGCCTCGCGGCTCTGCCTCAGATCCGCGTCCAGCACCCGTTGAGCCGAGCGTTGCAGCCCCCAGGTCGCGTCGCGCACCGCGTCGAAGTCCGCCTTCGGGGCGATGGCGTTGGCGTCCTGCTGGCGCAGCAGGCTTGCCTGCACCTGTGCCAGCCTCATCACGAGCGTCCGGGTGGTCATGCGTCCAGCCCTTCCGTGCGGCGCAGTTCGGCGACTCCCTCATCGTCGACGCGGCCGTACCGGGCCGCCGTCACGTGCAGCCGCTCGGCCATCGCCTCGAACTCCTCCACGGCGCCGGTGCGCCATGAGTCCAGCTGTTGGCTGAGGGAGTGCTGCGCCTGCTGGGCGTCATCGAACAGCCCCATACCCGCCTCGGGATGCCGCGACAATCCGGCGACCTGCTCGGCAAGCCCTGACCAGCGCTCTCCCAGCCCGTGCAACTGCGTGGGGTCTGCCTCGAACCCGTCGAGCGGTTCCGACGCCGGCGCCACCGCCACCGCACGCCCGAGAGTTGCGGTCTCACCGGCCACCATCGCCAGCCCCGCCACCTCGCTGGCCTGCTCGACGGGGGGCGCAACCTCCGCTGCCGCCGCGGGTTCGACACCGGGGCCGCCGCCGCTTGCGAGGGGAGCGGGCCCTGCGCCGCCGGCAATGCCGCCGGCACCGGTGCCGCCGCCCGCTCCGCCGCTCTGGCGCGGGAGGGCCGTGGCGTCGCCGGGGACGCCCGCTGCCGCCGGTGCTGACGCGGGGACGGACAGCGGGCCGGCAGCCGGGTCCGCCAGCCGCCCGCCGGCGCCGAGGCCGCCTGCGGGGGCGGCGGCACCACCGGCCGCGCCGCCGGCGCCGCCCATCATCATGGGAGGCATCATCCCGGGGGAGCCGCCGCCGCCCATGCCGGCCTGGGCCCCGCGGTGGGGATTGATCGTCGCCTCGAGAAGGTCTGCCGTGGCGAGGAGGTCGTCGTCCTCAGCACGGACGCCGCCCACCTGGGAGCGGGTCACGCGGAACGTGAGTTGATCCCAGAGCTCGTCGTTGCTGGTCATGCTGGATCCCTTCCGGTCACCATCCGGCGGAGGCCGGCCATCAGAATCTCATGCTCGCGCGTGATGGCGGCCAGTTCGCCGGCGGCGTCTGAGGGGGCAACGTAGCGGGCGTAGGCCTGCTGGGCGAGTCTCAACACACCGTCGTTGATCTCGCGGACGTCCGCCTCGTCCAGCCAGTCCTCGTCGAACTCGACGGCCACCAGGTGGCCCTGTTCGTCAAGCCGCACCCCCAAGGCGCCCTCCTGGACCACGCTCACCGGTTCCGACGCAGCGGGCGGGTGCTCGAGGTGCCGCTGGGCCGCCGCCTGCCAGCGCTGGTTGACGTTCTCCAACGCCAACTGGAACGTGGTGAAAGGATCCGGGCCGAAGCGCCACAGACCGGAGAAGTCCACGCCGTCGAGATCCGGCTCCGGCAGTTCCTCCGGCTCCGCGATGCGGATCCGCGCGGCGGCCAGCGCCGCCGCGAACGCGGTGCCCAGGGTGCGGTGTTCGCCCAGTTTGCGGTGCCAGATGGGGGAGACAGAAACCCTGGTCAGGCGGCCGTCCTCGAACCACAGCCGCACGATCCGCTGGGGGTCTGCGATGGAGTTGGCGGCCTCCTCCTCTCCCACCTCGTTCGAGGGGTCTGCGACGTGGACCGGCGCGAGCGGGTCGAAGTCGTCATCCAGGAGGCCGTCCATGGGCCCAGCTTGCCAAACTTCGAGGTCATTCGGTGACCAGCGCGTAGGCGGGAACTCCAAGACCCCGCCCGGGAAGCCCGGACGGGGGTCTGATGGCGGAGGATACGAGATTCGAACTCGTGAGGGCGTTAACCCAACCCGCTTTCCAAGCGAGCGCCATAGGCCTCTAGGCGAATCCTCCAGGGAGAAACTTACCGGAGTTGCGCGCCCAGCCTCAAATCCGGCCGGAAAGCAGCGACGGCGCGCCCGGGTGGGCGCGCCGTCGAAGTGCCTGGGGGAGGGTGGATCAGTTGTAGACGATCACCTTGTCGCCCACGCGGGCGATGTTGAAGAAGCGCTCCATTTGAGCGTAGTCACGCACGTTGACGCACCCACCGGAGCCGCCGCTGTAGCCCACGCGGGCGAAGTTGGCGGAGTAGTGGATGGCGATGCCGCCGTCGAAGAAGAGCGCGAACGGCATGTCCACCTTGTAGATGCTGGAGAAGTGGTCACGCGACTTCCAGCCGATCTTGAAGGCGCCGTTGCGGGTGGGAGTGGCGGTCCTGCCGAAGCGCACGTCGACGATGGTCTGCACCTTGCCGTTGATCACCCAGGCCATCTTGTTCTGGTCCTTCGAGACGCAGAACGCGCGGCCGGTCATGCAGCGCTGGTCCAGCCGGAAGCCGGACTGCACGAGCGGCTGCGTGACGACGGGCACCGGGGCGGTGGGGTACGGCACGCCGGCCGGGCGCGGGTTGCTGGCGGGGATGCTCTTGACCCACGGGCTGTACTGGCTGTCGAACTTGACGATGCCGTTGAACACCCAGTCTGTCTTCTGCGTCACCTGGCCGGTGGCCACCGACGCGGTGGTGGCGACGGCGTAGCTGCGGCAGGCACCGCGGCCGGTGGCTGCGGTGTCGCACTCGGAGCGCCACTTGCGGCCGTCCGTGGCGGTCCACTCGCCGGTGCTGCCCAACGGGTTGTTGGCCCACACGGAGCGCGGCGACGGCAGGTACGTCAGGTTGTTGAACACCCACGCGTTCTGCGTGAACCACTGGCCGTCCTTCTGGAAGACCGTGGAGGCGTAGATGCTGGTGCGGCACCGCACTGTCGTCGAGGAGTACATCTCGCACTGGGTGTACCAGTAGCGGCCGGCCACCAGGTGGTAGCCCGGGGTGACGTAGACGGCCTGCTCGGGTGTCAGCTTCGGCTGCACCGTGGGCGTGGGCGTCGGGGTGGGTGTGGGTG
>NZ_PQFE01000004.1:0-210338 GCF_022342445.1 Tessaracoccus sp. ZS01 | reverse complement strand
CGTCGTCTGGCTCACCGACCCCGCCCACCTGATGGGCGACGGCGGGGTGCTGCACCGGGCGGTGGAGCACCTGACCTACTCGGTGGTGGCCGTGGCGATGGGTGCCTGCCCGGGTGCGGCCATGGCAGTCCCGGCGCTGAGCGCGACGGTGGCTGACAGGAGACCCACACCGAAGGCCCGCGCGCAGCGGGCGGCGAATGGATGCGACATCCAGTTCTCCTCCTGGTAAGGCTCCACGACTACTTCGTCGTGGAGAAGGGAATGGGTCATCATGCAGGACGAGGGGGTCAGTCTCTCCCCATGCCGATCGGCGCAGGTGGGCATTCCACCCCTGGGGGTTAGGGGCGCCCTCGCTGAGCACGGGCGACGGTTCCGAGCGCGGCACGGTAGATTGTCCCTGTGGTAGACACCGTTGAGAATGCCTTCCAGAGCCCCGACGTCGAGCAGCCGTACGCTGCGCTCGGCGTCAAGGACGACGAATACCAGATGATCCGCGACATCCTCGGCCGGCGCCCCACGTCGGCAGAACTGGCGATGTATTCGGTCATGTGGTCCGAGCACTGCTCGTACAAGTCGTCGAAGGTGCACCTGAAGAAGTTCGGCAGCCTGTCCCAGGAGACCCCGCGCGGACCGCTGCTGGCGGGCATCGGCGAGAACGCCGGTGTCGTCGACATCGGTCAGGGCTACGCCGTGACGTTCAAGGCGGAGTCCCACAACCACCCGTCGTTCGTCGAGCCGTACCAGGGCGCCGCCACCGGCGTCGGCGGCATCGTCCGCGACATCCTGGCCATGGGCGCGCGTCCCATCGGCGTGATGGATTCGCTGCGCTTCGGCCCCCTCGACGCCGACGACACCCGGCGGGTGCTGCCCGGCGTCGTCTCCGGCGTCGGCGGCTACGGCAACTGCCTCGGCCTGCCCAACATCGGCGGCGAGGTCCAGTTCGACACCTCCTACCTGGGCAACCCGCTGGTCAACGCCCTCTGCGTGGGCGTCCTGCGCCACGAGGACCTCCACCTGGCGCACGCCTCGGGCGTGGGCAACCAGGTGATCCTGTTCGGTGCGGCCACGGGCGGGGACGGCATCGGCGGCGCGTCCATCCTGGCCTCGGAGACGTTCGACGAGGACGGCCCGGCCAAGCGACCCAGCGTCCAGGTGGGCGACCCGTTCATGGAGAAGCTGCTGATCGAGTGCACGCTGGAGCTGTTCCAGGCGGGCATCATCAACGGCATCCAGGACTTCGGCGCCGCGGGCATCTCCTGCGCCACCTCGGAACTGGCCTCGGCCGGCGACGGCGGCATGTTCGTCAACCTCAACCTGGTGCCGCTGCGTGACCCGAACCTCGCGCCTGAGGAGATCCTCATGAGCGAGTCGCAGGAGCGCATGATGGCCGTGGTCGAGCCCCGCAACGTCGAGCGGTTCATGGAGATCTGCCGCAAGTGGGACGTCCAGGCCACCGTCGTGGGCGAGGTCATCGAGGGTGACCGCCTGCTGATCGAATGGAACGGCGAGACCATCGTCGACGTCGACCCCAAGACCGTCGCGCACGAGGGCCCAGTCTACGAGCGCCCCTACCACCGCCCCGAGTGGCTGGACGACGTGCAGGCGGACCGCGCTGAGGACCTGCCGCGCGAGAACACCGCTGAGGGCCTGCGCGCCGCGCTGCTCCGGGTGCTCGCGCACGGCAACGTGGCGGACAAGACGTGGGTCACGCAGCAGTACGACCGCTACGTCCGCGGCAACACCGTCCTGGCGCAGCCGGAGAACTCCGGCATGCTGCGCATCGACGAGGAGACCGGCCTGGGCATCGCGCTCGCGCTGGACGCCAACTCGCGTTTCACCTACCTCAACCCGTACCTGGGCGCGCAGCACTCGCTGGCCGAGGCGTACCGCAACGTGGCCGTCACCGGCGCGGAGCCGGTGGCCATCACGGACTGCCTCAACTTCGGCTCGCCGGAGGACCCGGAGGTCATGTGGACCTTCGCGGAGGCCATCCTCGGCCTGGTCGACGCCTGCCGTGAGCTGGGCATCCCGGTCACCGGCGGCAACGTGTCGCTCTACAACCAGACGGCTGAGGAGCCCATCCTCCCCACGCCCACCGTCGGCGTGCTCGGCGTGATCGACGACGTGGCCACCCGCATCCGCGCGTCGTTCACGCATCCCGGTGATTCCATCCTCCTGCTCGGTGAGACCGGCGAGGAACTCTCCGGCTCCATCTGGGAGGCCGCCGTGCACGACGGCCACCTCGGCGGCCTGCCGCCGGTGGTCAAGCTGGGCGCGGAGATGGCACTGGCCAAGCTCATGGGCGAGGCCGCCAGGCGCGGCCTGCTGTCGTCGGCGCACGATCTCAGCGAGGGTGGCCTGGCGGTCGCGCTCGCGGAGTCGGCGTTCAAGGGTGGCACCGGCTTCGCGGTGACGCTGCCCGAGGGCGACCCCACCGTCGAGTTGTTCGCGGAGTCCGCGGCGCGTGCGATCGTGTCGCTGGCCGGGGGCGCCGTCGCCGAGTTCGAGGCACTCTGCGCGGAGCACGGCGTTCCGGTGCAGCGCCTGGGCGAGGTCACCGAGGGTGACGAGTTCGAGTTCGTCGGTCAGTTCACGGTGTCGGCTGAGGAGGCGAGGAACGTCTGGGTCTCGCCCATTCCCGCTGCGATGGCCTAGGTTTCAACTCACCGAGTTCGCGCGCGAACTCCCACGCCTCTTCCACGTCCTCCATGGTGGCGCCGGGGCGCTTCGTCGATCCGTACTCGGTGGCGTTGCGCACCAGGCGCAACCACTCGAAACCGTTGGTGTCGAACCCCTCGAGCAGGATGCCCGCGGCCTGACCGGTGGCCGCGTGCGAGCCGGCGGATTTCGCCCGGAGGCCGTGTTCCAGCAGCAGCGCCGTGAGTTCCTTGCGGATGGCGTCATAGGCCAGCGAGAAGGCGCCGGCCACGTCCGTGTGTCCGATCATCCGCGAACTGGCCAGGTGTGCCCGCGCCTGCTCGCGCAGGGTGGCCACCTGCTGGGGGTCCCGCGCGACGGACTCGACGCGGCGCTCCTTGATGAGGTCTGCCAGGGCTGGGCGCGACATGCTGCCAGCTTAGGACAGCGTCAGCGGTACGAGTGGGCCGGAGCGGACCGTCTTGGCGAAGCCGGTGGTCGGCTGGTGCCATTCGTCGGTGGGGAGCACCGTCAGGTTGACGTCGCGGCGCAGCAGCCCGGTGGCCTCGGCTTGCACGCGGCCGGCGGAGCGGCGGGACACGGCGCCGATCACCAGCACGTCGACGTCCTCGGGGTACGGGCCGGGGTCGCCCAACCGGCGCGCGGCCCAGGACCCGTAGAGGTAGGCCTCCTCCACGCCCTTCAGCCGTGACAGCAGCGTCGGCAGCACCGCGGGGGGCCCGTAGGTGAGCGTCAGCATCTCGGTGAGCGACGGTGTGAGCGGATGGGTGGGGTTCGCCCGGACCAACCGGGCCCGTCCGACGCGGCGCTCGCGGATGAAGCCGGCCTCCGCCAGCCGCTCCACCTCCGTGTGCACCGTGCTGAGCCCGGCGTCCAGGAGGCGCGACAGGTCCGTGAGGGTGTACTCCCCGTCGGGGTGCAGGAACAGCGCGGCCAGCAGTTCTCCCTGGAGGTCCGTGCGCAGGAGCGGCGCGATCATCGGTGGCCGTTGTTTCATGGAGGCAGAATACATCTTCGGCTCATGCGAAAGTAGTAGTCTGGATCCATGAGCCTGCATGACCGCGTCAACGTTGTACTGCCGTCCGTCCTCACGGACCTCGAGCGCCTCATCGCCATCCCCTCGATCTCGTCGGTGCCCCAACACGACGACGACGTACTGACGGCCGCGGAGGCGGTGGCCGAACTGCTGCGCGAGGTGGGGTGCCCGCATGTGGAGTTCCTCGAGGCCGGCGGCAAGCCGGCCGTCTACGGTCACTTCCCGGCGCCCGAGGGTCAGCCCACCGTGCTGCTGTACGCCCATTACGACGTGCAGCCCATCGGCGATCCCGAGGCGTGGACCACGCCCGCGTTCAGCGCCTCCGAGCGCAACGGCCGCCTGTATGCGCGCGGCTCCGCGGACGACAAGGCCGGCGTCGCGCTGCATCTGGCCGCGCTGCGCGCCTTCGAGGGCAAGCCCCCGGTGGGCGTGAAGGTCTTCATCGAGGGTGAGGAGGAGATCGGCTCCCCGTCGATGCAGCGACTCCTGGACACCTTCGGCACGCAACTGGCCGCCGACGTCTTCATCATCGCGGACTCCATGAACTGGACGGTGGGTCAGCCCGCGCTCACCACCACGCTGCGCGGCCTCATCGACGCGGTGGTCACCGTCTCGACGCTCGAATCCGGCGTGCACTCCGGCCAGTGGGGCGGCCTCGCGCCTGACGCGCTGACCACCCTGTGCCGCGTGCTGGCCACCCTGCACGACGACAAGGGCAACGTCGCCATCGAGGGCCTCGCCGTGGACCCCGAGCCCACCATCGACTACGAGGACGACGCGCAACTCCGTGCGGAGGCGGGCATCCTCGACGGCGTGCAGTGGATCGGCGAGGGCAAGGCCTCGGCGCGTATGTGGACGAAGCCGGCCTGCTCCGTTCTGGCCATCGACGCCACTTCCGTCAAGGACGCGTCGAACACGCTCATCGCGTCGGCCCGCGCCAAGGTGAGCGTCCGTCTCGCCCCGGGCGACGACCCCGTCGCCGCGGACCGGGCGCTGCGCGAGCACCTGATCAGGCACACCCCCTGGGGCGCGAAGATCGACATCCAGTCGGAGCGCGGGGGAGCGGGCAGCCGCACCTCGCTCGACGACGAGCGTGCCCGGTCCGCCGTCGACGCCATCCGCGAGGCGTTCGGCGTCGAGCCCGTGGAGATGGGCATCGGCGGCTCCATCCCGATCGTCGGTGAGTTCGCCAGCCGCAACGAGGGCGCGCTGGTGTTGGTCACCGCCGTGGTGGATCCCACTTCGCGGATGCACGGCATCGACGAGTCCCTCGACCTGGGCGACTTCGCCAAGGCCGCGTTGGCCGAGACCCTGCTGCTGCAGAAGCTCTCAACCGGCGATCGTGGCTCGTCCCTCCGGGCCTGGCGACATACCTGTCAGGCGACAGTCTCCACGTAGAAGTGGCCCTCGACCAGATGCGTGTGCAGGGCCGCGGAGAGCCAGGGGAGTGAGTCCTCCGGCAGGTCGTCGACGGCGAACCACCCCACCTCGGACGTCGCCTCGCCCGGCGCCAGGTCGCCGTGCCACACGGTCGACTCGAAGAAGAAGTTGAAGCCCCGCGCCCGGGTCGCGCCGTAGGCCACGTCGAAGCGTTGCAGGCCGACGTGGGACAGGTCGCCAGCGGCGACGGTGGCCCCGATCTCTTCGCCCGCCTCGCGTGCGGCGGCGACGACGGCGGGCTCACCGTCCTCGATGTGGCCGCCGGGCAGGTTCCACAGCCCGTCGGCCAGCATGGTGCCGCTGCGCCGCGCGAGCAGCACGCGGCCCACGTCGTCCCTCAGAATCACCCAGGCGATCAGATCCATGGTCGTAACTCAACCATGTCGGGTAGCGTGACGGTGTTGTTCTTCAGCGAGGAGGAATCGTGGTCCGCATCGAGCGTGATTCATTGGGGGAGCGTGAGATCCCGGATGACGTCTACTGGGGCATCAACACGCTGCGGGCAGTGGAGAACTTCTACATCAGCCGTCGCCAGATCATGGTGTACCCGGACCTGATCGTCGCCTACGCCCAGGTGAAGCAGGCCGCGGCGCGAGCCAACCGCGACATCGGGGTGCTCGACGCGGAGCGCGCCGACCTCATCGACAGGGCGGCCCAGGACATCGTCGACGGCGAACTCCACGACCAGTTCGTCGTGGGCGTCATCCAGGGCGGGGCCGGCACCTCGACCAACATGAACTTCAACGAGGTGATCGCCAACCGCGCGCTGGAACTGGCCGGGAGGCCGTTCGGCGACTACGACTACATCTCACCCAACGACCACGTGAACCGCTCGCAGTCCACCAACGACACCTATCCGACGGCGGTGAAGCTCAGCCTCGTCTACGCCATGGAGCGGCTGACCCAGGAGATGAGGCTGCTGCGCAACTCGTTCGCCTCCAAGGGTCGCGAGTTCAAGGACGTGCTGAAGGTGGGGCGCACCCAGCTGCAGGACGCCGTGCCCATGACGGTGGGTCAGGAATTCCGGGGTTTCTCCACCACCCTGGGCGAGGACATCGACCGCATCGAGGACGTCCTCCCGCTGCTGGAGGAGATGAACCTGGGTGCCACCGCCATCGGCACCGGCATCACCGCGCCCGACGGCTACGCCAAGGCGGTCATCGGGCACCTGCGCGTGATCACCGGACACCCCCAGCTCCACAACGGCCCGGACCTGATCGAGGCCACTAGTGACACCGGCGTGTTCATCTCCGCGTCGTCGGTGATGAAGCGCGCCGCGATGAAGCTCAGCAAGATCTGCAGCGATCTCCGGCTGCTCAGCTCAGGGCCCCAGGCGGGCTTCGGGGAGATCAACCTCCCACCGGTGCAGGCCGGCAGCTCGATCATGCCCGGCAAGGTGAACCCGGTGATCCCGGAGGCGGTCAACCAGGTGGCGTTCGTGATCGCGGGAGCAGACATCACCGTGTCCTTCGCGGCCGAGGCCGGGCAGCTCCAGCTCAACGCGTTCGAGCCCGTCATGGCGCACGTGCTGCTGCAGAACAGCACCTGGCTGCGCCGAGCGGTGCGCACGCTGCGGATCAACTGCGTCGACGGCATCACCGTCAACCGCGAGAGCCTGGACAGGCAGGTGTCGACCTCCGTCGGCGTGGTCACGGCGCTGATGCCGAAGCTGGGCTACCTGCACGCCAGCAAGATCGCCAAAGAGGCGCTCAGGAGTGGGCGCTCGATCCGGGAACTGGTGCTGGCGGAGGGCAACCTCACCGCGGAGGAGATCGACGACGCCCTGGACCCGGCGGACCTCTCCGGCGGGCTCTTCGACACGGGCCGCCTGCCGGCGATGACGCCGGAACTCATCGCGCAGATGGAGGAGAAGCTCGACGCGGCGGACCGCCGCGACCAGTCCTAACCCACCCGCGTCCGGGCCGCGTCGTACTCGGCCGCGAGGCGGTCGACCAGCTCGGCGACCGTCGGGATGTCATGGATGCCCGCCACCCCGTGACCGGCGGACCAGATGTCGCGCCAGGCCGTGTACTCGTCGCGGGTCTCGTCGCCGGCCGCAGCGAGGCTCGCGGCGAGGAAGTTCGCAGGGATGGAGCTGACCTCGGGCGTATAGACGATGTCGGCGGCTCCGGCCTCGACGATCAGCCTGCGGTAGTCGTCCGAGGCGCGCGACTCCGCGGTGGCGACGAAGCGGGTGCCCATGTACGCAAGATCCGCCCCGAGCGCCTGCGCGGCGAGCACGTCGGCCCCACTGGTGATGCCGCCGGCCAGCGCGACGATGCCGTCGAACCACGGCCGCACGGATGCCATGAGTGCGAACGGATTGGTGGTGCCCGCGTGACCGCCGGCCCCGGCCGAGACGAGGATCAGGCCGTCCACCCCCGCGGCGGCCGCCTTCTGCGCGTGCCGGAGCGTGGTCACGTCGTGCAGCACGAGCCCGCCGTAGGAGTGCACTGCCTCCACGACGTCGGGCACCGCGCCCAGCGACGTGATGACGATCGGCACCTTGTGGGAGACGACGGCCTCGAGGTCGGCGGTCAGCCGGGTGTTGGTGGCATGGACGATGAGGTTCACGGCGTGGGGCGCGTCCGAGGCGGTGAGTGCGCCGTCGATCCGTTCGAGCCAGCTGACGAGCCCCTCCGTGGTGCGCTGGTTGAGCGCCGGGAACGCGCCGAGCACGCCCGCGCGGCAGGCTGCGATGACCAGTTCCGGGCCGGAGACCAGGAACAGCGGAGCGGCCACCACGGGCAGGCGGAGTCTGCTGGCGAGTGATTCGGGGAGCGGCATGGGGCCTCCTAGCGACGTTGCCGGGGTGCCCCACCCTAGCCGCCTCCAGCGTCGTCCGTACGGACGACTGTACGGACGTCGCGGACAGTGGTGAAGTATGACCAGAGTCGGGCGCATATGGGGGGTCCTTCTCGTGAAGGGTGATGTCCCTGGCCATTTGGGGGAGACCAGGGGCATCATCCTCCTTTTCGCGTTATTGTGAACCCGTGGCGCTGGAGACGACGGAGCCGCCGTACGTTCACCGCCGGCAGGGTCGGCCGCAGGAGGTTCTGCGGCCTTGGCCGCGCGGGGGCGGGGCGTCACGTGAGAGGCCGATCGAAGTCGCCGTCGCGGTCATCGCGATCCTCGGCATGCCCAAACTCGTCGCAGGCGTCTCCCCGCAGGATCCCACGTACCTCCTCACCGGCCTGGGCGTTCTCTTCGTCGCCCACGTCCTCGTGGCCATCGACTGCCTGTGGTTCCGGAGGCTCGGCTGGCTCATCGTCGGCCTCACCGTCGTCGCCACCGTCATCATCGTCGTCGGCCAACTGGGGGAAGGCCTCGCGGTGCCCGGTCACTGGCGCACCGACGCGTGGTTCGGCACGTTGCTCACCTACGGCATCGTGCTGCGCCACAACAAGCCCCAACTCGTGGTGCTCGGGGGTACCTTCGTGCTCGGCCTGGCCGTCGTCGTGGGCACCCAGCAGCTCGAATGGGGTCCGCAGGTCCGCAGCCTCGCCTACACGCTCAGCGGGCTGGGCGTCATCGTGGTGGCCCGCCTGATCACGATCGCCATCACCGAGGAATACCTCGCGAGCCGGCAGCTGCGCGCCGAACAGGAGCAGGAGGCCGGGGAGTCGGCCGCCCGCGCAGAGGCCCTCGCCGGTCTGCGGCGCGAGATGCACGACTCGCTGCTGCACGCCCTGCAGCGGATGGGCGCAACCTGGAGTGCAGCCAGCGCCGACGAGGTGCGCGCGTCCTGCGAGGAGGCCCGCCAGCGGCTCGCCCAGATGCCGGAGCCGCTCACCGACGACAAGCCCGTCGACGTGTGTGCCATGCTGCACCGCTCGCTGAAGCCCCGCCGTCAGGTCATCACCTGCGAACCGGAGATCCTCCTCGTCCCGCTCTCCGTTGCGCAGGCGCTGGCGGGCGCCGCGAGGGAGGCCGTACGCAACGCCCTGAAGCACACGCCCGGCATCCCGGAAGTGCAGTTGGTCCAGCGCGGCGGCACGGTGCGCGTGACCGTGACCGACGAGGGGCCGGGCTTCGACGTGATGGCACCGCGCGGGCAGTCCCTGGGGCTCGAAGGCTCCGTGGTGCAGCGCGTAGCGGCCGTCGGGGGCGAGGCGCGCGTGCATTCCGGGGCCAACGGGACGACGGTCGAGATGCTGTGGCCGGCGCCGCCTCCCGAGCCGGGCGGCCTGGGGGAGCGGGCCCGCCGCCTGATCTCCTGGTGCCCCTTTCCGCTGGTCGCGGCCAGCGCCCTGCACATCCTGACCCTGGAGTGGCCCGGCGCGGCCTTCCCCATGGCCATCACGGTCATCGTCGCCCTGCTGATCGCGGTGGGCGCCGTCGCGGTGCGCGGGGGCGGCCTGGCGCCGTGGCAGTCGGCGGTGCTGTGCGGCGTCGGCATGATCACGTTCATCGTCAATTACGCCGCCGTCCAGGGCGGACCGAGCACCGACTGGGACCTGTGGGCACCGTCGCTGGTGTCGGCGCTCCTGATCATCGGCCTGCCCGGCCAGCCCGTCAGGGTGGCGGTGCCGTTGGCCGGCGTCGTGGTAGTGGGCGCGGTCACCACCAGTTGGCTCACGCTCGGTTGGCAGGCCACGATCGGCTCGCACTTCGGCGGAATCCTCGCCGTGCTGCTCTACACGATCGTGACGCTGGTATTGGTGTTCGGGGCGCAGGCGGTGTCGCGGCACCTGCATGTCACCCGACGTCTCGCCGCCGCCGCGGAACTCCGCGCCCAGGCCGCGCAGGTGCGCGACGGCGTCTGGCACGGCTGGCTCGCGCGCGCCGAGAAACTCACCGGCGCCTTCCTCGGAGAGGTCGCCGACGGCAGTCGCGACCCCTTCGCACCGGAGACGCGTGCGCGTGCGGCCCGCCTCGGCGCCCGCATGCGCGATGAACTGCGCCTGTGGCCGGGGCCCCTACGCCTCGCCTCGGAACTCGACAGGCTCCGCGGTGCGGGGTGGGATGCCCGGCTGCTGACCGGCGACGTCGGCTCGATGTCGGACGATCTCGTTGAGCTGCTCGGGCACCTGGGGCGGCCCGGCGAGGACCAGGCCCAGCTGCTGGTTTCAGCCGAGGAGGGCACCGCCACCGTGACGGCGACCCCCGCCGTCGCCATGGCGGAGGATTCACCCCTGCAACGCTGGGTCAGCGTTGCTGACCCGGATTTCACCCAGTTCAGAACCGGCAAGGAGAGTTGACGTGACTCAAGCTGTACCCATCCGGGTGGTCGCCCTCGATGACCATGAGTTCATTCTGCGTTCGCTGGGCGACCTGCCCCAGCTCGCAGGGGGCGACCTCGAGATGGTGGGCTCCTACACGGAGCCGTCGGCCATGCTCGCAGACCTCGACAGCATCCGGCCGGACGTCGCCGTCGTGGACCTCTTCCTCGACGGCCGGATTTCCGGACACGAAACGATCGAGGCGCTCACCGCCCGCAACGTGTGGAGCATCGCCTTCACGGCGGAGCACCGCAGGGTGCCGGTCATGCTGGCCATGCAGGCGGGTGCCCGGGGGCTGGTGCTGAAATCGGACCCCGCCCAGGTGCTGGTCCAGGCGATCCGCGATGTCGCCGATGGGGGATGGTCGCAGAGCAGCGTCATGGCTGCCACGCTGCTCCAGGAGGCGGAGAGCGTGCCCAGCCTCTCGCCGCAGGAGCTCCAGTGCCTCCGGTTGGCGGGGGAGGGGGTGCCGGTGAAGGCCATTGGCCGGCAGCTCGACCCGCCGATCTCGCTCAGTTCGGTGAAGACCTACCTGGCGCGGGCCTACGAGAAGTACGCCGCCGTCGGCCGCGAGGTGGTCAACACCACGCAGGCGGCGCTCGAGACGGCAGGGGACGGCTGGTTCGATGTGTGAGGAGTCAGGCGTCCAGGTCCTGCTCGATCATCGTCGCGATCTCCTCCACCGCAGCGACGTTGTCTGAGGTGACCGTGACCTCGTGGCCCTTCTCGGCGCCCAACGTCATGATCAGCAGCGAGGACGCGGCATCCACTGACTCGCCCCCCATGGAGAGCGTGATGTCATCGTCGAACTCTCCGGCGGCAGCGGCGATGAGGGCTGCGGGGCGGGCATGCAGGCCCACCGTCGATCCCACGGTCACAGTCTTGCTCGGCACGAGCGGCTCCTTTCACGGCCCAAGCGCGACTTTGCGCGGACTCGGGCCCCAGCATAGCCATGTCCCCGAAGGGGAAGTACATTGACAACGTCGACCCTGGAGGTGGGAGGACCATGACCGACGTCGTGCGCGGCACTGGAGTCGTTGCCGGAGTGGTGAAGGCGCCCGTGGTGTGGAAGCGGCCGAACCTGACGCCCCCCGCGCCGCTCTACGCGCTTGCCTCGGATCATCGAGAGGCGGCCGCAGAGGAGTTCATGCAGGCCGTGCAGAGCGTCTCGGCCGGGTACGAGGAGCGGGCCCGCCGGGCCAAGGGCGCCGCGGCGAAGGTGCTCATGGCCACTGCTCAACTCGCCAGCGACCGCGGCTGGGTCCGGCCCGCGCTGAAGGCCATCGCCGCCGGCGTGCCGGCCTCCACCGCGGCCATCAACGCCATCGAATCCATCGCCGCGACGTTCCGGCGCCTGGGCGGGGTGATGGCGGAGCGGGTCTCAGACCTGGGCGACATCCGCGACCGGGTGGTTTCGCGGTTGTCCGGGCAACCCGAGCCGGGCGTGCCGACGCCGGAGCGGCCCTCCATCCTGCTCGCCGACGACCTGTCGCCGGCCGACACGGCAGATCTCGACCTCGATCTCATCATCGCCATCGCCACCCGGCTAGGCGGGCCCACGAGCCACACCGCCATCATCGCCAGGCAGCGGGGCCTGCCCTGTGTCGTGGGCGTCACAGACCTCGAGTCCATCGCCGACGGTGACGTGGTGCTGCTCGACGGTGCCGCGGGCACCCTCTCCAGGCGGCTTTCCGAGCTGGACGCCGACGCGCTCGTTGCGGCGGATCTGCGCCGACGCGCCGTCATCGACGGGTGGACCGGCCCGGCGGCCACGGCCGACGGCACCGCCATCCAGTTGCTGGTCAACGTGGCAGACGGCGCCGCCGCCCGCGCGGCGGCGACGGGCCCGGTGGGCGGCGTCGGGCTCTACCGGACCGAACTCGGCTTCCTCAACTCCCTCACGGAACCGCCGGTCGAGCAGCAGGCAGACACGTACGCAGAGGTGCTCGACGCGTTCCCGGGGCGCAAGGTCGTCGTGCGCACCCTCGACGCAGGCACGGACAAGCCGGTGCCTTTCGCGTCGTTGCCCCACGAGCCGAACCCAGCCCTCGGCATCCGCGGGCACCGGCTCGCGATGTCGCAGCCGGGCCTGGTCCGGCGGCAGTTGGACGCGATCGCACTCGCCGCCCGGGGTCGCGAGCCGAGGCCCTGGGTGATGGCACCGATGATCGCCACCGTCGACGAGGCGCGCGGATTCGCCCGCGAATGCCGGCAACGGGATCTCGTCGCCGGGATCATGGTCGAGGTGCCCGCCGTCGCGCTGCTGGCGGAGGAGATCCTGCGGGAAGTGGATTTCGTGTCGATCGGCACCAACGACCTCGCCCAGTACGTGATGGCGGCGGACCGCCTCGCACCGGAGTTGGCCCACCTGACCAACCCCTGGCAGCCGGGCGTCCTGCGGCTGGTGAAGATGACCGCGGATGCCGGTCAGCGGGTGGGGAAACCGGTGGGGGTGTGCGGCGAGGCGGCAGCGGATCCCGCCCTCGCCTGTGTGTTGGTGGGGATGGGCATCACCAGCCTGTCGATGGCCGCGGCGGCCGTGCCCGGCGTCGGTGTGCAGTTGACCAAGGTCTCCCTGGAGAAGTGCCGCCGGGCAGCCGAAGCGGCACTCAAAGCACCGACCGCCACTGACGCGAGGTCAGCGGCGGTCGTGGAGCTTCAACTGGTCTGAAGGGCGGGCGTCACTCGGCGGTCAACCAGGCGGACGCGTCCGTCGGCAGCACGCCGTCGTCCAGGGGAGTGCTGGAGAGCAGCACGCGGTAGCCCTCCGGCAGCGCCACAGCATCGCCCAGCACGTTGGTCATGACGCGCACGCCCCCGTTGTCGAACGCGACGACGTGCTCGCCCGCGTGCACCCAGTCGATCGAACCGGAACCGAGGCCCAGTTCCTTCCGCAGCGCGAGGGCTGAGTGGTAGAGCTCCCAGGTGGACCCCTCAACCCCCACCTGCTGGTCGACGGCGAGGCCACGGTACTCGGGCGGCTGCGGCAGCCAGCGCACACCGTTGGGCGAGAAGCCCAACGCCGCCCTGTCTGCTTCCCACGGCATGGGGATGCGGCAGCCGTCGCGGCCCACCCGGGTGAACTCCGAGCGGAACCACGTGGGGTCCTGACGCAGTTCGTCGGGGAGCGTGGTGTGCTCGGGCAGGCCGAGCTCCTCGCCCTGGTAGAGGTACGCGGAGCCCGGCAGGCCCAACATCAGCAGCGCGGCCGCCCGGGCGCGCCGGAGGCCCACCTCGTTGTCGGGTTGCTCGTCCTCGGAGCCGAGGCCCTCATGGCTGGAGCCCGGGTCCGCCAGGCCGAACCGGCTGACGCTGCGCACCACGTCGTGGTTGTTCAGCACCCAGGTGGTGGGCGCACCCACCTCCGCGTCGGCCGCGCGGGTCCGCGCGATCCTGGTGCGGTACTCCTCGGCATCCCACCGGCTGTCCAGGAACTGGAAGTTGAAGGCCGTGTGCATCTCGTCGGGGCGCAGGTACAGCGCGAGCCTGTCCGGGTCTGAGACCCAGGCCTCCGCGACCAGGCTGCGGTCGCCGTCGTACTCGTCGAGGATCCGGCGCCAGCGGCGGTAGATGTCGTGCACGCCGTCCTGGTCCCACATGGGGCCGCTCAGGCCGTCGAGCATGGCCTGCTCCTCGTCCCAGTCCGGCAGGCCGTGCGCCTTGACGAGGGCATGGGCGACGTCGACACGGAAACCGTCGACGCCCTTGTCCAGCCAGAACCGCAGGATCTCGTCGAAGCCCTGACGAACCTCTTCGTTGCTCCAGTTGAGGTCCGGCTGCTTCACGTCGAAGAGGTGGAGGTACCACTGGGTGCGTTCACCGTTGCCGGCCGCGTCGTCCACCCGGGTCCAGGCGGGGCCGCCGAAGACGGACTTCCAGTTGTTGGGGGGAAGTTCGCCGTTCTCGCCGAGGCCGTCCACGAAGTGGTAGCGGCCGCGTTCCAGGGAGCCGGGCTCGCTGGCCAGCGCCTGGCGGAACCACTTGTGTTCGTCCGAGGTGTGGTTCGGGACGAGGTCGACGAGCACCCGGATGTCGAGCTCGTGCGAACGCTCGATCAGCCGTTCGGCGTCCGTGATGTCGCCGAAGAGCGGATCGACGCTGAAGTAGTCGGCCACGTCGTAGCCGGCATCCGACATGGGAGAGGTGTAGAACGGCGACAACCACACGGCGTCGACGCCCAGTTGGCGCAGGTACGGCAACCGGTCGATGATGCCGGGCAGGTCTCCGTAACCGTCGCCGGTGGAGTCTGCGAACGAGCGGGGATAGATCTGGTAAATGACGGCGTCGCGCCACCACTCAGTTGCCATGGTGAGGTCCTGTTGATTGTCGGATGATGAGATCGGGATGGAAGAACATCTCTGTTGAATCTGTGGGGAGACCCCGGATCGCGCTCATCAATGCGCCGACGGCGGCCTGGCAGAGAGCGGCCACCGGCTGGCGCACCGTGGTGAGCCCGGGAGACGTGAAAGCCATCACTGGCGAGTCATCGTAGCCGACCACCGAAACGTGGCCGGGGACGTCGAGGCCCCGGGCGTGCGCCTCGCGGATGGCGCCCAGCGCCATGAGGTCCGAGCCGCAGATGATGGCGGTGTGGCCGGCCTCCAAGAGGCGCGCGGCGGCGGACTGCCCGCCCTCGACGCTGAAGATGGTGGACACGATGCTGCCGCGCGACAGGCCGTGGGCGAGGAACGCGTCGATCTTGCGCTGGGCCGGGAGGTACCGCTGTTGACCGACGGCGAGCCCGATCTTCTCGTGCCCGAACTGGCGCAGGTGGGCCAGGGACATGGCCACGGCCTCCGCGTCGGAGGTGGAGAAGAACGATCCGTCGATGTTCGGGTCATGGGCGTTGATGAAGACCGCGGGCACTCCCGCGGAGATGAGCCGCTGGTAGTGGTCGTGCCCGACGAGCTTGTCGGCGAGCGTTCCGGACACCGAGATGATGCCGGAGATCTCCACGCCCAGCAGGGCGTCGAGGTAGGCGACCTCCGTGGTGGCTCCGGGGCCGGCGGTGCAGAGGATCATGTGCCGGCCGGCCGCCGATAGTTGCAGGGAGAGTTCGGCGGCGAAGGCAGCGAACCCCGGGTTGCCGAGCTCGGGGACCATCACCGCGATGAACCCGTCGTCCGCACCGGCGCGCTGGTCGTCGACGAAGTAGCCGAGCGCCTCGATGGAGGACAGCACCGTCCGGCGCGTGGCCTCTGCCACGCCTGGTTTCCCGTTCAGGACCCGGGATACCGTGGCGGTAGACACTCCGGCGGCCCGAGCGAGGTCCGCGAGTTTTGCGCCCTGGGGGATCACGTTGCCTCCTCTCCGTTGAAAAGACGTGCGCGTTGCAACTGATCAGTTGCAGCCCATCCTGCAACACTTTGCAACCCGTTGCAAGCTCTTTGCAGAAACCCTTCCCGCGGGCAGACATCGCCGGGTGAGCGCGGAGGTCGAGCCTGACGTCCGTGGTCCGGCGCAGAGGGCGTGATCGCTGCCCTTCGTTATCGACTTGTTACGCAAGGGAGGTTGCAAGCGTTGCAAAAACCGTTACTATCGTTTTAGCGGGTCAGCACCGAGGCGACCCGACCCAAACCAAGGAGAACCCACATGCGCAAGAGCCTCCTCGCCGTTGCCGCGGCCGGGCTTTCGCTGACGCTCGTCGCCTGTGGCGGCGGCAACGGCGCCACGACGACCACTGAACCCGCTGCCGAAGAGACCGCCGGCAGCGCCAGCCCCTCGACCGAGGCTTCGGCCTCGGCGGAGGCGAGCACCGAATCCACTCCCGCCGAAGCGACCGGCACGCTGACCGTCTGGGTCGACGAGACCCGCATCGAAGGCTTCAAGGCCCTCGGCGAGACGTTCCAGACCTCCACGGGCGTCACCCTGGACGTCGTCCAGAAGCCGTCGCAGGACATCAAGACCGACTTCATCGCGCAGGCACCCACGGGCCAGGGTCCCGACCTCATCGTCGGCGCGCACGACTGGACCGGCGACCTCGTCAAGAACGGCGTCATCTCCCCCGTCGAGCTCGGTGACAAGGCCGACGCCTTCTCCGAGGTCTCGCTCCGTGCGTTCACCAACACCGGCCAGACCTACGGCGTCCCCTACGCCGTCGAGAACATCGCGCTGGTGCGCAACAACGCCATGGTGCAGGACACACCTGCCACCTTCGACGAGCTGATCGCCCAGGGCAAGACCGCCGAAGGCGCCGAGTTCCCCGTCGTGATCCAGCAGGGCCCGGACGGTGACGCGTACCACCTGTACCCGATCCAGACCTCGTTCGGCGCACCGGTGTTCAAGACCGACGAGAACGGCGACTACACCGCTGAGCTCGGTATGGAAGGCCCCGAGGGGCTCGCCTTCGCCGAGTACCTGAAGAAGCTGGCCGACGAGGGCGTCGTCTCCGTCTCCATGGGCGGCGATCAGGCCAAGCAGGCCTTCCTCGACAGCAAGACCCCGTACATGATCACCGGCCCCTGGTGGACCACCGAGTTCGCGGCCGCTGACATGGACATCTCGGTCCTCCCCGTCCCCTCGGCCGGCGGCCAACCCGCCGCTCCGTTCGTGGGCGTGCAGGGCGTGTTCCTCTCCTCGCAGTCCGAGAACGCCATCCTGGCCGGTCAGTTCATCGACTACATGGCCACCAAGGAAGCCCAGGACGTGCTCTTCGAGAAGGGCGGCCGTCTGCCGGCCCTGACCGAATCCGCCGACGCTGTCTCCGACGAACTGCTCGCCGGCTTCGGCGAGGCCGGCAAGGACGGCCAGCCCATGCCGGCCATCCCCGAGATGGGCGCCGTGTGGCAGTTCTGGGGCGGTGCTGAGGTCAGCATCATCAACGGCCAGGCCGCTCCGGCCGAAGCCTGGAACGCCATGAACGCCAACATCAAGGAAGCTTTCGGCGCCGTCGAAGGCTGATAACAGCTGATCGGGGGCCGCACCGTACGCCGGTGCGGCCCCCTTTTTCACATCCGGGGCGATCCGTTCCCCTAGAGTCAATGTCAATTCCGCAACGAAGCGAAGGTGGATCAACTGTGAGCAGCTCGACAGACCCGTCGCCGCGGCTCTCCCACGCGCGCGACATCTCGCGCCCGGGCTTCTATGTGAAGCTCGTCCTGATGATGCTGGTCAACGCGCTTGGCCTATACGGCATCCTGGCCAGTTACGGCCAGCAGGAATGGGGAGTCCTCATTTTCCTGGCCCTGGCCCTCATCGTCGTCGACTACGTGTACTTCACGAAGCGTGCAGTCCCCGCGAAGTACCTCGTGCCGGGCCTGCTGTTCCTGATCGTGTTCCAGATCTACGTCATGGCCAACACGGCCTATGTGGCCTTCACCAACTACGGCGACGGCCACAACGACGCCAAGGCCCCCGCGATCACGCAGATCATGAAGACGGCCGACCGCCGCGTCGAGGGCACCCAGACCTACCCCGTCACCGTGCTGGAGCGCGAAGGTGAGGTGGCCTTCGCCGTCGTGCAGGACGGGGTGGCCAAGGTGGGCGACACCGACACCCCGCTCGAGGAGGTTGCCGACGCGGTCGTCGACGGTGACAAGGTCACCGAGGTGCCGGGCGCCGAAGTGCTCACGCTCGCCCAGATCCAGCAGCGCCAACGCGACGTGCTCGACCTCCGCGTGTCCATGACGGACAATCCCGACGACGGGTGGTTGCGCACCGACAACGCCGCCATGGCCTATGTCGCGAAGTCGCTGCTGACCTACGACGAGGCGGCCGACACGTTCACTGATCCCGAGGGCAAGGTCTACACGGCCGACGAGAGCCAGGGCCTGTTCGTGGCCCAGGACGGCCAGAGCCTGACGCCGGGCTGGCGCGTCACCGTCGGCTTCGACAACTTCACCACGATGTTCACCGACGGTCGCCTGGCCGGGCCGTTCTTCGCAGCGCTGGGCTGGACGTTCGCCTTCGCCATCCTGTCGGTGCTCACCACCTTCGCCTTCGGCCTGATGCTGGCGGTGGTGTTCAATGATCCCCGGATCAAGGGCCGCACCGTCTACCGGGCACTGTTCATCCTTCCCTACGCCTTCCCGGGCTTCCTCGCGGCGCTGGTCTGGCGCGGCATGTTGAACCGCGACTTCGGCTTCATCAACGAGGTGCTGCTGGGAGGGGCGGCCATCCCCTGGCTGACGGACGGCACCATGGCGAAGCTGGCCATCCTGGGCGTGAACCTCTGGCTGGGCTTCCCCTACATGTTCCTGGTGGCCACCGGAGCGCTGCAGTCCATCCCCGGAGAGCTCACCGAGGCCGCGGTGGTGGACGGCGCAGGTCCGCTGCGCCGGTTCTGGTCGATCACCCTGCCTCTGCTGCTGGTGTCGGTCGCGCCGCTGCTGATCGCGAGCTTCGCGTTCAACTTCAACAACTTCTCGTTGATCTTCATGTTGACCGGCGGTGGGCCCAACTACGCGGGCGCACCGTGGCCGATCGGCGAGACCGACATCCTCATCTCGATGGTCTACGCCATCGCGTTCGAGGGCGGCAACCGGATGTTCGGCCTGGCCAGCGCGATGTCGATCCTCATCTTCGTGGTGGTCGGCTTCATCTCGTGGCTGGGCTTCCGCCAGACCCGCAAGCTTGAGGAGATCATGTGATGGCCAGGAAGCTAGCCAACGGTGACAACGACACCCGCCTGCGCGGCGGCCGCTGGTGGGGCCAGGTGGGGTGGAAGCACATCCTCGCTCTGGTGGTGATCGCCTACTGCCTGTTCCCGATCCTCTACGTGCTGTCGGCCTCGCTCAACCCGGGCGGCACCCTGACGGGCTCCAACCGGCTGTTCCGAGCGTTCAGCAGCGTGCACTACGAGCGCCTGTTCACCACGGACTTCACGAAGTGGATGATCAACTCGTTCTTCGTCAGTTCGGTGACCGCCATCGGCACCGTGCTGATGGGCGCGGCCGCGGCCTACGCCTTCAGCCGCTTCCGGTTCAGAGGTCGCCGTGGCGGGCTGACGGCGCTGCTGATCATCCAGATGTTCCCGCAGATGCTGGCCTTCATCGCCATCTTCCTGCTGGCGCTGACCCTCGGCGAGATCTTCCCGATCCTCGGCATCGGCTCGCACCTGCAGCTCATCGCCATCTACCTGGGCGGCGCGCTGGGTGCCAACACCTTCCTGATGTACGGCTTCTTCAACACCATCCCGATGGACATCGACGAGGCCGCCAAGATCGACGGAGCCACGCATGCCCAGGTGTTCTGGGGCATCATCATGCGGCTGGTGACGCCCATCCTCGCGGTGGTGGGCCTGCTCAGCTTCGTCGGCTCGTACGGCGAGTTCATCCTGGCCAAGGTCATCCTGGCCCGCCCGGAGAACTACACGCTGGCGGTGGGCCTGTACGTCTGGGGTTCCGATGAGCGCAACGCCCCGTGGGGACTGTTCGCGGCGGGCGCGGTCATCGCGGCCATCCCGATCATCCTGCTGTTCATGTACCTCCAGAAGTACATCGTCTCCGGCCTGACGGCAGGGGGCGTGAAGGGCTGACGCCACAGGTGTCCGTCGTCCTTTCGCCCAGGAGGGCGAGGCGCTGAAGGCCTAGGTGGCGTCGACGCTGAGTGCTGCCCGGCAGACCCGTGGGCCCACCTCGAGGTGGCCCACGGTGAACCGGGAGCCCTCGGTGATGCCGTCCAGCAGGCCCTGGTGCACGGAGCAGACCAGCGGCAGTTGATCGACGTCGATGACCTCGCGGAACGGGCAGCGGGTGAACGTCAGCGTGTCCTCCGTGGTCAGCACTCCGAAGCCGCGCTGGCTGAGGTGGGCCTTGAGGCCCTCGATACCCAGCGCCTCGGGGTCGCGGGACCGTGCGCCCCAGATCCTGCCCGCGTGCCGGGCCCTTTCGGGGCCGTCGCTCTCCGGGGCGACGAACTCGCCCAGCAGGGCGTTCGCCAGTTCCAGGAGGTGCGTGTTGCCGATGGTGGGGGACTCGCTGGTGGCGGAGTAGAGCAACGGCGGGCGGCCGGTGCGGCCGCTGGGCTCCGTGGAGCGCTCCGCGAAACCGGAGTCGACGAGGGCGTCGAGGTGGAACCGCGCCGAGTTCTTGTGCAGGTCCAGTTGCTGGGCCACTGCGCCCACAGTCAATGGCCCGCTGGCCGACTGCAAGAGTGACAGAACGCGGGTACGAGTGGGACCTAGACCGTGCATCAATCCATTTAAACACAGCGTTGCAGGGCATTTACACGAGGGGTGTGGTGAAAGTCCGGGTAGCATGCGGACATGCTGGTTGACGGATATGGACGTACGGCGCGTGATCTACGCGTTTCGCTCACGGACCGCTGCAACCTGCGCTGCACCTACTGCATGCCCGCGGAGGGGCTGGACTGGCAGCCCGTCGACGAGACCCTCACCGACGACGAGATGGCCCGCCTCATCAGGGTCGCCGTCGAGAAGCTGGGCGTCACCCGGATCCGCTTCACTGGGGGAGAGCCGCTGCTGCGCGCCGGGCTGGAGCGCATCATCGCGTCGGCAGCCGCCATCACCCCCCGCCCGGAATTGGCGCTCACCACCAACGGCCTCGGCCTCGACAAGAGGGTCGAGGGCCTGGTGGCCGCCGGCCTCAACCGCGTCAACATCTCCCTGGACTCGCTGGTCCGCGAACGCTACGCGCAACTCGCCCGCAGGGACCGGCTGCCGGATGTGCTGCGGGGCATCGAGGCCGCGCAGGTCGCCGGGCTGCGTCCGGTCAAGATCAACTCCGTGATCATGCGCGGTGTCAACGAGCCGGACATCGTGCCGCTGGCCCAGTTCTGCCTGGAGCGGGGATACGAACTGCGCTTCATCGAACAGATGCCGCTGGGTCCCAAGGGGGAGTGGGACCGCGACGCCATGGTCACCGCCGCCGAAATCCTGGGCGCGTTGGAAGAGCGCTTCGAGCTCGGCCCCGCCGAAGAACCGCGGGGTGCGGCCCCGGCGCAGCTGTGGCGGGTCGCGGCGGACGACGCGCAGCCCGGTGGGCTCGTGGGCGTGATCGCCTCGGTGACGCACCCCTTCTGCGGCGACTGTGACCGCTCCCGCATCACCTCGGACGGCCAGGTGCGCACCTGTCTGTTCTCCCGCACGGAGACGGACCTGCGCGCCATCCTGCGCGGTGGCGGCTCCGACGCCGACCTCGTCGCCGCCTGGACCGGCGCCCACCGCGCCAAGCCGAGGGCCCACGGGATCGACGAGGTGGATTTCGTCCAGCCAGACCGCACGATGAGTGCCATCGGCGGCTGACAGTAGGGAGATGAATCTGTGGAGGTCCGGTTCTTCGCCGGCGCTGCCGAAGCGGCAGGCGCCGACAGCCGAGTCATCGAGGCCCGTGGCCTGACCGCGGACCAGGTGGTCAGCCAACTCGCCGAGGGCAACGAGCGCCTGGCCAAGGTGCTCAACGTGAGCGCCCTGCTGGCAGACGGCACCCGCATCACGGACCGCAGCACGGACCTCTCAGAGGTCCAGTCGCTGGACGTGCTGCCGCCCTTCGCCGGGGGATGAGCCCGTGATCGCCGCCATCGTGCTGGGCGGGGGCCGATCGGCCCGGATGGGCACGGACAAACTGGTCCTCGAACTCGACGGCGCCACGCTGCTCGCGCGCACCTGCGCGGCCGCCGCCGGCGTCGCCGCGCGCGTGGTGGTGGCGGGTCACGAGCAGCCCGGGCTCGACGTCGAGTTCGCGCTGGAGGACCCACCCTTCGGGGGGCCCGTGGCGGGCATCGTGGCGGGGTTGCTGGCCCTGGACGCGCCCCCTGAGGACGACGGGGTGGACTCGGTGGTGATCCTCGCGGGGGACCTGGCGAACCCCCAGGCAGTCGTCGACCTCCTGACCATGGCACAGCTCGGAAAGGACGGTGTGGTGCTGGTCGATGCGGAGGGGTGGCCCCAGTACCTCGCGGGCCGCTACCGCCTCGGCGCCCTGCGTCGGGCGGTCGGCGAAGCGGGGGAGGTGCGCGACCTCTCGGTGCGCCGATTCCTGGGCGGCCTGGACGTCGCACGGGTGCCCGCGCCGCCGTCGGTCACAGCCGATCTCGACACACCGGACCAGTTCGCTCGGGCAGATCGATTGCTCTACGACACGCCGTAAGACATAATTTCGAAAATGTCATACAAATGGCCCCCGATGCGGGCAGACTGTGGCGCATGAGTACAGATTCCGCGCGCCTCGACGGCCCCGCCGCTGACGCCCTCCTCAAACTCGGGCGGTACTTCACTCAATGGGAGACCACGGATGACGACCGTGCCGTGTTCCGCCAGGGCGGACGCGAGGGTGACGTGTTCTACCGCGACAGGTGGAGCCATGACAAGGTGGTGCGCTCGACGCACGGCGTGAACTGCACCGGATCCTGCTCGTGGAAGGTGTACGTCAAGGACGGCATCATCACGTGGGAGGCCCAGCAGACCGACTATCCCACCACGGGTCCTGACCGCCCCGAGTACGAGCCGCGCGGCTGCCCCCGCGGCGCCGCGTTCTCCTGGTACACCTACTCCCCGACGCGGGTGCGCTACCCGTACGGCCGCGGCGTCCTCATCGAGATGTACCGCGAGGCCAAGAAGCGGCTCGGCGACCCGGTGGAGGCGTTCCGCGAGATCTCGACGGACCCCGCCAAGCGCCGCCGCTACCAGCAGGCCCGCGGCAAGGGTGGCCTCGTGCGGATCAGTTGGGACGAGGCGCTCGAGATCGCCGCCGCCAGCTACGTCAACACCATCAAGAACTACGGCCCTGACCGGGTGGTGTCGTTCTCGCCCATCCCGGCGATGAGCCAGGTCAGCCACGCCATCGGCACGCGCTTCACGCACCTCATCGGCGGCGCCATGACGAGCTTCTACGACTGGTACGCCGACCTCCCCGTCGCGTCGCCCCAGGTCTTCGGGGACCAGACCGACGTGCCGGAATCCGGTGACTGGTGGGATGCCACCTACCTCATGATGTGGGGCTCCAACGTGCCGGTCACCCGCACGCCGGATGCGCACTGGATGGCCGAGGTCCGCTACCGCGGCACCAAGGTGGTCACCGTCGCCCCGGACTACGCCGACAACGTGAAGTTCGCCGATGAATGGCTCCCCGCCCAGGCCGGCACCGACGCCGCCCTGGCGATGGCCATGGGCCACGTGATGCTCAAGGAGAACTTCGTCGACCGCCAGGTTCCCTACTTCCAGGACTACGTGAAGCAGTACACGGACCTGGGCATGCTGATCACGCTGGTGGAGCACCCGAACGGCCACGGCCTGAGCGCCGGGAAGTTCCTCACCGCGGCAGACCTGCCCGAGCACGCCGACAAGCCGGACGCGGCCTTCAAGACCGTCATGTGGGACCAGGCCGCCGCCGGGCCCGCCGTGCCGAACGGCTCGATGGGCTTCCGCTACAACGAGGACGGCGCCGGCCAGTGGAACCTGGAGCTGGGCAGCATCGACCCGGCCCTGTCGCTCCTCGGCCAGGACGGCACCCAGGGCGTCGAGGTGGCCCTGCCCGTCTTCGAGGACCCGAAGGGCGTGGGCTCCATCATCCGCCGGGGCGTCCCCGCACGGAAGGTCGGTGACCACCTGGTCACCACCGTCTTCGACCTGATGCTCGCCCAGTACGGCGTCGGACGCGACGGCCTGCCCGGCACCTGGGCGAAGGGTTACGACGACGTTGACTCGCCCTACACCCCGGCCTGGCAGGCCGAGATCACCAGCGTGCCCGCCGAGGCCTGCATCCGCACGGCCCGCGAGTTCGCGCAGAACTCCGAAGAATCCAAGGGCCGCACGATGATCATCATCGGCGCCGGCATCTGTCACTGGTTCCACGCCGACACCACCTACCGCTCGATCATGGCCCTGCTCATGCTCACCGGTTGCATCGGCAAGAACGGCGGCGGCTGGGCCCACTACGTCGGCCAGGAGAAGTGCCGCCCCATGACGGGCTGGTTCAACATGGCCAACGCCATGGACTGGTCGCGCCCGCCGCGCACCATGATCGGCACCGCCTACTGGTACATGCACACCGACCAGTGGCGCACCGACGGCTTCTCCGCAGACCGGATCAAGTCGCCGCTGTCCACCGGCAGCCTCGACGGCGTGCACACCGCTGATGCGGTGGCGCTGTCGCACCGGCTGGGCTGGATGCCGTTCTACCCGCAGTTCGACGCGAACCCGCTGGACCTGGCGGACGAGGCGCAGGCCGCCGTCGACCGGGGTGACGCGGCCAGCGTGCAGGACTACGTGGCCGCGAAACTGAAGTCCGGCGAGATCAAGAGCTCCGTGGAGGACATCGACGCGCCCCAGAACTGGCCGCGCACCATGATCCTGTGGCGCTCGAACCTGTTCGGCTCCTCCGCCAAGGGCAACGAGTACTTCCTCAAGCACCTGCTCGGCACCCACAACAACGTGATGGAGAACCAGCACGGGGCAGACCTCCGTCCCGAGGTGGTGAAGTGGCACGACGAGGCCCCGGAGGGCAAGCTCGACCTGCTCATCACCGCTGACTTCCGCATGACCAGCTCCACCCTGTTGAGCGACATCGTGTTCCCGGCCGCCACCTGGTACGAGAAGTACGACCTGTCCAGCACCGACATGCATCCCTATGTGCACGCGTTCACGCCGGCGATCGACCCGCCGTGGGAGACGAAGTCGGACTTCGACGTGTTCGCTGAGCTCGCCATCAAGTTCTCCGAGATGGCCAAGGGGCGCCTCGACACCCGCAGGGACCTCGTCGCGGTGGCGATGCAGCACGACACCCCCGGCCAGCTGGCCCAGCCGGGCGGCACGGTGCCGGACTGGCGGGGCACGGATCTTCCGGCCGTGCCCGGCAGGAACCTGCCCATCCTGCAGGTGGTGGAGCGCGACTACACGGCGATCGCCGACAAGCTGCTCACCGTCGGCCCCTTGGCCGAGGAGCTGGGCTTCACGGTCAAGAACATCACGTACGACGTCTCGCACCAGGTGGGCGAGCTCGGTCAGCTGCATGGTGTCTACCCCTCGGGCCCGGCCGCCGGTCGCCCAGCGATCAACACCGACAAGCGCCTGGCAGAGGCGATCCTGATGTTCTCCGGCACCACCAACGGCGAACTGGCGACGCAGGGCTTCCGCACCTTGGAGAAGAAGACCGGCCGCCGCCTGGCAGATCTGTCGGAGGGCCTCGAAGAGCGTCGGATCACCTTCGCC
The DNA here is from genome assembly GCF_022342445.1 of Tessaracoccus sp. ZS01. Lineage (NCBI taxonomy): Bacteria > Bacillati > Actinomycetota > Actinomycetes > Propionibacteriales > Propionibacteriaceae > Tessaracoccus > Tessaracoccus sp. ZS01. The sequence continues at coordinate 184,876 of NZ_PQFE01000004.1, read as the reverse complement.
CAGACCCAGCAGGCCCCCCAGCCCGTCATCACCTCCCCGGAGTGGTCCGGCTCGGAGACCGGTGGCCGCCGCTACGCGGCCTTCACCATCAACGTGGAGCGGCTCAAGCCGTGGCACACCCTCTCGGGCCGCATGCACTTCTTCCTCGACCACGACTGGATGACGGACGCGGGCGAGAACCTGCCGACCTTCCGGCCCCCGCTCGACATGACGGCCGCTTATGGCGAGCCTGAACTGGGCCCCACCGGGGAGAAGCAGATCACGTTGCGCTACCTCACGGTGCACAACAAGTGGTCCATCCACTCCGAGTACCAGGACAACCTCCTGATGCTGAGCCTGGGCAGAGGCGGTCCACAGGCCTGGTTGAGCGTGGCCGACGCGGCGTCCATCGGGGTCCGGGACAACGACTGGATCGAGCTAACCAACGCCAACGGCGTGTTCGTGGCCCGCGCCGTCGTCACCCCGAAACTGCCCGACGGCGTGGCCTATGTGCAGCACGCGCAGGAACGCACCATCGACGTGCCGAAGTCGGAGGCCACCGGCCGCCGCGGCGGCATCCACAACTCGGTGACCCGCATCCTGCTGAAGGCGACGCACCTCATCGGCGGTTACGCGCACCAGGCGTACGCCTTCAACTACATCGGCCCCACCGGCGTCCAGCGCGACATCGTGTCGACGGTGCGCCGCCGCTCGCAGGAGGTTCAGTACTGATGGCAAAGCAGCGACGTGTCATGGCCCAGGTGGCCATGGTGATGAACCTGGACAAGTGCATCGGGTGCCACACGTGTTCCGTGACGTGCAAGCAGGCGTGGACCAACCGCGCCGGCACCGAGTACGTCTGGTTCAACAACGTGGAGACCCGCCCGGGCCTCGGCTACCCCAGGCAGTACGAGGACCAGGAGAAGTGGCAGGGCGGCTGGGTCCGCACCAAGTCGGGCCGGCTGAAGCTGCGCTCTGGCGGCAGGTTCAAGAAGCTCCTGAGCATCTTCGCCTCGCCCGTGCAGCCTGAACTGGGCGACTACTACGAGCCGTGGACCTACGACTACGAGAACCTCATCCAGGCCCCGCTCGGCGACGACTTCCCGGTCGCGCGCCCCAAGTCGCTGATCACCGGCGACAACATGGCGATCACGGCCTCGGCCAACTGGGACGACTCACTGGGCGGCATCAGCGAGACGATCGACCAGGACCCCATCGTGCGCAAACTGCGCGAAGAGGCGAACCAGGAGATCAAGGCGGAGTACGAGAAGACCTTCATGTTCTTCGTGCCCCGCATCTGCGAGCACTGCCTCAACCCGTCCTGCATGGCCGCCTGCCCGTCGGGCGCCATCTACAAGCGTGCGGAAGACGGCATCGTGCTGGTGGACCAGGACAAGTGCCGCGGCTGGCGCCAGTGCATCACCGGCTGTCCGTACAAGAAGATCTACTTCAACCACCGCTCCGGCAAGGCCGAGAAGTGCACCATGTGCTACCCCCGCCTGGAGGTGGGGCTGCCGACGGTGTGCTCCGAGACCTGCGTGGGGCGCCTGCGCTACATCGGCATCATCCTCTACGACCCGGACATGGTCACCAAGGCCGCGCTCGCCGATGACAAGGACCTCTACGAGGCCCAGCTCGACCTGATGCTGGACCCGAAGGACCCCGAGGTCATCCGCGACGCCAAGGCCAACGGCATCCCGTCGGACTGGCTGGAGGCCGCCCAGCGTTCCCCTGTCTACGCGCTGATCAAGCACTTCAAGGTCGCGCTGCCGCTGCACCCGGAGTACCGGACCATGCCGATGGTCTGGTACGTGCCCCCGCTGTCGCCGGTGGTGGACCTGCTGAAGGCGCAGGGCCACGACTCCGAGGCGGGTGGCAACCTGTTCGGCGCCATCGACACGCTGCGCATCCCCGTCGAGTACCTCGCGGAGCTGTTCACCGCGGGCGACGCCGACGTGGTCACCCTCGTACTGCAGAAGCTGGCGGCGATGCGCTCGTACATGCGTGACGTGACGCTCGGCCGCGAGCGGCAGCCGGAGTTGGCGCACGCCGTCGGCATGGAACCCGAGGCGCTGGAGCAGATGTACCGGTTGCTGGCCATCGCGAAGTACGACGAGCGCTACGTCATCCCCAAGGCGCACCGGGAGGACGCCCACAACCTGGAGGAGATGGGCTGCTCGCTCGACTTCGAAGGCGGACCGGGCGCCGGTGGCGAAGGGCCGTTCGGCTCGTCGTCCGGGCGTCCCATCCCCGTGGCCATCGAGAGCTTCGCCTCGGCGAAGGCCCGCCAGACGGACCCGGGGGCGGTGTGATGAGCGCCGTCATCTTCCAGGCCGCAGGCCTGCTGCTGACGTACCCCGATGAGGAGCTCCTGGGCCGCCTCGACCTCGTGGAGGAGGCGGTGGGGCAGACCCGCGCCGCCGCCGACTTCGCGCCGACGATCGCCCACCTGCGCTCCATGCCGCTGATGGAACTGCAGTCCTGGCACGTCCAGGAGTTCGATCTGTCCCGCCGCCACGCGCTCCACCTGACGTACTGGACCGACGGTGACACCCGCCGTCGCGGGGAGGTGCTGGCCGCGATCAAGCAGACGTACCGCGACTCCGGCCTGCTTGTCGACCTCGACGGCGAACTGCCGGATTTCCTGCCGATGGTGCTCGAATTCGCCGCGGTCGGGAATCCCGAGCTGGGCGTCGCACTGCTCAACAAGTTCCGGGCCTCGCTCGAACTGCTGCGCATCGGCCTGGCGGAGGACAAGCTGCCCCAGACGGGGCTGCTGGCGGCCATCTGCGCCCAGCTGGGTGGCGCGTCGCCGCAGTCGCGCGCCGAGGTGCGCGACCTCATGGCCGGACCGCCTGCTGAAACCGTCGGCCTGGAGCAGACCCTCCTGCCGTATCCCACGATGCAAGGAGCCGCACGATGAATTTCCTGCTCTGGGGCGTGCTGCCCTACGTCGTCCTCTTCGTCCTGGTGGGCGGGCTGATCTGGCGCTACAAGTTCGACCAGTTCGGCTGGACCACCAGGTCGTCGCAGATGTACGAGTCGAAGATGCTCAAGGTCGCCTCGCCGCTGTTCCACTTCGCGCTGATCGCCGTGCTAATGGGCCACCTCGTGGGCCTGCTGATCCCCAAGGTGTTCACCGACTGGGTCGGTCTCGACCAGCACACGTACCACCTGGGTGCCTACTACGGCGGCGGTCTGGCGGGCCTGGCGCTCGTCGTCGGTCTGGCGCTGCTGATCTGGCGTCGGCGTCGCACCGGTTCTGTGTTCGCCGCCACCACCTGGAACGACAAGATCATGTACCTGGTGTTGGCCACGGTGATCGGCCTGGGCATGGTCGCCACCCTCACCGGCGACCGGTTCGCCGACGGCACCGAACACAACTACCGCGAGACGGTCTCCATCTGGTTCCGCTCACTGTTCGTCCTCCAGCCCGACGTGGACGCGATGGCCGCCTCCACCTGGCAGTTCCAGACGCACGTGGTCATCGGCCTGCTGTTGTTCGCGATCACGCCGTTCACCCGGCTGGTGCACGCCTTCTCAGCGCCGTTCCACTACCTCTTCCGCCCCTACATCGTGTACCGCACCCGCGCCACCTCGCCGCGCCGCTCGGCCACCCGCACGGGCCGGGGCTGGGATCCGGTGGGTACCCGTGACAACGAGAAAACCCGTCGCTAGGACCTCCCTTGACCAAACACCTCATCGAGGTCGCGCCCATCCACGAAACCGGCAAGGGCGCAGGCCGGGTACTCACGATGTCCACCATCGCGTTCACCCTGATGTTCGCCGTGTGGCTCATGTTCGGCATCCTCGGCATCCCCATCCAGAAGGAACTGGGGATCTCGGACGAAGAACTCAGCTGGATCGCCGCCCTGGCCGTCCTCAACGGGTCGATGTGGCGGCTGCCCGCGGGCATCATCGCCGACCGCATCGGCGGCCGTAAGGTCACGCTCTTCCTGCTGTTCGCCTGTGCCGTCCCCGCCTATCTGGTCTCGCTGGCGGACAACTACACGATGCTCCTGGTCCTGGCGTTCCTCGTGGGCTTCGCGGGCAACCTCTTCTCCGTGGGCACCACCTGGAACTCCGCGTGGCACTCGAAGAGCCGCCAGGGGCTCGCGCTGGGCGTGTTCGGGGCCGGCAACGTCGGCGCGTCGGTCACCAAATTCATCGGCCCCGTCCTGATCACCACCACGGCCGGCTCCACCTTCTTCCTGGGCATCCAGGGTGGGTGGCGGCTCATCCCCGTGATCTACGCGGTGCTGCTCGTCATCACGGGCGTCGCCACGTGGCTGATCGTGCCGCGCGTGGATCGCGCCCCCGGCACGGCGAAGCCCGTCTCCGAGATGCTCAAGCCGCTCAGCAACGTGCGCGTGTGGCGCTTCAGCGTCTACTACGTGGCCGTGTTCGGCGCCTACGTGGCGTTGTCGGCGTGGCTGCCCAAGTACTACGTGGACAACTTCGACATCGACCTCGCCCTCGCCGGGCTGTTGACAGCCACCTTCATCTTCCCCGCCTCGCTGCTGCGCCCCGTCGGGGGTTGGATGAGCGACCGGTGGGGCGCCCGCAAGGTCATGTACTGGACGTTCGCGCTGATGCTGGTCACCAGCGGCATCCTCATGATGCCCAACGGCCACATCACCATCGTGCATCCCGACGGTTCCCAGACCCAGCACCTGCACTACTCCATGCAACTGCCCTGGTTCGTCCTCGTGGTGTTCCTGCTGGGCTGTGCCATGGGCTTCGGCAAGGCGGCGGTCTTCAAGCACATCCCCGAGTACTTCCCGGAGAACGTCGGCTCTGTCGGCGGGCTCGTGGGCACGCTCGGCGGCCTGGGCGGCTTCATCCTGCCGCCCCTGTTCGCCTACTCGAAGACGTGGTCCGGGTTCCCCAGCAGCACGTTCTTCGTCATCTTCGTCCTCACGGTGATCTGCGCCGCGTGGATGCACATCACCATCGTCCGGATGCTCCATGAGGAGACCCCGCAACTCGCCGGCACGATCGAACGACCCATGGAGGAGGCCACGCAATGAGTACAAAGCTGGAGACGAAGGGCGACTGGCTCGTCTCGTGGGACCCCGAGGACGAGTCCAAGTGGGACAAGAAGCTCGCCTGGAACACGTTGACGGTGTCGACGTTCACGCTCACCCTGTGTTTCGTGGCGTGGTTCCTGCCGAGCGCCATCATCCCCAAGCTCAACGCGCTGGGCTTCACCTTCACCAAGGCGCAGCTGTACTGGATGGCCTCGATGCCGGGCCTCTCCGGTGGCCTCCTGCGCCTGGTCTGGATGGTGCTCCCGCCCAAGATCGGCACCCGCAAAATGGTGGTGCTCACCACCCTGCTGCTGATCCTGCCGGTCCTCGGCTGGGGCTTCGAAGTGACCAACCCCGACGTGCCCTATTGGCGCCTCATGGGGCTGGCGTTCCTGGCCGGTATCGGCGGCGGCGCCTTCTCCGGCTTCATGCCGTCGACCTCCTACTTCTTCCCCAAGCGCATGCAGGGCACCGCGCTGGGCCTGCAGGCCGGGATCGGCAACTTCGGCGTCTCGCTCGTGCAGCTGCTGACGCCCTGGCTCATCTCGTTCGGCATGTTCACGTTCCTGGGTTCGCAGCAGATGGCGGTCTCCGGTGAGCAGCCGGTCACCATCTGGTACCAAAACTCGGCGCTGGTGTACCTCCCCTTCATCATCGCGGGCGCCATCTGGGCCTACATCGTCCTGAAGTCCGTGCCGGTCAAGGCCAACATCAAGCAGCAGTTCGACATCTTCAACAACCCGGACACCTGGCTGATGACGCTGCTCTACATCATGACCTTCGGTACGTTCTCGGGCCTGTCGGCGCAGTTCGGCCTGCTGATGGCCAACCTCTACGGCGCCGCGAACCCGCAGATCGTGGAGGGCGCCGGTGCCGCTGCCCAGGTGCTCATCGAGGGCTATTCGGTGCCGGATCCGGTGAAGTTCGTCTTCCTCGGCCCGCTGGTCGGGGCCGGTGCGCGCATCCTGTTCTCACCGCTCACGGACCGCATGGGCGGTGCGGTCTGGACCCTGGTGTCCGGCATCGGCATCTTCGTGTCCATCCTCATCACCATCCCGTCGCTGACGCCGGACTACTCCAGCGCGGAGGCCCTTCAGAGCTCGTTCAACCTGTTCCTCTGGGGCATGCTGGCGATCTTCCTGTTCTCCGGGATCGGCAACGCGTCCACGTTCAAGCAGATGCCGATGATCTTCGAGCGACGCCAGGCCGGCGGCGTGATCGGCTGGACGGGCGCCATCGCCGCGTTCGGGCCGTTCCTGTTCGGCGTGGGCCTCACCATCATGTCGCCCACGACGTTCTACATCATCGGCGCCGTCTTCGCGGTGATGTGCATCGGCATCGCCTGGGTGCGCTACGCGCGGCCCGGGGCCCCGAAGCCCAGCTGAGCCGGCACGGTGACCGTGCGAGGGGAGCGAGGGAAACGATCGAAGGACATACCATGGCAGCCATGATCCGGACCGCTGGCGTGACCTCCACCGACGTCGACACCGACGCGCTCCTCTCGGCCGTGCACGACGACCGGGCCGGTGCCGTGGTCTCGTTCGCCGGGGTGGTGCGCGACCACGACCACGGCAAGGCGGTCACGGCCATCGAGTACGTCGGCCACCCGTCGGCGGATCAGGTGATGCGTCAGGTGGTGGAGGAGTTCGTGGGTCGCGACGGCGTGCACGCCATCGCCGCCCAGCACCGCGTCGGTCACCTCGGCATCGGGGGAGTGGCGCTGTTCGTCGCCGTCGCGGCCTCGCACCGCAAGCAGGCGTTCGAGTGCGCGTCGGATCTCGTGGACCGGGTCAAGGAGATTCTTCCCGTCTGGAAGAAGCAGTTCCTCGCGGACGGCACGCACGAGTGGTCCCAATGCCCGTGACGCAGGCACCGCTCACGGAGGAGCAACTCGAGCGCTACGTCCGCAACATCGACGTGGTGGGCATGGGCGTCCAGGGGCAGCAGAGGCTGTTGTCGTCGTCGGTGCTGGTGATCGGCGCCGGGGGCCTGGGGTCCGCGGCGCTGCCGTACCTGGCGGCCGCCGGCGTGGGCCGGATCGGGGTCGTCGACGGCGACCACGTGGAACTCAAGAACATGCAGCGCCAGGTGCTGCACACTGAACTGGGCCGCAACAAGGCCGTGTCGGGCGCCGAGCGGCTGCGGGCGTTGAACCCGGACGTCACCGTCGAGGAGTTCCCCGAGTACATCGATCTCGAGCGGGCCAAAGAACTGTTCACCGGTTTCGATCTGGTGATGGACTGCTGCGACACCTTCGGCGCCAAGTTCCTCATCTCCGACGCCGCGGAGGCCGTGGGCGCACGCCTCGTGTGGGCCACCGCGGTGGGCATGCAGGGCCAGTGTTCCGTCTTCGGTGTCCCCGACGCCCACGGGGACAGGCTCTACTTGCGCGACCTCATCCCCGTCGAACCGGCCGACGGTGACTACCCGAAGGCCACCGACATCGGCGTGCTCGGGGCCATGGTCGGCCAGATCGGTGCTCTGCAGGCCACCGAGGCCATCAAGTTGTTGGCCGGCTACGGCGAGCCGCTCGTCGGGCGTGTCATGGTGCTCGACGCCGCCCGCGGCCGTTGGGCTGTGCTCCCGCTGAGAAAGGCCGCGTGATGTTGAGCGTTGAGGACTACCTCGCGCGCGTCGTCAGCCTGGCCACCGTGGTGCCCGCGGAGGACGTGGCGGTGTCCGACGGCGTCGGCCGCGTGCTGGCCGAGGGACTCTCCGCGCGGTTCGCCGTGCCGCCCTTCGACAACTCTGCGATGGACGGTTTCGCTGTCCGGGCCGCAGACCTCTCCGCCGGCGTGCGGCTGAGGGTGATCGGCGACGTGCCCGCCGGCGCCTCGTGGGCGCCCACCGTCGGCGCGGGGGAGTGCGCGCGGATCATGACGGGGGCGCCACTGCCGCCCGGGGCCGATTCCGTGGTGCCGGTGGAACTGACGGACCAGCCCATGGGCGACGCGCCCCTGCCGGAGTGGGTCGTCGTGCACGAGACCGTCGACGCCGGGAGGCACGTGCGCCACAGGGGCGAGGACGTGCCGGTCGGCCAGTTGGTGCTGCCCGCGGGAACCGTGTGGAGCGCGGAGGCCACGGCGGCCGCCGCGTCGATCGGTTACGGGAGCGTGCCCCTGCGTCGTCGCCCCCGGGTGGCGGTGCTGGCCACGGGAGACGAACTCGTCGCGCCGGGGGAAGAACTGGGCTTCGGCCAGATCCCGGATTCCAATTCCTATCTGCTCGAGGCGCTGGTGTCGCGCTTCGGCGGCGACGTCGTCCTGAGGCGCGCCGTCGGCGACGACACAGCCCAGTTCCGCGCGGTGCTCGACGAGGTGATTGCGGCAGACGTGATCGTCACCACCGGCGGCGTCTCCGTGGGGGCCTTCGAGGTGGTGCGCCAGGTGGTGGAGGGCGACATCGAGTTCGTCCGGGTCAACATGCAGCCGGGGAAACCCCAGGCGAGCGGGCTGCTGCGCGCCGCGGACGGAAGGGGCGTGCCCTTCCTGGGGCTCCCAGGCAACCCCGTCAGTACCTGGGTCTCCGCCTGGCTGTTCCTCCGCCCGCTCCTGGCCGAGCTCACCGGAGCGGCGAAGAAGCCCCTCACCCTCCGGCTGCCGGTGCGCGAGACCTGGCGCAAGTCCTCCGGCCGCCGCCAGTACATCCCGGTGCGGCTCGTCGACGGGGGAGTCGCACCCTGCCACGGGCTGGGCTCCGGCTCGCACCTGATCGCTTCACTGCACCGTGCCGACGGCATGGCGATGGTGCCTGAGAACCGGGAGTCGCCTGGGGAGACCGTTGAGGTGCTGATCACCCGCTGAAGTCATGTGCGGACGGGGGGGCCCCGGCAGGGTAGGTGACGGTCGCGCCGTCGGTTTCAGCCCCGGGGGTCAGGGTGGCGGGGTCTGCCTTGGTGGGCGACATGATGTGCCGCACGTCGTCGCCGAGCGCCAGGAGGTGGTCCGCGATGATCCGGCGGTGGCACCGCCACCAGACCGCCTCGGAACACATCACGGTGGGTCGGCGGGGCCCGAGCGCCCGGAACTGCTGCAACGCCCGCCCGAAATCCTCGCCCATGGCCCAGTCCGCGTAGTTGTGGAAGCTCTGGTTGCGCCACATCCCGTTGAGCGACGGGTCCACCGTCTTCGACTTGTTCCGGCGCCCACCCAGGTCTTCGATCCGCACGTACTCGATGCCGCGCTCCGGGAGGGAGGTGGCGAGCGCCTCGCTGTTGAAGTGCGGGAACTTGCGCGAACCGGGCAGGCTGCGCACATCGGCCAGCACGCCCACCTCGTGGGCGGCGAGCAGGTCGATGAACTCTTCGATGCTGCGATCTGAATGTCCGACGGTGAACAACGGCATCCGACCAGGCTAGGCGCTCAGGCCCCCATCCGGTCCGCGGCCCGCACGGTAGGTTTGCCGCATGGAATTCACCCACCTCGACGGTCAGGGCCAGGCCTTCATGGTCGACGTCACCGCCAAGCAGCCGACCGTCCGCTCCGCCACCGCCGTCGCCACGGTGCGGACGTCGCCCGAGGTGGTGCAGGCGCTGCGCACCGGCACGGTGCCGAAGGGCGACGTGCTGGCCGTGGCCAGGGTCGCGGGCATCGCGGCCGCCAAGAAGACGCCGGACCTCCTGCCGCTGGCGCACGTCATCGGGGTGCACGGCTGCACGGTGGAGCTCGAGATCACCGACGGCGGCGTGGACATCACCGCCACCGTGCGCACGGCTGACCGCACCGGCGTCGAGATGGAGGCCCTCACCTCGGTCACCGTCGCGGCCCTGGCGATCGTCGACATGGTGAAGGGCGTGGACCGTAGCGCGGAGATCGTCTCGGCGAAGATCACGGCCAAGAGCGGTGGCCGCTCAGGCGACTGGGTGCGCCCGTCAGCCGTGTGACGCCGGCGCGCTCATGTCGTGATCGGCCCCGTCGAGTTGGTCGACGATGTGGGCCAGCAGGGGCCCGATGACGGCCATCGTGTCACGCACCCCACCGCGTGAACCGGGAGCGTTGATGATCAGCGCCCGCTTCGCGTCGGGAAGGGCCAGCACGCCCGCCACGCCGCGGCTCAACAGCGCCAGGGGCTGCCTCTCGGCCCCCCGGCGGCGGACCTCCTCCATCAGCCCGGGCACCTCGTAGGCGATGAGGTCTCGGGTGATCTCGACGGTGATGTCCGTGGGGCTGACCCCGGTACCCCCGCTGGTGACGACCACGCGGGCGCCCGCGTCCACAGCACTGGCGACGGCGAGCCGGATCTGCTCAGGATCGTCAGGCACGATCACCGGATCCGGCGTGTCGAACCCTGCCTCCCTCAGCGCGAGGGCGGCCACGGGGCCGGAGCGGTCCTCGTAGACGTCGGCGAAGGCGCGGTCCGAGCAGGTGATCACGGCGGCGGGATGGCTCATGGATTCCAGCCTAGGCGATAGGTTGTGGAGGACGGCGTTGGCGACGAGGCGAGGAGGGGTGCCATGCGTTGGGTGCTCGGCCTCGCCCTGGCCGCGTCGGCCCTGACCGGGTGCGCGCCCACCTCCGGGGGCCCGCTGCGGGTCTTCGCCGCAGCCTCGCTCCATCAGGTACTCCCGCAACTGGAGCCGGAGGCCGACTACTCCTTCGACGGGTCCTCCGGTCTCGTCGACCAGATCGCCGGTGGCGCACGGGCCGATGTGTTCGCCTCTGCGGACCGGAACACCATGGACCGCGCTGTCAGGGAGGGACTCATCGCCGGCGAGCCCGTGATGTTCGCGACGAACCACCTCGTCCTGGTGGTGCCAACCGGCAACCCTGGCGGCGTGACGGGGTTCGACGCCTCGCTCGACGGTGTGAAGCTGGTGGTCTGTGCCGAGGAGGTGCCCTGCGGCGCCGCCAGCCGGCGGTTGGCCGATTCGAATGGCGTGGCGCTGAGCCCCGTGTCGGAAGAGACCAAGGTCACCGACGTGCTCGGCAAGGTGGCTTCGGGCGAAGCCGACGCAGGGCTGGTCTACGCCACCGATGCGGCCACCTCCGAGGCCGTCGAGATCCTCCCGGTGCCCGGGGCGGAGCAGGATCCCACCACGTACTGGGTGGCCGTGCTGAAGGGCGCCGCTCGCCCCGAAGCTGCGCGTGCCTACGCGGAAAGGCTCGCGGGTCAGTGGGGCGCGCAACTGCAGGGCTTCGGGTTCGGGTCGCCGTCATGAACGTCCCACGGTGGGCGTGGCTGCCGTTCGGCGTCGCGGTAGCACTCCTGGCCGTCCCGCTCCTGGCGCTCGTCATCCGGGCTCCCTGGGGGCGCCTCCCCGAACTCCTGGCCTCGGAACGCGCGATGGACGCGCTCACGCTGAGCCTCGCCACGTGCGTCGTCTCGACACTGATCGTGCTGGTCATCGGCACCCCCACGGCGCTGGTGCTCGCCCGCTCCAGGGCCGCCTGGGCGCGGTGGGTCCGCACCCTGGTGACGGTGCCCATGGTGCTGCCGCCCGTGGTGGCCGGCCTGGCGCTGCTGATCGCGCTCGGGCGTCGGGGCCTGATCGGGCAACACCTGTCGGTGCTCGGCATCGAGATCGGCTTCACCACGGCGGCCGTGATCGTGGCGCAGACCTTCGTGGCGCTGCCGTTCCTGGTGGTCTCCCTGGAGGGCGCCTTCCGTGCCGCTGGCGGCGACTACGAACGGGCCGCGTCCTACCTCGGCGCCAGCCCCTCCCGCTCCTTCTTCACCGTGACGCTGCCCATGCTGGCGCCGGCCGTCGGCTCCGGCACCGCGCTCGCCTTCGCCAGGGCGCTGGGGGAGTTCGGCGCCACGCTGACCTTCGCAGGCTCCCTGCAGGGCGTCACCCGCACGCTGCCGCTAGAGATCTACCTCCTCCGCGAGGGCGATACGGACCTGGCGCTGGCGCTCGCCGTCGTGCTGCTGGCCGTCGCCGCGCTGGTGGTGGGGCTCTCGCACGGGCTGAGGAGCCTGCATGACTGACGCGGTGCGCATCGAGGCGACGGTGGCCGCACGCGGCCTGGACCTCGCCGTCGGCATCCCTGAAGGCAGGACCGTCGCAGTGGTCGGGCCCAACGGCGCCGGCAAATCGAGCCTCATCCACCTCATCGCCGGGAGCCTGGCCCCAGATACCGGTTCCGTGACGATGCTGGGCACCACGGTGTCGGCACCCGGCCGCCTGCTGCCCGCCCACCGTCGCAGGTTGGGGTACCTGGAGCAGCGCGCCCTGCTGTTCCCGCACCTGACGGTGCTCGAGAACGTCGCCTACGGGCCGCGCTCCCGTGGCGCGTCGATGGCAGCGGCGCGGGAGCGCGCGGCGCGGGAACTGGAACAGATCGGCCTGGGGGACCTCGCGCAGCGACGGCCGGCGCAACTGTCCGGGGGCCAGGCACAGCGCGTGGCGCTGGCCCGGGCGCTGGCCATCGACCCCGACGTGATGCTGCTCGACGAACCCTTCGCGGCGCTGGACGCCACGGTAGCTCCCGAACTCCGGCGACTGTTGCGCGCCCGGCTGCGCGGGCTGACCACCGTGCTGGTGACCCACGATTTCCTCGACGTGGTGTCGCTGGCGGACCACGTCATCGAGCTGGGAAAGGGCTCCGTCGTGGGGGGCGGCGCCGTCGAGGACGTGGCGCAGGGGCCGTCGACGGAGTTCCTGGCCCACTTCGTGGGGCTCAACCTGCTGCGCGGAGTCATCGACGACGACGGAACCCTCGCGCTGGGCGAGGGGGTCGCCGTGGCCGGGCTCGCGGAGCGTGGGCTGACCCGCGGCGAGGCGCGGGCCGTCTTCCCTCCCACGGCGGTGTCCGTCTTCCGGAGCGCTCCGCACGGGAGCCCCCGCAACGTGCTGCCGGCGGTGGTGGAACTGGTGGAGGACCGGTGGCCGGTGCAGCGCGTGATCCTGCGCGTGGCGGGGCACCGCGTGGCCGCCGACCTCACCCCCGAATCCGTCCGGGAGATGGCGCTGGCGCCGGGGGACCGGGTGCTGGCGGTCCTCAAGGCGACCCAGGTCGCGTTGTATCAGGGCTGATCGCGATGACAGGTCCCAGGCGCTCGGGCGGTAGTCTTGGCGGGTGATCAGCAATGACGATCCCCGCGACTACGAGGGCCCCAAGGAAGAGTGCGGCGTCTTCGGCGTCTTCGCGCCAGAGGAAGATGTCGCCCAGCTGACCTTCTACGGGCTGTTCGCCCTGCAGCACCGCGGACAGGAATCCGCGGGCATCGCGGCCAGCACCGGCAACCGCATCATGGTGTTCAAGGACATGGGCCTCGTGTCCCAGGTGTTCGACGAATCCACCCTGAAATCGCTGCCGGGCCGCCTCGCCATTGGACACACCCGTTACTCGACGCACGGCGCCAGCGAGTGGAACAACGCCCAGCCCACGTTCCGGGCCACGCCCCACGGCGGCCTCGCTCTGGCCCACAACGGCAACCTCACCAACACCGAGGAACTCGAGGAGTGGCTGCACGAGATCGCCCCCGCAGAGTCCGTGCCGCACAAGAGCCGCGTCATGGACTCCACCAGCGACACCGCGCTGATCTCGGCGCTGATCGCCAGCTTCGACGAGGGCAGCCTGGAAGCGGCCGCGCTCAAGGTACTCCCGCGCCTCCGCGGCGCCTACTGCCTCTCGTTCATGAACGAGACCACCCTGTACGCCGCGCGTGACCCGCACGGCATGCGGCCGCTGGTCATCGGTCGCCTCCAGGGTGGCTGGGTGATCGCCTCGGAGACCGCGGCCCTGGACATCGTCGGCGCCACCTTCGTGCGCGAGGTGGAGCCGGGCGAGTTCATCTCCATCGACGAGCGTGGCCTGCGGTCGCAGCGGTTCGCCGCGCCGGATCCGAAGGGCTGCATCTTCGAGTACGTCTACCTGGCCCGCCCGGACACGACCATCGCCGGCCGCAACGTGCATTCGGTGCGCGTCAACATCGGCCGCAAGTTGGCCGAGGAACACCCCGTGGACGCGGACCTCGTGATCCCGGTGCCGGATTCGGGTACCCCGTCGGCCATCGGCTATGCGCAGGGCTCAGGCATCCCCTACGGGCAGGGCCTGGTCAAGAACGCCTACGTGGGCCGCACGTTCATCCAGCCGACGCAGACCATCCGCCAGCTGGGCATCCGCCTCAAGCTCAACCCGTTGCGCGACGTCATCGCCGGCAAGCGCCTCGTCGTGGTGGACGATTCCATCGTGCGCGGCAACACGCAGCGCGCGCTGGTGCGGATGCTCCGCGAAGCCGGCGCCGCAGAGGTACACGTGCGCATCTCGTCGCCGCCGGTGGAGTGGCCGTGCTTCTTCGGCATCGACTTCGCCACCCGTGCAGAACTGCTGGCCCCCGGCCTTTCGCTGGAAGAGATCCGCCGCTCCATCGGCGCCGATACGCTCGGCTACATCTCGCTCGAGGGGCTCACGGAGGCCACCACCGTGCCGGCGGACAACCTGTGTCGCGCCTGCTTCGACGGCAAGTACCCCGTGGCCATCCCACGCGCACAGGCCAAGCTGCTGAACCTGGAGGAAATGTGAACCAGAGTGCCTACGCCGCCGCCGGCGTCGACATCGAGGCCGGAGACCGCGCCGTCGAACTCATGAAGGCCCACGTGGCCCGCACCAACCGGCACGAGGTGCTGGGTGGGCTCGGCGGGTTCGCCGGCTTCTTCGACGCCGCCGCGTTCAAGAAGTACGACCACCCGGTGCTGGCCACGTCCACGGACGGTGTGGGCACCAAGGTCGCCATCGCGCAGGCCATGGACAAGCACGACACCATCGGGTTCGACCTGATCGGCATGCTCGTCGACGACCTGGTGGTCGCCGGCGCCGAGCCGCTGTTCGTGACCGACTACATCGCCTGCGGCCAGGTGGTGCCGGAGCGCATCGCCGCCATCGTGCAGGGCATCGCCGATGCCTGCGTCGCCGCCGGCTGTGCCCTCATCGGCGGCGAGACCGCCGAGCACCCCGGCCTGCTCAGCCCCCACGAGTACGACATCGCGGGCGCCACCACCGGCGTCGTGGAGAAGTCCAAGATCCTCGGCGCGCACCGCGTGCGCGTGGGCGACGCCGTCATCGCCATGGCCTCCTCCGGTCTCCACTCCAACGGCTACTCGCTGGTGCGCCACGTCCTGCTGGAGCAGGCGGGCTGGAACCTGGACCGCCACGTCGACGACCTCGGCCGCACGCTCGGCGAGGAACTGCTCGAGCCCACCAAGGTGTACGCGCTGGACGTGCTGGACCTCATCCGCAACGTCGAGGTGCACGCCATGAGCCACGTCACCGGCGGCGGCCTGGCCAACAACCTGGCCCGCGTGATGCCCACGGACATGACGGCCGTGCTGCAGCGCTCCAGCTGGACTCCGCCGTCGATCTTCCGCCTCGTGCAGGAGGTGGGGAAGATCTCGCAGCCGGACATCGACGCCACGCTGAACATGGGCGTGGGCATGGTCGCGATGCTGCCGCAGAGCGAGGTCGACGCCGCGCTGAGGCTGCTGAACGGCCGTGGCGTCCCGTCCTGGGTGCTGGGCGAGGTCGAAGCCGTGGAAGGCCCCGGCGCCGCCGTCCTCGTCTGACCCCCGCTGCGTATCTGACCGACGCTCGACGAGGTGGGCCCCTCCCGCGGGGGCATAAGCCCCACCGGGGTCAGGGGCCGGTACCCGCCCTGCGATCATCGGAGCATGAGCTCAGCCCTCGGACCCACTCTGGCCAGCATCGTGCCCATCCTCCTGCTGATCGCGCTGGGCGTCCTGCTGCGCCGGCTCAACGTCCTCGACGCCACCACCGTCGAGGGTCTCAAGCGGTTCGTGCTGAACGTCGTCCTGCCGGCCGTGCTGTTCCTCGCCTTCCTGGGCCTGGAGTTCCAGCGCGAGTACGTCGCCCTGATCATCCTGGTGCCGCTGTTGTGCGTGCTGCTGCTCGGGGCCGGGAAGCTTGTCACCGGCTGGCTGAAGGTACCGCCGGTCGGCACCTTCCTGTTCACCGGGTTCGAGTTCGGCATGGTGGGCCTCGCGCTGTTCACCGCCGCCTACGGACTGGAGCGGGCGCCGGTGGCCGCCATCGTCGGCCTCGGGCACGAGTTCTTCATCTGGTTCGTCTTCGTCACGCTGCTGAAGCGGCAGAGCGACGGTGCCTCGTCGCCGGCGGAGACCGTGCGCTCCTTCGCCACGTCGCCCGTCATCATCGCGATCGCGCTCGGACTGGCGCTCAACGCGCTCGGACTCAGGCCGACCCTGGAGGCGAACCCGTTCTCCGGCGCTCTGCTGGCGGCGGCAGGCTACCTGGCCGCCATGATCGTGCCGTTGATCCTGGTCATCGTCGGCTTCGGCGCCCGGCTCACCCTCGGCGGAGTGCGGGAGGCTGCGGGTTTCGTGGCCGTCCGCTTCCTGGTCTGCCTGGTCCTGGCCGTCGTGGTCTCGCTGTTCGTGGTGGGGCAGTGGCTCGGGCTGGGGGTGCCGGTGCAGGCCGCGGTGTTCATGCTGCTGATCCTGCCGCCGCCGTTCATCGTGCCCCTGTACCTGCCGCCGCGGCGCACTGCGGAGATCACGTTCGCCAATAACGTGTTGAGCCTGTACACGCTGGTCAGCGTGGCGGCCTTCGTGGCCTACGTGGTGATCGTCGGCTGACCGGCGAGCACCCCGTCGAGCAGTTCGACGACCCTGTCGGCCCGCTGCCGCAGCAGCGGGTCATGGGTGGACACCACCGTCGCGATGCCCAACTCGTGGGTGAGTTCCACGATGAGGTCCATGATGGTGGCGGCGGTGTCTGAATCGAGCTGGCCGGTGGGTTCGTCGGCGATCAGGATGTGAGGGCGGGCGACGAGGGCGCGGGCGACGCCCACGCGCTGCTGCTGACCGCCACTGAGCTCGTGGGGCCGCTGCTTGGCGTGCCGGGCTAGGCCCACCCGCTCCAACATCGCCGCGACCCGCTCGTTGCGCTGCGCCGCCGGGACTTTGGCCAGCCGCAGCGGCACCTCGACGTTCTCCGCCGCAGACAACACGGGGATCAGCCCGAAGGTCTGGAAGACGTACCCGATCCGCTCCCGGCGGGTGGCCAGGACCTCGCTCTCCGCCAACTCCGACAGGACCCGCCCGTCGTCGAGCACCACGCGGCCGCCGGTGGGGCGGTCCAGGCCGCCCAGCAAGTTCAACAGGGTGGTCTTGCCGGAGCCGGACGGGCCGGTGACGACGGTGAGTTCGCCGGCGTGCACCTCGATGCTGACGCCGTCGAGGGCGTGCACCTCCGTGTCGCCCGAGCCGAAGGTGCGGCGCAGGTCAACGCCAGCGATCCGTGCGGTGGTGGTCATGCGTCCTCCTCAGGGGCCGAACGGCGGGCGCGCGAGCCATTGGGCCAGACCCCGACGTGGCCGGTCTCGCGGGTGATGCGCACCCTGTCGTGCAGCCCGAGCTCCTCGACGTGGGCCGGCGGCAGCTGCAGCCGGCCGGAACGGTCGATCACGGTGTACTCCTCGGCGACCTCGCGGGCCACCCCGCCGGGGCCGATCTCCGTGCGGCGCAGCACCTCGGTGGAGGTGCGGCCGTCGCGGATCTGGACGGTGCGGGCCACGTGGTCGCTGACCATCGGGTCGTGGGTCACGATCAGCACCGTGGTGCCCAGCTCCGTGGCCGCCGCGCGCATGAGGTCGAGGACCTCGGCTGAATTCACCTCGTCCAACTCGCCGGTGGGCTCGTCCGCCAGCAGCACGTCGGGGGAGTTGGCCAGCGCGGTGGCGATGGCCACGCGCTGCTGTTGGCCGCCCGACAGCTGCCGGGGGACGCGGTTGGCGCAGTCGGCCACGCCCAGCAGCTCAAGCAGTTGCAGCGCCCGCCCCCGCCGCTGGGAGCGCCCGGCGATCACCATGGGCATCGTCACGTTCTCCGCGCCGGTGAGGAACGGCAGCAGGTTGCGGGAGGTCTGCTGGAAGACGAAGCCCACGCTGTGCCGACGGAAGTCGATGCGTTGCCGCCTGCCCATCGCGGTGAGATCATGCCCGGCGACCCGGGCCCGGCCGCCGGTGGGCCGGTCGAGACCGGAGAGGATGTTGAGCAGCGTGGACTTGCCGGAGCCGGAGGCGCCGACCACCGCGACCACCTCGCCGGGGTCCACGGTGAGGCTGAGCCCCTGCAGGGCCTGGACCTCGACGCCCTCCGTCGTGTGGATGCGAACGAGGTCCTCGCACCAGATGTCTGGGCCGTGGTGACTGCGGGTGATGGTGTCGTTCATCGTTCCTCTCCGATGCGGAGTTCCTGTGCGAGGTTGGTGCGGCCCACGAGCCAGGCGGTGGCGGCGATGGCCACGGCCACGGTGAGGGTCAGCAGGGCGCCGACGCCGCCGAGCAGCGCCGGATCGAGGTGCAGCGGGGGCGGCTGGGAGCCGCCGGTGAGGCTGCGGAAGTCGAGGGTGGCGAGCAGCAGCGCCGCCAGGGCGATGCCGACCCCCACACCCAGGAGGAGGCCGAGCAGAGCGCTGGGCGCGGTCTCCCAGGCCGTCAGCGCCCGGAGTTCCCGTCGCCCCATGCCGAGGGTCCGCAGGACGGCGCCGAGCCGGGTGCGCGCCCGGGTGGCCATCAGCTGCGAACCCAGCAGGGTGAGCGTCAGCAGGGCGGCGGTGGCTGCAGTGAGGGCGGCGAAGGTGGTGGTGAGCCCGGACACCGTGGGCGTCTCACGGATGGCGCTGAGTTCCTCGTCGGCGACGGTGATGCGCGCGTTGCCCACCACCTCGCCGATCCGCGCGCGGGCGACCCGGGAATCGGTGCCGGGCGCCAACGACACCAACGCCAGGGTGGCGGGCGGCAGGGGTTGGGCCTCGGCCCACCGCTCCGCGCTCATCATGGCCCAGGCTTTCCCCGTCCGGACGCCCGGCGGCGCCGGCAACGCGTCGAGCACCGTCACGCCCCCGATGCCCTCCAGCCGGGCGCCGCCGGCCTGCACCGGCACGGAGTCGCCGAGCACGATCCCCGGCGCACCCTCCCCGGCGAACAGCCGCGCAGGGAGGGCCGACCCGAACGGTGACGCCGCGTAGGCGTCCTCGACGGCCGGCTCCGCCAGCCACAGCCGCACCCGGGTCTCGCCGCCCTGGCTGAGGCGGTGGTTGGAGCCGGCGTCGTGGATGCGGGCGACGGCGAGCACACCGTCGACGCGCTGCAGGTCCGCGAGCATCTCGTCGGTGATCCTGGGGCCGCTGATGTGCACCGACGAGCCGTTGGCCTCCCACGTGGCGCGCTCGGTGCCGGCGATGACGGAGCCGAGCAGGGTGGCGCTGAGAACCGCGATGGTGGTGCCCAGGACAACCGTGAACACCGGCGTCAGGCCGCCCGCCGGATCCCGGTGGGCGCGCACCGAACCGAGGAACCCGGCTACCCCCCGCCCCGGCCGGAGCCACCGGGCCGCCACCCGCAGGGGGAGGGGATAGAGCCGGAGCGCGAGCAGGCAGGCTGCCCCGGTGAGGAGGACCGGTGTGGCGGTGGCGAGGAGGTCCAGACCCTCGGTGGGGGTGTCGCCGCGGCTGAGCAGGGCCCAGAGGCCGGCGGCGCCGGCGATGACGGTCAGGACCTCCGCGACGACGCGCCACCGGCCGGGCCGCAGGGTGAGGTCGGCACGGATGCTGGCGGGACCGATGTGCCTGGCGGCCCAGGACAGGGCGGGGGCGGCTGCCGCCCCGATGAGCAGCGTGCCGGCCCACGACCAGGGTGAGCTGCCGCCTGGCGTCACGGCCGCCGCCAGCAGGTGACCCAGCACTGCCGCGGGCACGCCCAGCAGAAGCCCTTCGAGGCTGAGCAACGAGCGCAGCTGGTGCCAGGACACGCCGCGCGCCGTGACGAGTTCGACGGCGCCCCGCCGGCGTTCGATGACGAGCTGGGCGGCCAGCACCAGCAGGGCCAGACCCACTGCGAGCGGCCCGACCGCGGCCACGGCCACTGCCGCGCGGGTGACGTCCTGCTGGGCGGCGACCGAGGTCAGTGCCTGACCCAGTTCGGACTCCAGCCGGAACTGGGTGGGGGACGGGTCGTCGGACTCCGGGTCAGCGGTCAGGACCGCGTAGCGCTGTGCCAGCAGGCCGGTCAGTTGCGATCGCAGCTCGCTGACGTCCACATCGGCGAGGCCCGCGGTGTCGACGCCGAACCAGGCGTGCATCGTGAGCGTCTCCGTGACGCCGGGGCCCAGCTTCTCGACCGGGATACCGCTCGAGAGGTAGGACTGCGGGAGGAAGAGGCCGGTGACCAGGCGGGTACCGAGATTCGCGTCCTGCTGCTCGACGATGGTGCGGGCGTAGGGGATGTGCTCCCAGCGGGTGTCCCCTTCATCGAGTGGGCGGAACGTGCCGCTCAGGGTCACCGACTCGTTGATCTGCTCACCGATCTCCCACCCCAGGCGCTCAGCCACCTCCGCCAGCGCCGCGACCCCCTGGGGGCCCGTGGGCGTGGCACCCTCCGGGCCCTTGGTGGTTGGCCGCGGGGAGGGCCAGGAACCGGCCACCAGTTCTGCGTGCCCGGCCAGGTCGGGGTCGACGAAGAACAGGAAGCGAGCCTCGAAGTAGCCTGTGGCGGTGGGCGGCACCACGGTCAGGTCGGCCGGCACCTCCGCCATGAACTGGGGCGCCGCCAGGAGCGAGCGCAGGGGCTCCGGCTGGGCACCCCTGAGGGTCTCGAGCGCCTCCCGATGCGGTTCCCATGGTTCCTGGAGGCCCGCAACCGGGGAGTTCATGGTGTTCTGTGCCCAGGTGCCGGCGACATCGCCTTGGAGGGCCGAGAGGCCGGAGAGCGTCTGGGTGAGTTGACGGTCGTCGAGGTTCGCCATCAGGCGTGGAGTGGCGGTGGTGAGGGCCGCGAGGATCAGCACGCTCAGCGCGAGCAACAGCGCGGGCCAGCGCTCCGAGGAGAACTGCCGCCACAGGAGTTTCAGCGCGGTCACCGGACCTCCTCCCGGTACTCCGGGTCCAGCGCCTGACGCTGCACAGTGCGTCCCACCAGCCAGAGGATGAGCAGCAACGCCACGGCGCCCGCGCCGAGCAGGGCCGCCCAGGGGAGGACCTCTGCGGTCAGGGGGCTGCGGTAGCCGGGGCCGGCCGGCTGGGCGGCCTGCACGAGGGGGTCGACGACGAGCCACGCCACCGCGACGCCCGAGGCGATGCCGGCCAGCGTGGCGATGACGAGCAGCCCGCCGGACTCGAGCGTGCGGCTGCGCCGCTGCGCGCGGGGCGTCATGCCGAGCGCCCGGAGCACCGCCACCTCGGAGCGCCTGGCCGCCAGCTGGGTGGCGGCCGCGGCCGCGAGGCCGGTGAGGGACAGGAGGAGCGCGCTCCCGGCGGCGATCCAGAGCGAGCGGGCCGCCGTCGCCGTGCGGCTGGGCGTCTCGTCCGGCGTGCGGAGGGCCGAGACGCCGGGGAGCTGCGCCGCGGCGGCCCGCACCGCGCTGGGGTCACCATCGAGAGTGGCCCAGAGCTCCGAGGGCCAGCGCAACGGGTTGGCGGTGGTGGCGAGGTGGGCCGACACCGCGCCGGAATCGGCGAGGACACCGAGCTCGGTGGTGAGGCCCGGCAGGGCCGGTGTCACGGCCGCGACGACGGCGGGGATGCGACGGCCGAACGCGGCGAGGTCGAGGGCGTCTCCGGGGCCGAGCGTGGTGGCGTCGCCGAGTTCCGTGGTGAGGGCGACGGGCACGGGTGTGGGCTGGGCGGGAGCCGCCCCCGCCATCACGCCCCGGGGGTCGTGCCCCTCGAAGGGGACGTTGGCCCCGAAGGTGATCAGTGGCAGCGCAGGGCTGGTCTCGACGCGCCAGACCTCGCCACGGGCGTCGACGGCGGCCTGGGGCACGGGTGGCTTGTTGCTGACGGGGTGGTGGAAGGTCTGCGTCGTGCCGTCCTCGAAGGTCACGGTCTCGGTGCGCGGTTCCCAGGCGGGTTCCACGGACGCCAGGGCCGCCCGGTAGGGCCCGCCCAACTCCTCGGTGACGGCCAGGTCCGAGGTCCAGTCCCCCACCCCGCCGAGGGGCACGCCGTCGGCGCTGAGCGTGATCTCCAGCCGCGTGCTGCGGTCTGCGTTGTCGTCGGGCGGGCCGACGAGTTGGACGCTCTCCACGACGACCGCACCGTCCTGCGGGAGGGCGATGTCGGCCGCGGCGGTGCCCACGAGGTCGTTCCAGAAGGGGCGGTCCCCCGGAGGGGTGGCGCCGTCGGGATCCGGCTGGTCGATCGAGACGGACGGCCCGTTGACGGTGCGGCTCACCCCGGTGGATGCGTCCCGCAGCGTGAGGCGCAGGGAGTACGACGAGGTCCGCGAGACGCGGTCCAGGTAGTCCTCCGTCCACACCTGGGCGAGGAACTCGGCCTCCTGGGGCGGAAGGTCCGCGGCGCTTGCGCGGTTGAACTCGTCCGCCCGGTCGAAGTACTCCTGCTGCCACTCATCGAGGTACACCCGGCCGTCCAACTGGGCGTGCAGGGTGGTGGCGCCGTCGGCGACGGTGAGGGGCTCGACGCCCTCGACGCGACCCGGGAGCTCGGGGAACGCCAGGCCGGCCGGGAGCGTGGCCACCTCCGACAGACGGTCCAGGGGCCCTGCGAGGACAGCGACGGGGGTGTCGCCGACCCTGCCGGAGTCGTCGAGCCAGACGGGTACCGAGGCCGACACCCCGTCGACAGCCGCGAGGTCCGGCAGCTGCAGACCCTGGGTGCCGGCGTCGAGGCTGGAGAGCGTGGCGCGCAGGGGGGCGCCCGTGACGAGCATGGTCAGGTCGCGGTGGGTGGTGGCCGCGGTGCCGGCATAGAGCGACGCGAAGGTCGCCGTGCCGGTGGCCAGGATGGTGAGTGTCACCGGCACCGCGTGCACCAGCAGGCCGCGGGCCAGTTGCGCGGCGGCGAGCCAGGCAGAGGTCTCGGCCAACCTGCCCGCCGCCTCGACGAGCCTCGTGATGGGGCCGAGGGCTGCGAGGCCCAGGACGGCCGCGGCAGCCAGGAGGAAGGCGGGGGCCAGTGCCGGCAGGAACTGCAGGCTGTCCGCTCCGCGGAGTTGCCACGTGGTGAGGGCGGCGGCCGCGAACACCACCACCAGCGCCGCTGCGCCCGCCACGGCCCGCACCCTGTCTGCAGGCAGCCGTCCCGTCAGGGAGGACGTGGCGCGGATGGTCACGGTCCAGAGCGCCACGACGGTGAGCAGGAGGCTGCCCGCTCCGCCCAGCAACACGATGTCGAACTGCGCCGTGTTGCGCGATGTCAGCCACAGCAGCCCCAGCGCGATGGCGGAGCCGAGTGCTACCCCCACCACGGCCACCAGGGTGGACTCGGCCAGGCCTGTGACGAGGAGTTGGCGGCGGGCAGCGCCGCGGGCGGCGAGCAGTTCATGCTCCCGCTGTCGGGTGGCGGCGAGCAGCCCCGAGACCTGCACCAGGCCGACGGCGGCCACCAGCAGCAGCACGCTCACCGGCACGATGCCGAAGGCGCGGCCCACCTCCCAGTCGCGGGAGGCCCGCTCCGCCGTCGACGCCAAGTCGCCGTCGACGACGATGCCCCGCCCCGTGACGTCGGCCCCGGCCACCAGCGCCTTGGCGCGGTCGGCCCCGGCGGCCAACACGTCGAGTGCCTCGGGCGTGATGCGCTCCGCATCCGGGACCACGGACCACCGGATGAACGGGTTGCCGCCCGTCAGAACCGAGCGGTCCACGATGAGCGGACCCACCGAAGCGGGGTCCGCGCCGTCCATGACGAGGGGGTCGCCGAACCAGAGCGGCGAGGACGGTTCCGAGGCCTCCCAGAGGGCGGTGATCCTGAGGGTGTGGCCGTCGACCGTCAGCGTGTCTCCCGTGGAGAGCCCCAGCTCGGCGGCCGCCCCGGAATGGAGCGCGGCCTCGTCCGCAGCAGCGGGCCAGGCGCCCCCGTCGACACTCAGCAGGCCGGGGGAGAGGTGTTCGCCGGACCACAGCGTCACCCGCTGGGCGGCCTCGCCGCCGTCCACGGTGGGGCGACGCGGCTCGGACACGTGGGTGGTGTGGACAGTGACGGGCGCGGGGGAGAAGCCTTCGGTGAGCGCGCTGCGCGCCACCCCGTCCTGGGCCCTGGGATCCGGGCCGAGGCGGGTCTGGGCCTGGACGGACCCGGCGCCCGGTGCGGCGGTGGAGAGGGCGGCGCGCGCAGCGTCGGTGGCCAGCGTGCCGGCCTGCCCGACGACGAAGGCGAGGATCGCCGTGGTGACGGTGACCAGGGCCAACAGCGTCGCCAGCAGGAGCGAGGAGGCGCGGGCACGGCGTGCAGCCCAGCCCCACCACGTCGTCATTCGGTGAGCCTAGTCCCAAGGGCCCGGGCGTGAATCGGTGACCCTCGATTCGTCAGTAGTTGACGTTTCAAGTAAGTGTCGCTAGAGTAGTAGCATCTTCAACAACCGGTGAGTGATGAGCTCGCCCCAATCCCGGGAGAACCCCATGACTGCACTCACCGCCCTGTCCGGCAACTACGTCATCGACAACAGCCACACCGAGATCGGCTGGACCGCCCGTCACGCCATGGTCACCAAGGTGCGCGGCTCGTTCACCGACTTTGAGGGCACGGCCGCCACCGGTGCCAACCTGGAAGACGCCAAGATCAACGTGGTCATCCAGGCCTCGTCCATCGACACCGGCAACGCGGACCGCGACGGTCACCTCCGCTCCGGCGACTTCTTCGACGTCGAGACCTACCCCACCATCCGCTTCACCTCCACCAAGGTGACCGCGGCCGGCGAGGGCCTGGACGTCGAGGGCAACCTCACCATCAAGGACGTCACCCGCGAGGTGAGCATCCCCTTCGAGTACGACGGTGTCGCCGTCGACCCCTTCGGTAACGAGCGCGTGGGCCTCAGCGGCTCCGTCCAGGTCAACCGCAAGGACTTCGGCCTCGTCTGGAACGCGGCCCTCGAGACCGGCGGCGTGCTGGTCTCCGAGAACGTGAACCTCGTCTTCGAGGTCTCCGCCATCAAGCAGGCCGACGAGGCCGCTGTTGAGGCCGAGGCCGTGGCCGAGCCCGTCGTCGAGGCCCAGCCGGTCGCCGAGACCCCCGCGCCGGCCCGCGCCGCCCAGCCGCAGACCACCGCCCCCGCCACCGCCCAGCAGGGTGGGTTCATGGGATGGCTGAAGCGCGTCTTCGGCTGAATCACTTCACCACTGGGGTGGTGAACACACAGGGGCGGGTCCGTGGGGGCCCGCCCCTTTCAGCAATCGTGTGCCGACGCAGTACCGCCGCCGCCGCTGACCCCACACTTTCAGGTATTGGGTGGGCCGGCATTGGCGACTAGCGTGGAGGACCCCGAACATAGGAGATGAACATGTCCGAACTGTCCGGCAAGAAGGTCGCCTTCCTCCTCACCGATGGCTACGAGGATTCAGAGCTGACCAGCCCCTGGGAAGCGCTCACCACGGCGGGCGCCGAACTGACGCTCGTCGCCCCGGAGAGCGGTGAGGTCAAGGGCAAGAAGGGGCACACCCAGAAGGTGGACGCCACTGTCGCCGACGTCGACGCCGCAGACTTCCACGCCTTGGTGCTGCCCGGTGGCGTCGTGAACGCGGACCACCTCAGGATGGAGGAGGCGGCCGTGAAGTTCACGCGCGACTTCTTCGACCAGCACAAGCCGGTGGGCGTCATCTGCCACGGCGGCTGGATCCTGACCGACGCAGACGTGGTCAAGGGCCGCAGGCTCACCTCCTACGGCAGCCTGAAGACGGACCTGCGCAACGCCGGCGCCGAGTGGGTGGACGAGGAGGTGGTGGTGGACCAAGGGCTGGTCTCCAGCCGCACCCCCGACGACCTGCCGGCGTTCAACGCCAAGTTGGTCGAGGAATTCGCCGAGGGTCGCCATCAGGGTCAGACGACCTGACGCCGCGTCACCGCGCATGCGAAGCGCCCCGCAGCACGAGGCTGCGGGGCGCTTGTCGTCGTCGGCTACTTCGGTTGGAGGGCGGTGATGGCGGCGACCAGTGCCTCGGTGGCCGCGTTCACCTCACCCTGGGTGCGATTGCTGCGGAGCACCGCATTGGCCTTGCCCCGGGTGCTGTTGACGGCTCCGAGCGTGGCACCCTTGTAGTTCTTGCCCCGCAGGTCCAGGCTCTCGGCCCAGGCGATGGCGCCAGTCAGCCTCGACTCGTCGATGATGGGCTTCTTGACGCCCAGCCACCCTTCCGGATCCGCAACCGCGTCAGCGGAGAGCTTCTCGGACCAGTCCATGTTGAACAACTGGGGGTTGTGGGTGGCACGCCAGTTCAGGTAGTCGGTCAGACCCCAGAACGTCACGCGGTCCATGTCCTGTGAGTACTTCTTGTAGACGGCGAAGTACTCGGCGTAGCGCTGCGCCTGGATGGCCTCCAGCTCCATCCGGTTCTCGATCTTGCCCACCCAGTAGGTGAAGCCGTCCTTGTAGAAGCGGTCTGCCACGGTGGGGTCGTCCAGGTCTGCGTAGTTCACCCGGTCGGAGCCCTCGGGCTCGGCGTTCCACGCCTCCCAGACCTGGAGGTCCAGTTCGCTCACGTTGGCGGTGAAGCCCGCCTCGATGATCATTTGCAGGGAGCGTTCGACGGAGGCGTGGTTCGAGCAGGCGCCAGGCTGCCATTCCTCGGCTGCCTCGTCGACCAGCTCAGGGAGCCGGGTCAGGTCGGAGCAGGCGAAGGCCGGGGTCTGGTTGATGTAGTTGTGCGACTGCAGGCCGATGGTCTCGATCAGCTGGCGCGGGTCGTCGGGGTATTCGGCCGCGTAGCGCTCGTTGAGTTCCGTGGCCATGGCGATGATGGCCTTGCCCTTGCCCTCGGACTGGAAGACGTTGAAGTCGTTGTATTCCAGCTTGGTCTCGGGGCCGTACTTGCGGGCGAACACGAAGGCGTCGTAGATGAAGTCGCCGGGTGACTCACCTGCCGCCACGTCCATGTCTGTGGTGTAGGCGGTGTACCAGCCGGAGCGGGCGTAGTCACCGGGGCCGCCGCGGAGGAAGTCCTCCCAGTTCTGCGTCTCGGGGTCGAACGTGTCGAGTCCATCCCTGAAGGCCTCGTTCACCACGTCCCAGGAGACGACGCGGCCCTTGAAGTGGGTGAGCACCTCCTTGATGTAGCGCTCCATGTTGGCGCGGGCCTGGTCTCGGGTGCCCTGGAAGAGCTTGCTGGGGGACTGGCTGTGCCACACCAGCACGTGGCCGTGCACCTTGATGTCCCTCGCGAGGGACTCGTTCACGAAGTAGTCGGCCTCGTCGAACGTGAAGTCCCATGTGCCCGTATCGAGGTTGATGTTGGCGTTGGGGAGCAGTTGGTCCGGCTTCATGATGTTCTCGGCCGTCATGACGTTGTAGTGCCGATCCACCTGGGCCCAGTTCGGGGTGTCCTCCTGGTAGGTCTGGCGGCCGGAGTAGATGTTGCCCACGTTGAAGTAGTCCGCGTAGGTCTCCTTCAGCGAGGGGATGGGGGTATCAGCGACGTCGGCGGGCGCCCCCTGGGCGGGCACGGCGTAGCTGACGGTGGCGAGTGCTGCAGCGAGACCCGCGCCGATCCAGCGGGCCGCGACTCGGCGGCGATGACGAGACAACATTGCTTCCTCTCGTGGTCGCGGGGCCGGCATCCTGGGCATCATCCGTGATGCCCGGCCGCCCCCGCCTCTTTTGGTGCGTCACCAAACTTAATCCGACCATAAGTGGGCCCCGGGAGCATCGTCAAGGGACCCCGGAGTTTTCGATAACGTTTTTTCCAGGGGTTTCGCCCACCGGCGGAAAACGACGATGCCCCGCAGCGCGGGGCTGCGGGGCACCGTGTGTCCCTGGGTGGGGGAGGCTAGAGCGAGTCGATGACCTCGTTCATGGTGGCGCTGGGGCGCATCACCGCCGTGGTCTTCGCGGGATCGGGCCGGTAGTAGCCGCCGATGTCGGCGGGCTTGCCCTGTACTGCGAGCAGGTCCGAGATGATCTGCTGCTCGTTCGACGCGAGCGCCTCGGCGACCGGCTTGAAGGTCTGCGCCAGTTCCGCGTCGTCGGTCTGGGAGGCGAGTTCCTCGGCCCAGTAGCGGGCCAGCCAGTAGTGCGAGCCGCGGTTGTCGATGCCGCCGATGCGGCGGGTGGGGGACTTGTCGTTGTCGAGGAACGTGCCGGTGGCCCTGTCGAGCGTGGCGGCCAGGACGGCGGCGCGGGCGTTGTCCTCGGTCTGGGCCAGGTGCTCGAACGAGGCGGCCAGCGCCAGGAATTCGCCCAGCGAATCCCAGCGGAGGTAGTCCTCGGCCACGAGTTGCTGCACGTGCTTGGGGGCGGAGCCGCCGGCGCCCGTCTCGAACAGGCCGCCGCCCGCCATGAGCGGCACGACCGACAGCATCTTGGCCGAGGTGCCCAGTTCCAGGATGGGGAACAGGTCCGTCAGGTAGTCGCGCAGCACGTTGCCGGTGACCGAGATGGTGTTCTCGCCACGGCGGATCCGCTCGATGGTGTACTTCGTCGCCTCGACGGGGCTCATGATCTCGATGGTGAGGCCGTCGGTGTCGTGGTCTGCCAGGTAGGCGCGGACCTTCTCGATGAGGTTGCGGTCGTGGGCCCGCTCCGGGTCCAGCCAGAACACGGCCGGCCAGCCGGTGATCCGCGCGCGGGTCACGGCCAGCTTCACCCAGTCCTGGATGGGGGCGTCCTTGGCCTGGCAGGCGCGCCAGATGTCGCCCGCGGCCACGTCGTGGCTCATCAGCACCTCACCGGCCGAGTTCACCACCTCGACGACGCCGTCGGACTCGATCTCGAAGGTCTTGTCGTGCGAGCCGTACTCCTCTGCCTTCTGTGCCATCAGCCCCACGTTGGGCACTGTCCCCATGGTGGAGGGGTCGAAGGCGCCGTTCTCGCGGCAGTCCTCGATCACGGCCTGGTAGACGCCGGCGTAGGACGAATCAGGCAGGACGGCGAGCGTGTCGCCCTCTCCGCCGTCGGGGCCCCACATGTGGCCGGAGGTGCGGATCATCGCGGGCATCGAGGCGTCGACGATGACGTCCGAGGGGACGTGCAGGTTGGTGATGCCCTTGTCGGAGTTCACCATCGCCAGCGTCGGGCCGTCTGCGATGCCCTGCTCGAAGGCGGCCTTGATCTCCGCGCCGTTGGGCAGGTTGTCAAGGCCGGCGTAGATCGCGCCCAGCCCGTCGTTGGCCGAGAGGCCCGCGGCCGCGAGGTCTGCGCCGTACTTCTCGAAGACCTCGGGGAAGAACGCCTTGATGACGTGGCCGAAGATGATGGGGTCCGACACCTTCATCATGGTGGCCTTCAGGTGGACGGAGAACAGCACGCCCTGCTCCTTGGCGCGGGCGACCTGCTCCGTGAGGAACGCGTCGAGGGCAGCGGCGCGCAGCACCGTGGCGTCGACCACTTCACCCTCCAGCACCTTCAGGCCGTCCTTGAGAACGGTCTCGGTGCCTTCGGCGGCGCGGTGACGGATGGTCAGGGTGTCTGCGGAGGGCAGTACGACGGACTGCTCGTTGTGGCGGAAGTCGTCGGCGTCCATGGTGGCCACGGAGGTCTTGGAGTCGCTGCTCCACGCGCCCATGCGGTGCGGGTTCTTCTTGGCGTAGTTCTTCACGGACTCCGGAGCGCGGCGGTCCGAGTTGCCCTCGCGGAGCACGGGGTTGACGGCCGAGCCCATGACCTTGCCGTAGCGGGCGAGGATGTCGCGCTCCTCGTCGGTCTGGGGGTCCTCCGGGAAGTCCGGGATGGCGTAGCCGAGGCCCTGCAGCTCGGCGATGGCTGCCTTCAACTGGGGGAGCGAGGCGGAGACGTTGGGCAGCTTGATGATGTTGGCATCCGGCGTCTTCGCGAGCTCTCCGAGCTCTGCGAGCGAATCATCCACCTTCTCCTCAAGGCGATCCGGGAACTGTGCCAGGATCCGGCCCGCCAACGAGATGTCCCGGGTCTCGATGTCGACGCCTGCCTGGCCGGCGAAAGCGTTGACGATCGGGAGGAACGAATACGTGGCGAGGAGGGGGGCCTCATCAGTGAGGGTGTAAATGATCTTGCCCATGCGAAGGAACTCCTTGAGTCGGGATGCGCCTCCTCAGCTTAGCCATCGGGCGAGTTGTTCGTCGGCCGCGAACAGGGGATGAGCGAGACGACGCCTTCTTTGGAGTAAATCGAACGATTAGGTAGCCTGTACCCACGAGTTAGTGACCAGATCCGCGGCAAGCACGCGATGAACAAAGCAAGGGGGTCGACCCACTATGGGGCGCGGCCGTGCAAAGGCGAAGCAGACCAAGGTCGCCCGTGAGCTCAAGTACCGTTCAATCCAGACGGATTTCTCGTCTCTGGAACGGGAGCTGCGCGGGGATGTTGTCGACGAAGTTTACGAGGACGATGACACCAGCGAGACCGAGGACCCTGACCCCTACGCCGAGTTGGCAGCCGAATATGAGGCTTACAACGACGATGAGGATTACGACGGCCTCGGCGAGCGTCGTTCTTCCTGACAGACACTGACGTGTTCAACTGGGTGCCCGACACCGAGTTGCCGGGCTACGAACAGAGCTCGATAGACCTCAGTGATGAACCAACGTACGCCCTGGAACCGAAAGGTTCCCTGGTGGCAACAATTGTGCGCCGCGGCGCGCCCGTCTCCGGGCGCGCCGTGTTGTACGTTCACGGCTGGAACGACTACTTCTTCCAGACCCATCTCGCGGACGCGATGCACGACCTGGGCCATGACTTCTATGCCCTCGACCTGCGTCGGTACGGGCGATCGCTGCGTCCCGGCCTGCTGGCCGGCTACATCGCAGACCTCGCCGACTACTTCGTGGAGCTGGACGCCGCCGTCGACATTGTGCGGGCCGAGGGGCACGACGAGATCGTGCTCATGGGGCATTCCACCGGGGGCCTGACCTCCGCCCTCTTCGCCCATGAGCGGCCCGGCACGTTCGCCGGCCTGATCCTGAACGCGCCCTGGCTGGAGACTTACGGCAACACGCTGCTCAGGCCCGCCGTGACTGCGGCGCGCGCCGTCGCCCCCACGACGGTGCTGCCGCTGGGGGACACGGGCTTCTACCGCCGCTCGGTGGCCGCCTCCGAGGACGGGGAGTGGACCTACAACCTCAACCTCAAGGGCGATCCCGCGTTCCGGGCCCGCTTCGGGTGGCTGGCTGCCATCACCAATGGTCACGCCCGCGTCGCGGAGGGCCTGCGCATCGACTGTCCGGTGCTGGTGGCCATCTCGGAGCGGTCGTTCTTCAGCAAGGCATGGGGCGAGGAGCAGCAGCTGGCAGACATCGTGCTCGACGTCGAACTCATCGCGGCGCGCGCGCCGAAGCTGGGCAACAGCGTGACCATCATCCGGGTGCCCGACGCCATGCACGACCTGACGCTGTCGTCCGAGCGGGTCCGTGCCGTCGTCTTCGAGGAATTCGGCCGCTTCATCCGCTGCTACGCGCAGCGCTGAGGAACCCGGGAAAAGCAGAAACCCCCACGCTGGGCGAGGGGGTTTGTGGCCAGGGCCGGGATCGAACCGGCGACCTTCCACTTTTCAGGCGGACGCTCGTACCAACTGAGCTACCTGGCCGGCTTGGCCTGGCGTTTCCGCCATACCAGCGACCCCGACGGGACTCGAACCCGCGACCTCCGCCGTGACAGGGCGGCGCGCTAACCAACTGCGCTACGGGGCCAATTTCTTGACCTTGGACCGGTTTCCCGGCCCTGCTGGCTTGCACCAGCCCGGTAACTATAGCGTGACATCCTCGCGGTTGTCACATCGGGCGAACCCGTTGTCATTACCTGTTTGCAGCCGAGCCGAAGCTCAGCTGCATCGCATCCCCAACGGGATTCGAACCCGTGCTACCGCCGTGAAAGGGCGGGGTCCTAGGCCGCTAGACGATGGGGACCTAGCTCGAAGAAGTTTAGAGACTCCGAGCCGTTCAGGCAAACCGCGGGCGAACGCCGGCGGTTCCCACTCACCCGTACGTGTTGATGTGCACGTGGTCGTAGTGGTTGGCCGTGTCGCTCCCGCGGGAGGCCATGGCGCGCCAGCCCTCGCTGTTGCGGGCCACGGACCAGATCTTCTGGCCGAAGATGATGTAGTTGATGTTGAACTTCTTCGCGTTGGCGCGGTAGTAGTTCGCGATCTCCCAGCCGAGGGCCTGGTTGCTCTTGTAGCTCGGGATCATCACGTCCACGGCTCGGCCGGCCGGGTGGTCCGGCGTCACGTCGCGACGCCAGCCGTACTGCGTCTTGATCTGCGGGAAGCGTGCCCAGACGTCCCAGGCGATGGCCTGAACGTTCGCGTTGGTCTTGTCGAGGCCGGAGGAGTAGCCCTTGTTGATGTCGCCGCTGTTGCCGCCCGAGGCGCCGCCTGTGGCCGGAGGGGTGTTGGCGACGTAGCGGGCCGTGACCCAGCGCAGCTCGCCGTTGTGCACGATCTGCGCACGGCCATTCTCGACGATGCCGGTGACCTGCAGTTCCGCGCCGCGCTGGATCTCGCCGTTGTACTTGGCGCCCGTGCTCGCGGCCCAGATGTTCAGCAGGGTGGTGGCGTACCGGGTCGACGTCTTGGGCAGGTCTGGCGCTGAAGGCGACGCTGCCTTCAGCGGGATCTGGGTGAGGTACCTGGCGTTGACCCAGCGCACGGCGCCGTTGTGGATGACCTGGGCCATGCCGTTGGAGGTCTTGCCGGTGGTGTCGAAGATCGTGCCGACGGGCGCGTCGCCGTAGTTGATGTACTCGGTCTTGGGGGAGGAGCGCACCATCAGCGCCGCGGTGCCGCGGGCCTTGCCGGTGGCCATGGGGAGGGAGGAGAGGGCTGAGGCCGCGGTGTCACTCAGGTATCGCGCGGCCGCCCAGTAGGTGCTGCCCTTGTAGGTGACCTGGGCGAACTCGCCGCTGACGGTTCCGGTCAACTCCAGGCGCACGGCGCGTTCGACGCGGGCGCCGATGGGGTCGTCGGTAGAGGGGCCCTTGCGCAGGTTGAGGGCGGTGGTCGAGTAGACCGTGCCCTTGCTGCCCTGGCTGGTGCCGTTGGCGATGGCCGACGTGGGCGCACCAGCGAGGACGCTGCTGCCCTGGATGTAGGCGGTGGCGATGTAGGCCGTCGTGCCGTTGAAGGAGACCTCGGTCCAGCCGTCCTTCGAGCCCTGCGCGGGCAGGCTGTCGCCCTTGTTCAGCACGGCGAGGCTCGCGCTCGAGGCGCTGGGCTCCGTGCGCACGTGGACGCGTGTCTTCGCGGTCACCTCACCGTTGGCGGTGGCTGCGGGGCCGAGCGCCAATCCACCGAGCCCCTGCGCCAGGACGGCGATTCCGACCGCGGCCGCGCTGAGCCTCAGGCTCTTCAGTGCCTTGTTCACGTCTCTCCTCGTCGTCGCTGGGGGCGGGAGGACGTGCCGCTTCCCCGGACCGGAAATGGGTCCCGGCACGTCCGCCGGTGCGATGGACAGTAGGAAGGAAACGCGTTGTCAGACAACGGAACTTGAGAGTTTCCTAAGAGGCGGCAAGGTGACACGCGCATCGTTCATGAGAACCACACTGACGTGGTTTTCATGGGCTTTCACGACCCGACTCAGGGTTGGCTAGGGGTTCCGCCGGGGGAGGTGCCGCATCTGGTAGCTGAAGGTCTGGTGAGAAGTGTCAGAAGCTTCAGAAAGAACCCGACTCAAGTGCAGCTTGAGGTTCGACCATCAGGTTGAGGCTTGAGGTTGAGGTTCGGATCAGGGCCGGGCAGAGCCGGGCTCGACCCACGCCCTGCTCGCGGTGCTCGACCAGTGCCGGGCCGTGCCCAGGGCGGAGCCCGGCACGTAGCCGGCCTGGAGATCCGCCCTGCCGAGTTCCTCAGCACCGGTGAGTTCGGCCAGCCGCCGACGGTCCCGCCTGTCGGCCACCGCGGCCACCACCGGCAGGCTGAGGGCGCGGCGGTTCGCGGCGAGCGTGGCCAGGACCTCCGGATGGAAGCCGTCGGCCACCACGACGAGCGGGTCGCCCTCGCGCGCCCACTTCAGCGGCGCGAGGAGTTCCCGCATGGAGCTGAGTTCGCCGTCGACGATCAGCAGCCGGGGGTCATCGTAGGAGGCGCCCTCGGGGTTGGTGGCGAAATCCGGATGGGCGTGGCCGAAGCCGAAGCCCTCGCCCTGCCGGGGGAGGTCGCGGGTGTGCCCAGCGGCGGGCGACGGGAGGTCGTCGATCTCGTCCTGCGTGATGTAGCGCGGCACGTGGGTGTCCACCTGGGGATGTCCGCGTCGGGGTGCGGGTTCGCCGGCGCCGGTGAGGCGTCGACTCTGCCTGCGGTCGAGTAGCACGGCTCCGGCGAGGATGAGGACACCCACGCCGACGACAACGACGAACCAGAGCCAGGAAGGCATGTCCCCAAGCGTGCCATGCCGAAGTGGCGCTATTCTGTCTAGGCCCCTATAGCTCAGTCGGCAGAGCAGTGGACTTTTAATCCATGGGTCGTGGGTTCGATCCCCACTGGGGGCACCAGCGCTCGGTGACACCAGCACTTGGGAACACCAGCGCGGCGCCCGGCGGCTGTCGCGTAGCTTAGGTGTCATGGCTGGACACCTGGAAACAGAGATCAAGTTCGAGCTGGGGGAGGACGGTTCGGTCCCTCCGCTGGAGGGGCTCGTCCGCCTCGGGGCCGTCCACGAGTACCGTCAGCGGGCCGTCTACTACGACACGGTCGACTTCCTCCTGACCAGGCACTCCATCACCCTGCGCCGGAGAACCGGCGGCAGCGACGACGGATGGCACCTCAAGCTGCCCGTCGGCCCCGGGTCGCGTCAGGAGGTTCACGCGGATCTCGAGGATGCGCCCGGCCACCTGCGGGTGCCCACCGTGCTGCGCGCCGCGGTCGCGGCGGCCCTCGGCGCCGACCGGCCCGCTGACCCCGACGACGCGCTGGTCCCGCTGTCCTTCCTCGCCACCCATCGCACCGAGACAGAGCTGCTCGGCCCGGAAGGCGCCGTCCTCGCCAGCCTGGCCGACGACCGCGTCAGCGCCCTGCCCTCTGGGCTGTCGATGCGGGAGGTCGAGGTCGAGCTCGTCGACGGCGACGAGGAACTGCTCGCCGCGGTCGAAGAGCGGTTCGCCGAGCACGGCGTCGAGCGCTCGGAATCCCCGTCCAAGGTGGCGTGGTCCCTCGGCAGCCTGCCCCGCCGCGTCAGGAAGGGGCGCGGCCCCCGTCGGGCGGGGCCCGCGGCGGTGCTGGTGCACTCCTACCTGCGCCGGGAGGTGGCCGCCGTCGTCGGGCGCGAGGACGCGATGCGGGCCGATGAGGAGGACGCCGTGCACCAGGGCCGGATCGCGGTGCGGCGCCTGCGGAGCGCGCTGCGCACGTTCCGGCGGCTGTTCCGACGCGAGGTCTCGGACCCCCTGCGGGACGAGCTGTCCTGGCTCGGCGACATCCTCGGCGCACCGCGCGACGCGGAGGTCATGCTCGAACACCTCGGAGCTGCGCTCGACGAGCTGCCCGCCGACCTCGTCCGGGGCCCGGTCCACGAACGGTTGCGGCACGAGGTGGGCACCCGGCACGGCTCCGGTCACGACGCGCTCGTGGCGGCGCTCAACTCGGAGCGCTATCTGGCGCTCGTGGACTCGCTCCTGGATTTCCTGGGTGACACGCCGTGGCGGGGGCTGGCCGCGAAGCCGGCTCGCAAGGTGTTGCCACCGCTCATCCGCAAGGCGGTGTGCCGGGCCGCTCGCGACAGGGACGCGGCGGCGCACGCGGAGGGCGACGCCCAGCTGCACCTGCTGCACGAGGCACGCAAGCGGGCCAAGGCGGTGCGCTATGCCCATGAGGCCGTGGCTCCCTCGTTCGGCGACCGCGCGGGTGAGGCTGCCGAGGAGTGGGAGGCCGCCACGGACGCGCTGGGGATGCTGCAGGACTCTTCCGTGGCGACCGGCTGGCTGGTGGAGGTTGCCGCCGCTGCGGAGGCCGCGGGAGAGGTGAGCTTCACCTACGGCGTGCTCGCCGGCCTCGAGTACGCCCGCCAGAGCGGCGACCTCAGGGAGGAAGGCGAACGTGCCCTCGACCGGGTACTCCGCCGTTAAGGTGTGCCCATGCCGGATCCCCTGGGCGCCTACCGACGAAGCGGCGCGGACCTCCCCTTCGGGTTCCCGGAGCGGGCCCATGGCGTGGCCATGGAGGGTCACTTCTGGCGGTTCACGCACGTAGCAACGGGGCGCGTGATCATCGCGCTGATCGGCGTCCAACAGACCGTGAGGGGGCCCTGGGCCCTGTGCGGGATCGGCACCTCCGGTGGCTTCTGGCGCCAGGCAGTGGTCGAGGGGGCCGAATGCCGACGGCTCGGTCTGGGCGCCCGCACCCTGGACGGCCGCTTCTTCGGTGACGACACCAGGGTCGCCGTCGATCTCGGCCCGGATGCGCGGCTCGACGTCACGATCAGCGGGCAGCGGCGCTGGCCGCACCGCCTCTTCGGGGGCTCCAGCTACTTCCAGAGCGTGCCCGCGCTCAACCAGTACTGGCACCCCTGGCTCCTGGGCGGCACGGCCGACGGAGGGGCCGTCGTGGACGGCGAACGCTGGGACCTCTCTGGCGCTGCCGTGTACGGGGAGAAGAACTGGGGACGGGCGGGTTTCCCCGAGTCCTGGTGGTGGGGGCAGGCGCACGGTTTCGCCGAAGAGGAGGTCTGCGTGGCCTTCGCCGGAGGCGAGGTCACCGCTGGCCCGCTGCGCACGGAGGTCACGGGGCTGGTGGTCCGCCTGCCCGACGGCGCGGTGCTGCGGCTCGGCAACCCGGTGACATCCCCCGTCCGGGCCACCACCAGCGATTCCCGCTGGCGACTCCGGGCCCGTTCGGCCCGCTGGCAGGTGGACCTCGACGCCGAGGCCGAACCCGCCCACGCGTTGGTGCTTCCCGTCCCCCTCGTCGAGGAGCGCCGCGGCACCCCGGGGGCGCTCGAGCAGTTGGCCGGGCGGATGGCGGTCACGGTCCGACGCGACGGCCGCGTCGTGTGGGCCGGCGAGTCAGACCTGGCCGGCCTGGAGCACGGCGGGCTGGCGCGGGCCGAGGCGGCGGCCGCGCGCAGGCGGGGTTAGAGGCTGAGCCAGGGCGGATCCATCGACGGCGGTACTGCCCGCCGCTCCCACTCGCGCCACCAGTTGCCGGCGCCGGCCGGCATGGGCGTGGAGTGGGCTGAGCGGACCAGGTCGCGCAGCTCCACCTTGGCGCTGCGCAATCGCTGCACGTCGCGCTTCAACGGCGGTTCAAGGCTGAGGAAGTGGTCCTCCAGCTGCACGATCCGCATCCGCAGTTCGATGATGCGCCGGTGTCGGGCCTCCTCGTCCGGGCCGAGCCTCAGGTGCATCTCGGCGGCCCGCAACCAGCCGTAGGCCTCGTTGATCGCGATCAGCGCCGGATGCACGGTCATGGGGTCGTGCACGCTCAGCTCCGGATGGACCACCTCGGCGCCGGTGGAGTGGGCGTAGGCGAGCTCGTCGCGGCCTGCCTCGTCGATGAGGATCTCCGTGGAGCGCATCACCACGGCGAACAGGTCCACGTCGGTCATCGAGGCGCGCCGTTGGACGCCCTGGCTCTGGGAACTCAGCACGTAGTTGCGCGCGCCGCCCAGGTGGCCGATCGCGAGCTCGGCGGGCAGATTCTCCCGGGCCCCGCCGTCGACATAGGTCTCACCGCCGATGGGCACCGGCCGGAAGACCGCAGGGATGGAGCAGGAGGCCAGCACGCCGACGCCCAGGTCGTGGTGGGTGTCGTCGTACGGCTCGTTCAAGCGGCTCACCAACTGGCCGTCCTCCGTCATGAACCGGAGCTCACCGGATTCCAACCCCACCATCGCGATGCGCAGCGTCATGCCGGACCCGGCCACCCGGTCGGGGACGAACATCTCGTCGTGCAGGAGCTGGGCGAGCACCGGACCGGGCCGGTACATCGAACGGGTGCGCTCCAGCCCGGACGCGACGGCATTGAGGTCGCTGAGCCTCAGCCGGCTCAGGGCGCCTGCCAAGGCACCGAGCGTGGCCAACGACCAGTCGGAACGGAGCTCCTCGTCGGGCTGGAGCGCCAGCTCGAGCGGGTCAGGTGCCTCGATCGGCGACGGGGGAGTCACCGGGGTCTGGTGCTGGGGGCGCAGGAATGGGAACTGCAGCAGCGGTTGGCGCGGCTTCGGAGGTTCAGGCCGCAGCGGCTTCATCAGGTCCAACAGGGTGGGCGCCTGGCGCTCCGCCGTCGACAACCACGGACGGGGCGTGAACATGTCACCCTGCTCCCGCATCCCGTCCCAGATGGACCGCAGCCGGGTGAGGTAGCCGTACTGCTCGTCCCTGTCGCGGCCCTGGGCCAGCACGCTGGCGACAATCGACCCGGCGGAGGTGCCGACGAAGATCGTCGGCGTGAACCGCTCGTCGTGCTGGTACAGGTAGTCGAGCGCACCCAGTTGGAAGCTGGCCCTGGAGCCGCCCCCCGAGATCGTGCACGTCACGACCTCCGGTTGCGGATCCTTCGCGAAGAACGGGAGACCGAACCAGCCTTTAACTGCCATGGCCCCAGGTTACTGGCCTCAGCTCAGCGCGATGTCGAGGGCCTTCCAATCGATGCCCGCGGGCGACAACGCCAGCACCGACGCCAGGAGACCTTGGCGGGCGGCGCGGACTGCGGGGTCCTCCGCGTTGACCAGGATGTCGTCGAAGAACGTCCCCGCGGCCTGTACCACCGGGGCGGTGTGCGTCACCACCTCGGCGATGGGCTGCTCGGCGATGCCCGCCCCGACCGCCTCGACGGCCTCCTTGAGGGCGACCTCAGCGGGTTCGGTCAGGTGCACCGCGTCGTAGCCGGCCGCGACACCGTCGGGCAGGATGCGGGCGATGCGCACGTTGGTGGACACGAGGTCGCGCAGCGCCTGATCCGACTGTGCGCCGGCGAGCTCAGCCAGAAGGCGGGCAGCACGCCCGGGCGCATCCGCCGCGGGCAGGATCGCCGTCACGAGGTCTGCGGAGGTGCCCTCGTCGCGCAGCAGCTGCGCGAAGCGGCCGATGGTGAACTCAAGAGCGGCTTCGACGGCGTCCGGGGCCACGTCGACGCCCTGCTCGGCCAGCCGCCCGACGGCGTCCTCGAGCCCGGCGCGGACGGTGAGGCGCTCCAGAGGGGTGCCGGCCGACTCGCGCAGGATGCGCACCACGCCGAGCGCGGCGCGACGCAGGCCGAACGGATCCGAGGAGCCGGTGGGCTTGGCGCCCAGCGCGAACATGGCGGCGAGCAGGTCGAAGCGGTCGCCCAGCGCGAGCAGCGCACCGGGGACGGAGGCGGGCACGGCGTCGGCGGAGGTGTGCGGCTGCTCCATCTCGAACAGCGCGTCCGCCACCGCCTGGGTCTCGCCCTTGCGGACGGCGTACTCGCGGGCGATGAAACCGGCCAGCGAGCTCATCTCGACCACCATCTGGGTGGCCAGGTCGAACTTGGCGAGCTGTCCGGCGCGCGTCAGGGTCTCGCGGTCCGTGCCTTCGATGCCGAGCCGGTCCGCCAGCCTGCCGGCGACGTCGGCGATGCGGCGGGCGCGCATCCCCACCGAACCGAGGCGGTCCTCGAAGGTGAGCTTGTCCAGGCCGGGCACGAAGCCCTCCACGCCTTCTGCGGCGAGGTCGGCGTTCCAGAAGAACAGCGCGTCCTCGTAGCGGGCGCGGATGACGGATTCGTTGCCGGCGCGCACCACGTCGCCGTCGCACAGGCCGTTGGCCATGGTGACGAAGTGCGGGGCGAGCCTGCCGTCGCGGTAGACGGGGAGGTAGCGCTGGTGCTTGCGCATGACTGCGGTGAGGATCTGCTCGGGCAGGTCGAGGTAGCGCTCGTCGAAGTTGCCGAGCACGCCGCGCGGGTCCTCCACGAGGTTGGTGATCTCGTCGATGACGGAGGCCTCGGCGTCGACGTCGATGGTGCCGGCGACGCCCCGGGCGAGGGCCTCGGCCTGGCTGACGACGGCGGCGCGGCGGTCCTCGGAGCTCAGCAGGATGGAGCCCTGCTGGATGGTGGGCAGCAGGTCTGCGGCGGTGGCGACCTCGACGAACCCGACGAGCGCGCCGTCGGAGCGCCTGCCGCTCTCCTGGCCCTCGACTGCGCGCTGCAGGTAGGTGGTGCGACCGGCACTCAGCCCGGAGACGTTGACGGGGACGACGGTGTCGCCCCAGAGCACGACCAGCCAGCGGATGGCGCGGGAGAACGACAGGTTCGCGTCGTTCCAGCGCATGTTCTTCTCGGCGCGCAGGCCGCCGATGATCGAGGAGATCGCCTCGGCGGCCACGTCCACGACGTGGCGGCCGTCGACCTTCACCGACACTGCGGCGTGCTCGTTGCCGCCGATCTCGGCGCGCACGACCTGGTCTGCCGTGACGCCCTGGCCGCGCATGAAGCCCTCCAGCGGCTTGGTGGGGTTGCCGTCCGCGTCGAACGCGGCGCTCCACTTGGGGCCCTTGCGCAGCTGCTCGGCGTCGGGCTCGCGGGCGGCCACGCCGTCGACCACTGCGACGATGCGGCGGGGGGTGCCCGCGACCGTGATGTCGCCGTGGCTCAGGCGCGTGGCGGCGAGCTTTTCAGTGAGCGCGGTGCGCACGGCCTCGATGGTCTGCGGCACGACGTGCGGCGGGAGTTCCTCGACGCCGATCTCGAAGGCCAGCGTCTGGGGGTCGTCGCCGAGCGTGCCCGTGTCGACGGCGGGCGCGGCCTGCTCCTCGACGGCGGCCTCGCGCAGCAGCGGGAAGCCGAGCTCCTCGCGGCGCTCGATCCACAGGGCGGCGGTGTCGCGCATGAGGCGGCGCATCGTCGCGAACGCCTTGGCGCGCTCGGTGGTGGAGATCGCGCCGCGGGCGTCCATGACGTTGAACGCGTGGCTCGACTTCAGGATGTAGCCGTGCGCCGGCACGGGGAGGCGGGCCGCCACCATGCGGGTGGCCTCGGCCACGTAGGTCTCGTACAGGCGGCGGTTGGCGTCGACGTCGGCGTCGTCCAGGTAGTAGCGGCTCATCTCGTACTCCTGCTGGCCGAAGGCCTCGCCGTACGTGACGGGGCGGCCGTCGGCGGCGATGGAGTAGACGATGTCCTTGAAGTGCGTCACGCCCTGCTGTGCCATCAGGATGCGTTCGACGCCGTAGGTGAGCTCCACCGGGATGGGGTCGAGGTTCTGCCCGCCCACCTGCTGGAAGTAGGTGAACTGGGTGATCTCCATCCCGTCGAGCCAGACCTCCCAGCCGAGGCCCCACGCGCCGATGGCCGGCTGCTGCCAGTTGTCCTCGACGAAGCGCACGTCGTGGGCCGAGAGGTCGATGCCCAGCGCCTCGAGCGAGCCGAGGTACAGCTCCTGCGGGTTGCCGGGCTCCGGCTTCAGGATCACCTGGAACTGGGTGTGCATCTGCAGGCGGTTGGGGTTCTCGCCGTAGCGGGAATCATCCGGGCGCACCGACGGCTCCACGTACGCCACGTCCCACGGCTCTGGCCCGAGCACGCGCAGCACGGTGGCGGGGTTCATCGTCCCGGCACCGACCTCGCTGTTGAACGGTTGCCAGGTCAGGCACCCCTTCGAGGTCCAGTAGTCGGAAAGACAGCGGAGGGCATCTTGCATGGTCAGCACCCCGTCATGCTATCGACTTCGCCGCCGGGAATCCCATCCGGGTTTCGCCGGTGGTCGGGCCCGCCCCCTGAGCCGTGAGCAATTGGATGGGGTCGTCGCCGCGACACGCGGAGAAACGTCGTTGTGGGAGCCGTGACCACATCCACTTGCGCACGGGGAATCAGCGCGACCGCGGGTAGCCTGCAGGCATGAAGGTTGTGATCCCCAGCAGTTACCCGGGAGAGGCGCCGCGGTTGGAGGGCGCTGAGGTCGTCGTCGTGCCGCACGACGAGGCGGTGCCGGAGGCGCATCTCGACGCCGAGGTGCTCGTCGTGTGGGGGCAGCCGCAGACGGTGATCGACGACGCCGCCCGGCGGATGACCGGCCTCCGGCTGGTGCAGGGGCTGGCCGCCGGTGCCGACAGCGTGCTGGCGGCGGGGTTCGACGATTCCGTGGTGCTCGCCAACGGCGTCGGCCTGCACGACGACAATGTCGCCGAACATATCCTCGCCCTGACGCTGGCGTTGGTGCGTTTCCTGCCGTTGGCGCTGGTCAGGAAGCGTGAGCGCCGCTGGGACCACCATCTGGGCGGCGCGGTGGCGGCCCGAGGCGACGACGGCCGCGTCGTGAGCCTGCGCGGGGCGAAGGTGACGGTCTGGGGCTTCGGGTCCATCGGGGCCACCGTCGCCCCGTTGCTGAAATCGTTGGGCGCGGAGGTGACCGGTGTCGCCAGGAGCGCGGGGGAGCGGCACGGGTTCCCGGTGGTCGCCGATGAAGGCCTCGACGAGGTGCTCGCGGGCACCGATGTGCTGGTCATGATCCTGCCCAGCCTGGAATCGACGGCGAAGGCGCTGGGCGCAGAGCGACTGGCGGCCCTCAAGGATGGCGCGCTGCTGGTCAACGTGGGGCGTGGCACCACCGTCGACGAGGAGGCGCTCGTGGCGGCGCTGCGCTCGGGTCGCCTGGCCGCCGCGGCGCTCGATGTGACGGCGGTGGAGCCGTTGCCCGCGGAGTCGCCGTTGTGGGACGAGCCGAACGTGCTGATCACCCCCCACATCGCCAGCGACCGGCCCACCGGCGCCTCGGAGTTCGTGGCGCGGCAGGTGGGCGCGCTGGCCACCGGCGGCCAGCTGCGCAACGTCCTGCGCTGAGTGCGCGGCGTTTGGGTTTGACCCGCCAGAAGGGCCACCATTGACGCGTGCTTTCCTCTCCCACCCAACGCGTTGACCTGACCAAGTTCGCGTGGCTGTCCATCGCGGCCGCCCTGATCACCATCGCGTTGAAGATGGGCGCGTGGTGGGTCACCGGCTCGGTGGGCCTGCTCTCCGACGCGGCCGAATCCCTGGTGAACCTGGTGGCGGCGTTCGTGGCGCTGTACGTG
The DNA here is from genome assembly GCF_022342445.1 of Tessaracoccus sp. ZS01. Lineage (NCBI taxonomy): Bacteria > Bacillati > Actinomycetota > Actinomycetes > Propionibacteriales > Propionibacteriaceae > Tessaracoccus > Tessaracoccus sp. ZS01. Next base: position 142,073 of record NZ_PQFE01000004.1, on the reverse strand, counting down.
CTGAAGCTCGCGGCCCGGCCCGCGGACAAGAACCACCACTTCGGCCACACGAAGGCGGAGTACTTCTCGTCGGGCGTTGAGGGCGTCCTGGTCTTCATCGCCGCCGCGGCGATCCTGGTGTTCGGTATCCAGAGGCTCATGGACCCGCAGCCCATCGAGGAGGTCGGCCTCGGCCTGGGCATCTCGGTGGTGGCGGCCCTCGTCAACGGCGCCGTCGCGTTCGTCCTGATGCGCGCCGGGAAGGAACACAACTCCATCACCTTGCGCGCCGACGCCAAGCACCTCTACACCGACCTCATCACCACGGCCGGCGTCATCGTCGGCATCCTGCTCGTGGGCCTCACCGGCTGGGACTGGCTCGACCCGGTGATCGCCATCCTCGTGGGCCTCAACATCCTGTGGACCGGTTGGCGGCTGGTGCTGGAGTCGTCCTCCGGGCTCATGGACGAGTCGCTGCCCAAGGAGACCAACACCAGGCTGCGCGCCATCCTGGACGAGCACACCAACGAGCACGTGCAGTTCCACGCCTTCCGCACCCGCGTGTCGGGGGCCCGTGCCTTCATGGAGATGCACATGCTCGTCCCTGGGAGTTGGACGGTGCAGGAGGGCCACGACGCCATGGAGGACCTGGTCGACCTCATCCAGGACGAGTTCCCCGACCTTCGCGTGCTGGGCCACCTGGAACCCATCGAGGACCCGCGCAGCTACCAGGACGAATTCCTCATCTGATCCGAGGGGCGGCCGAGCTGCCGCCGCGAGGTGCCGTCGGCGGTGGATGAAAAAGGCTCCCTCGCGGTGGGTTCCGAGCGTGACGTCACGCACGGAACCCCTCGCGAGGGAGCCCTTTTCTCTTGCCGTCGGTTAGAGGCGACGGGCCGGGCCGCCGGGGCGCGTGACGATCGTCGACGCGGTCTCGGCGACCTCGGGGTACTCGGCCACATAGGCAGCCAGCCACCTGTCGGCGAAGGCCTCAGCCTCATCGGTCTGGACCAGGGCCCAGACGGAGCCGCCGAAGCCGGCGCCGAAGCCCGCCGAGGCGGCCGCGCCCAACTCGCGGGCGAGCCGCTGGAGGCGGTTCGTCTCGGGGATCTGGTTGCCCAACTGCTCGTCGGCGTTGCGCTGCGAGAGGTCGGCGGCGCGGCCGAAGGCCTCCAGGTCGCCGGCCTGCAGGGCCTTCACCGCCTGGGGGATGGCGACCTCGGATTCGGTGACGAAGGCCGTCAGGCGCCTGGTGAGGCCCTCATCCGAGGCCGCGATCGCGCGCAGCCCCTCGAGGGCGTCGTCGTCGGAGGCCAGCGCATCTGCGAGGACGGCGTCCTCGCGGCCCGTGGCGTCGTTCCACGCCTCAGCCAGTTCGCGGGCCGTCAGCGAGGCGTTGTTGTACGACTCCAGCGCCGCGCCGGTCTTCTCGGCCAGCACGCCCGAGACCGCCACGACGAACGACCACTCCGGGGGAAGCGCCACCGAGACGCCCTCCTCAATGGGGCAGAACGTGAACTCGGTCAGGCTGCCTTCGTGGCAGCAGAGCATCGCCGTGTGGTCTTCCGAGCCGCCGAACGTGCCCACGCCGCGCATGCCCGCGAGGGTGCCGAAGGTGAGGCCGTTCTCCATCGTGGCCATGTAGCCGGCCAGGTCGATGTCGGAGTGGATGTTGGCCTTCCACTCCTCGCGCTCACGGATGTCGTTGTGGTCCACCACGGCCAGGGCAACGGCCACCACGAGCGCCGACGACGAGCTCATGCCCGAGGCGAGCGGCAGGTTCGAGTCGATCACGAGGCGGGCGGGCTTCAGGTCGCCGAAGTTGAGGAACAGCCTGTCGAGCGTGGCCTGGACGTAGTTTCCCCAGTGGCCCTTCGGCAGACCCGACGGCGACCCCGGGGTGAGCTTCAGCTCACCGGGCACGGCCGTCGTACAGGCGTAGAAGCCTTCGTCCGCGTCCTCCAGGGTGATGGTGATGCCGCGGTCCACGGCAGCCAGCAGCGACCGGCCGCCGGCGTAGTCGGTGTGCTTACCGAGGACCTCGAGGCGGCCGGGGACGAACCACTTCACAGACGGGCCTCGCGGTCACCCAGAGCTTCGACGACGGAGGCGATGTCGCCGCGGTTGCTCATGTCGAGCACGCCGGCGTCGGCCTTCACGACGGCGTACGGGTCGCCGTCCTCGATGGCGCGGCGCACCGCGTCGGTGATCTCATATTCGCCGCGCGCCGACAGCGGGATGGCCTTCGCTGCGGCGAAGATCGCCGGGGTGCACAGCCAGCAGTTCATCGAGATGACGGCATCGTCGCCGAGGCGCTCGATGGTCTCCGGGTCCGGCTTCTCGACCAGTTCGGCCAGGTTGCCCTCCTCGTCGGCGGTGGCCAGCGCGAAGGCGGCGATGCGCTCTGGGGCGATGTTGGACTTGGTGAGCATCCCGTTGCGGGTGAAGCCCACGAGGGCGGAGCCGGGGACGTCCTTCAGCAGGGTGAGGGCCTCGGCGGGGTAGTAGTTGTCCGAGTTGATCACCAGCACGCGGTCGTCGCCGGCGAACTCCTCCGCGGCGAGCACGGCGTTGGCGGTGCCGAGCGGCTCCTCCTGAACGGCGTAGGAGACGGTGATGCGATCCTTGGCCACGTTGTCGTAGTAGTCGCGGATCATGTCGTGCTCCGGGCCGATCACCAGACAGATGTCGGTGAAGTCGGCGTCGGCCAGCGCGGAGATCACGTGGTCGAGGAACGGACGCCCGATGGAGATCATCGCCTTGACGCCTGCGTCGGCAGCCTTGGACTGCTCTTCGCTGAGGTCGACACCCTCAGCTTCCTTGCGCATGCGTGAACCCAGCCCGCGGGCCAGAATGACTGCCTTGTGAGGTGCCTCGTAGCTCATGGCACCCACCCTATGGCCCGCCCCGGGGGAGACGCGAAGTGGTCAGCCGATGTGGTGAACGGCCGTGCGCAGAATCAGGGCCATGGACACGGCTCCCGGGTCGATGATGCCCACCGACCGGTCTGCGTTCAGAGCGGCCCTGCCCCGGCGGGCCACCATGTCGACGGTGGCGTCGCGCCCGGCCTCGGCGGCCGCCGCCGCCTTCTCGAGGGCGTCGGCGAGATTCTCGCCTTCGGCGGCCGACGCGTCGAGCGACGCGGAGGCGGGGGCCAGCGCGTCGATCATCGTCTTGTCGCCGGGCTCGGCCTTGCCGCGAGCCTGGACGCCGCGGAGCGCCTCGCGCAGCGCGAGGGCCAGGCCGTGCGTGGTGAGCGACGGGTCCCAGTGCGCGCCGGCGCGGAGGAAGAATGTGCCGAACAGCGGTCCGGAGGCGCCGCCCACGTTCTGCACCAGAGCCATGCCCACCTGGCGCAGCGCCTCGGCGGCGTGGTTCTGGGCGCTGAGGTCGAGGTTTTCCGCGGCCGCGAAACCGCGCACCATGTTGGTGCCGTGATCGCCGTCGCCGAGGGCACGGTCGAGTTCGTCCAGCTCATCGATGCGGGCAACGAATTCGCGTGAGCATTCCAGCAGCCACTCGGCCACCACCATCACTCCGGCTCCCACGTGCGTCCTCCTCAGACGAGACAACGGGCGAGATTGTACGCCCCCAAGGTGAACGCGCGATGTCAGCGCAGGCCGCGCAGGAAATCCTCGTCGTCATCGGGGGCCCGATGATCGCGGACCTGCGGGTGGTTCTTCAGCGGCCGGCCCAGGACGAGCCAGGACACGGGCCCCACGATGGGCAGCGCGATGACGGCGAAGGCCCAGAGCCAGCGGGGCATGGCCCGGACCCGGTAACCGCGGGACTGCGCGACCTCGACCACGCAGTAGATGGTGAGCATCACCACCGCGATGATGAGGAGGATCCTGGGCATGGGCCAAGTCTACGCCGTCCAACCCGGGGCCCGGTTTAGGGTGAAGGGATGCACACCATCAGCGCACGGGTCCGCGACCTCCTCGACGGCGGCCCCGGCCTGTGGCTGGCCCCCGGCAGCGGTACCGCGCCCGACGGGTGCGCCGTTGTGGCGACCTCCGGCTCGACGGGTGACGCGAAGCTGGTGGTGCTGCACCGCACCGCGCTGGCGGCGGCGGCGCGGGCCGCCGAGGAGCGCCTGGGATTCACCGCCACCTGGCACCTGACTCTCGCGCCGCACTACGTGGCCGGACTCATGGTGCTCGTGCGTGGCCAGGTCGGCGACGGGGTGCGCACCGCGTCCCCAGACCTCACGGACCTCGATCCTGCGCCCGGACGCAACTGCCTCTCGATCGTGGCCACCCAGCTGTACCGCGCCCTCGAGTCACCCGCGCTGAGCGCGATGCTGGGCCGGTTCGACGCCGTCCTCGTCGGGGGCGCCGCGCTGCGTCCCGAACTGCGGGCCAGGGCCGAGGCGGCCGGCATCCGGGTGATCGAGACCTACGGGATGAGCGAGACCTGCGGCGGAGTGGTGTGGGACGGCGTCCCGCTGCCCGGAGTCAGGATCACCGTGGGGGAACTCGGCCGGATCGAGATCGGCGGGCCCACCGTGTTCGAGGGCTACCTCGGCCACCCCGCAGCCGGGGGGGCGGTGCTGACCAACGACCGCGGCCACTGGGCCGACGGCAGACTCATCATCGACGGCCGCTTCGACGATGTCGTCATCAGCGGCGGCGTCAACGTCGACCTCGCAGAGGTGCGCCGCGCCGTCGCCGCTCTGGACCCGGAGACCGACGTGCTCGCCGTCGACGACCCGGAATGGGGCGCGCGCGTCGTGCTGTTCGCCACCGGGGGCACGCTGGAAACCTGGCGGGACACCCTGCGCGGCTCGCTGCCTGCCCCGGCGCTGCCCCGGCAACTGGTCACCGTCGAGACGCTGCCGCGCACCGGCGGCGGTAAACCGGACCGGCGAAGCCTCCTAGGATTGGTCAAATCATGAACGACTCCCTCTCCGTCTGGGTGGCCGGTGCGCGCCCCCGCACCCTCCCCGCCGCCGTCGCCCCCATCCTGGCGGGATCCGCCTCCGCCGCCGCTCTCGGCAGGTACCACTGGGGCGTCGCGGCCCTCTGCCTCGTGGTGGCCCTGGCGCTGCAGGTGGGCGTCAACTACGCCAACGACTACTCCGACGGCGTGCGTGGCACCGACGACGACCGGGTGGGCCCCACCCGCATCACCGCCTCCGGCCTGGCGGCGCCCGCCGCCGTGAAGCGGGCCGCGTTCCTCTCCTTCGGAGTGGCTGCCCTGGCCGGGTTGGGCGTCGTGGCGTGGAGCGGTCACTGGTGGCTGCTGGTCGTGGGGGCTCTCGCCATCATCGCCGCCTGGTTCTACACCGGCGGCCGGCGGCCCTACGGCTACCTGGGGCTGGGCGAGCTCATGGTGTTCGTGTTCTTCGGCCTGGTGGCCACCGTGGGTACTGCCTACGTGATCTCCGACGCCGCGCCGTGGCACGCGTGGCTGGCAGGCGCAGCGGTGGGCGCGCTCGCCGCCGGCATCCTGGTGGCCAACAACCTGCGCGACATCCCCACGGACCGGATCGCCGGCAAGATGACGCTGCCCGCGCGGCTGGGCGACCGCAAGAGCCGCCTCTTCTACGCCGCCCTCGTCGGGCTCACCGTCGCCGCCGTCATCGGCTTCGCTGCGCTGACCACGTGGTGGGCCCTGGTGGCGCTCCTGGCCGTGGGCCTGCTCGTCGAGCCCCTGCGCCGCATCCTCGGGGGAGCCGACGGCCGGGGACTCATCCCCGTGATCCAGTCCACCGGCTTCGCCGAGATCGGCATCGGCCTGGGGCTGCTCGTCGGGACCTACCTCGCATGAGGCTCTTCGTCTACGACATCCCCCTCACCGTCCGGTTCCGCGGCATCACCCACCGCAGCGGGATCCTGTTCGAGGGCCCGGCGGGGTGGGCCGAGTGGAGCCCCTTCCCGGAGTACGACGACGCGGAGGCCGCCGCCTGGCTCCGCGCCGCCATGGAGATGGCCGAGGAGGGGTACCCGGAGCCGGTGCGTGACACCGTGCCCGTCAACGGCATCGTCCCGGGCCTCCCGCCGGAGCAGGCCGCGGCCCGCGCGGTGGCGTCCGGCTGCAGCACGATCAAGATCAAGGTGGCGGCCTCGGGGGAGCGGATCGATGACGACGTCGCCCGGGTCGCCGCGGTGCACGCCTCCCTGCCGGGGGCCAAGCTCCGCGTGGACGCCAACGGCGGTTGGAGCCTCGACGACGCGGCCGCCGCCCTCAGGGAACTGGAGCCGTTCGGGCTCGAGTACGCGGAACAGCCCTGCGCCACCGTCGAGGAACTCGCCGCGCTGCGGCGGCTCGACCTCGGCACGCCCATCGCCGCCGACGAATCCATCCGCCGCGCCGGCGACCCGCTCAGGGTGAAGCGGGCCGGGGCGGCCGACATCGCCATGCTCAAGGTGCAGCCGCTGGGCGGCGTCCGCGCCTGCCTGCGGCTCGCCGAGGAACTGGCCATGCCCGTGGTGGTGTCCAGCGCCGTGGAGACCTCCGTCGGTCTCCGGGCGGGGCTCGCCCTGGCTGCCGCGCTGCCCGAGCTGCCCCACGCCTGCGGTCTGGAGACCGCCCGCCTCCTCGACGGCGACGTCACGGCGAGCCCGCTCCACCCGGTCGACGGCATGCTCCCGGTGCGGCCGGTGGTCGTGGACCCCGCGTTGCTCGAGCGGTACGCGGCCGGCCCGGAACTCACCCACTTCTGGTTGGATCGGTGGAGGAGGGTCTCATGAGCAGCATCCGGTTGGGCAGCACGATCGTCGACGCCCTCCTCAGCATGGGGGTGCGCGACGTGGTGCTCGCGCCCGGCTCCCGCAGCGCGTCCCTGGCCCTCGCCGTCGAGCGCGCCGACCGCGCCGGGGTGCTCCGGCTGCACGTCCGCATCGACGAGCGGGTGGCCTCGTTCACCGCGTTGGGCCTGGCCAAGGCCGGTCAGCGCCCCGTCGCGGTCATGACCACGTCCGGCACCGCCGTGGCGAACCTGGCCCCGGCGGCCATGGAGGCGCGGGCCGCCGGTATCCCGCTGGTCTTCATCACCGCGGACCGCCCCGCCCATTTCGTGGGCACCGGCGCGAGCCAGACGGCAGACCAGGCGGGGGCGCTGGGGCCGGCTGCGCTGGGCGTCGTCCGGTTGTCGTCTGAATCCGGTGACGAGGCGGCCTGGGCCGCCGGCGTGCACCGCGCCGTCGTACTCGCGGCCGGCTACCGCACCCGCCGGCCAGGGCCCGTGCAACTGAACGTCGAGTTCGCCGCCCCGGTGGTGGGCCCGCTACCGGCCCCCGAGCAGTGGCCGCTGCTGGTGAGCCCGAGCCTGCCCGGACAGGTCTTTCGGGCTGCGGCCGGCCTGCGCACCGTCGTGCTGGCCGGCGACGCCCCGCCCGAGGTCGGCGCCGAGGCCAGGAGGGTCGCCGAGGCCGCGGGGGCGCCGCTCTTCGCCGAACCCAGCTCCAACGCCCGCGGAGGGGGCTGCGCCATCGCCGGCTACCGCGACCTCCTGGGCACGCTGGGCGCCGAGATCGAACGGGTGGTGGTGTTCGGTCACCCCACCCTGTCGCGGCCGGTGGTCGCCCTGATGGCCCGCGCCGACGTGGAGCTCATCGTGGTGACGTCCGCCGCGGACTGGACGGACCCCGGGCATCGCGCGGTCGTCATCGCGGATTCGGTCGAGATCCCGGAGCAGGAGGAGTCCTGGCTGGCCCGCTGGCGCGCGGCCGACGCGGCGGGCGTCGGCGAGGGTTTCACCCAGCGCCACGTCGCCAGGGCCGTGCTCGCGGCGCTCGACGGCGGGCACGACCTCATGCTCGGTTCCAGCTCGATCATCCGCGCCGCAGACATGCTCCCGGTGGGGGACGACGCCCCGCGGGTCTACGCCAACCGCGGCGTGGCCGGCATCGACGGCACCATCGCCACCGCCACCGGCATCGCGCTGGCGGACCACCGCCCCACCACGGTGCTGGTCGGCGACCTCACGGTGCAGCACGACCTGGGGGCACTCGTCCGGCCCTCCCTCGAGCCGTGGCCGGGGTTACGCGTCGTGGTGGCCGATGACGACGGCGGCTCGATCTTCCACACCCTCGAGCAGGGCGCGCCGGACTACGCCGACAGCTTCGAGCGGGTGTTCGGCACGCCCCAGGGCCTGGACCTGGTGGCCGTGGCCACCGCCATGGGGTGGCTGGCGGTGCGCGTGGCCGATCAGCCCTCGCTGGAGGAGGCGCTCGCCTCGGACGCCGAGTTCATCGTGGCAGGGGTCCCGAGGCCCTGACCGCCGTCGTGGGCGGTGAGCCAGTTGCGCACGGCCAGCGTGGCGCGCACGTCGTCCTCGTTGTAGTCCAGCACCCGCCGCCGCGCTGAGCTGCGGGCCTCCGCGGTGCCGGCCTTGACGGCCTGCGCGAACCAGGTCTGCGACGCGAGGCCGCCCGGCTCCTCGTCGCGCCAGCGGAAGCCCACTCCGCGGCTGGCGACGACCTTCAAGCCGAGCCCGTCGACGCCGACGAAGTTGTCGCGGACGAACCCGAACAGGTCTGTGAAGTGGTCCTTGATGAGTCCCACGGCCGCGAGCAGCGCCGGGTTGCCGCTGCGTTCCGCGATCCGCCGCAGGTGCACGGTCTCGTAGTCGCTGTAATGGAACACCCTGAGCCCCGGATGACGCGCCACCATGTCCAGCAGCCACTGGGCGAACTCCACCGCCACGGCCGTCTCCGCGTCCTGGGTGAGTTGCTCGAAGCGGCTGAAGTGCTGGAACCGCGAGCCCTCAGCGTCGGTCACCAGGACACCCCAGAGGTACACGGTGCCGTCGTCGGCGGTCTCGATGTCGAGGTCCACCTCGACGGGGGCGCGCGGCACCCCGATGGCCTCGGTGCTGACGCGCTCCAGCTCCACGCCGTTGGCCAGCATCCGGGCACGGCGGGCCGCCTGGCGCAGGCGGTGTTCGGAACGGTCGCGGTGACCCGTGAGCGGCAGGTACCGGGGGAGGATGGCGTCGATGTCGGCCTCCGCCAGCTCCGCGACGGTCTTGATGCCCAGGCCCAGCAGCGTCTGGAGTTCGCGCACGTCGAGCGGCGCCTTGGAGATGCGCAGCGAGAGGTCGTCGTCGTCGATCAGCGGGCGGCACACCTGCCACCACGCGCACCATTCGCACTCCTTGATGCGGATGGGCCGCACCACCGGCGCGGGGTCGGCCACCCCGGTGCGCTCGCGCGCGTGTTCGGCCACGTAGACGCGGAAGCCGTGCTCGTGGTCGTAGCGTTCCAACGCCGAGCGCAGCTTGTGCCCCGCCGTCTTCGAATAGGTCCGGATGAACTTGGTGGTGAGGTCCACCCAGGTGGCCGACGGCTCCGAACCGGCGGCCCGGTCGTCGCCCACGACGGCGGCCAGGGAGGACGAGGACGCGAAGCCGCAGGATTCGAGCAGCCGCCAGTGGTGTGCCAACTCCAGCAGCACGCCTTCGCGGTGGACGCGGTAGCGCAGGTCAGGGAGGGCCTCCAGGGTGCCGATGGCGCCGAGGGTGGAGACCTGCAGTTGCGTGGCCCCCACCTGCTTCTCGCGCACCCGGTACGGCTTGACCTTCAGCGGCCAGTAGCCGGGCGTGCCGGCCTCGGTGTCCGTGCCGCGCACCAGCGCGTCAGGCCGGCCGCTGCGGTGGCCGTCGAGGTCCATGGGCAGGACCCCGCCGAGGATCAGCGGCGCCCCTGCGCCCATGGCCTCCAACGCGGCCTTGAGCCGCTCCTCCCACGAGGCGCCCTGCGCGTGCAGGTTGCGGAGGTCCACGACGCCCTCGGTGCGGGCGGCCAGCCGGTTGAGCACCCCGTCGCGGAAATCCGAGCCGCCCTGGAACGATTCGCGCAGCGACTCGTCATGCGGCTGTGCCGGCTGGGGGAGCGTGGGGTCGAACGTGTGGAACGTCTTCACCGGGCAACTGCGTGCGGCGTAGGCGTCCAGCACGAAACTGTTCATCAACGCTTCCAGCCCCGGTGCAGCGCGACGATGCCGGCGGCATGGTCCTGCCATTCCACGCCCTGCCAGCCGGCCTCGCGCATGAGGTCTGCCAGCCCCTGCTGATCCGGCCAGGCGAGGATGGACTCCGCCAGGTAGCCGTAGGCCACCGGATTGCTGGACAGCTTGGCGATGCGGGGCAACGCGGCCACGAGGTAGTTGGTGTAGACGTGCCGGAAGGCCCGGTTGGTGGGGGTGGAGAACTCCGCGATGACCACGCGGCCGCCGGGCTTGGTGACCCGGTACATCTCCTTCAGCGCGTCCAGCGTGCGTTCGACGTTGCGCAGCCCGTAGGAGATGGTGACGGCGTCGAACGTGTCGTCCGGGAACGGCAGGGCCACCGCGTCGCCCGCCACGAAGTCGAGGCCGGGCTGCTGCCGCCGCCCCTGGGCCAGCATGCCCAGGGAGATGTCGCTGGGCACCACGTAGGCGCCGTGCGCCGCGAGGACGGCCGACGACGTGCCGGTGCCCGCCGCGAGGTCCAGGATGCGCTGCCCGGGCTGCGGGTCCACCGCCTCCACCGTGGCGCGGCGCCACCTCCTCACCTGACCCATGCTCAACACGTCGTTGAACAGGTCATAGCGTTTGGCGACACCGTCGAACATGGCGGCGACGTCACCGCGCCGCTTGTCAAGGGTTGCTCGGCTGCCGGGCTCACTCTGCATTGGTTCACCTTATCGCTGCCCACCGACGGATGCAGGGGACGCCGGTTCGACCCGCTTGTGGCGATGGTGGACAATGGCGGACGTGGCTAAGAATGACGTCGTGCTCCAGGTGGACAACCTCAAGAAGGGCTACGGCCCGGTAACCATCGTGGAGGGCTTCTCCATGAAGGTGCGGGCCGGTGAAGCCGTCGCGCTCACCGGGCGCAACGGCGCCGGCAAGTCGACGGTGCTCCGCTGCCTCGTCGGCGCGGACAGGCCGGATGAGGGCACCGTCATGGTCAACGGGATCAAGGTGTCGGAGACCAACCCGATCATCCGCCGCGACGTGGCCACCGTCATCGACGACCTCGACTTCTTCCCGGACCTCTCCGTCGTGGAACACCTCGACCTGCTCGCCCGTGCGCACGGGCTCGAGCACCCTGACGACCTCGTCGACGAGGTGCTCGAGGAGGTGCAGCTCGTGCCGCAGGCCGGCCAGCTCCCCTCCACCCTGTCGTCGGGCCAGCGACGTCGCCTGGCGCTGGCCACCGCGTTCGTCCGCCCGCGGCAGCTGCTGGTGCTCGACGAGCCCGAGCAGCGCCTCGACGTGGAAGGTGTCGCCTGGCTGGGCCAGCGGCTGAAGGCCGACATCGCCGGCGGCCTGGCGATCGTGCTGGCGAGCCATGAGCCCTCGCTCCTCGAGGCCATCGGCGCGCGCACCATCCGGCTGGGGGTCTGAGCCTTGAGCACCGCCCACGACCACTTCGACGACCTGGGGGTCGTCGACGAGAAGCAGCTCAAACTGCTGATGAAGGACTGGCGACGCGGCCGCGCCGACCGCAGCCTCTGGCAGGCGCTGTCCGACGGCTACGTCATGGTGTTCTCCATCGTGCTGATCGGCGCCATGGTGATCTCCTCGATCGTTCGCGCCCAGCAGGTGGTGGCGATCTGTGACACCGCCGGCTGTCTCGCCGCCCGCGGCCTGCTGCCCTGGGCCTCGGTCGCCGGCATCCTGGCGTCGACGCTGGTGTTGTCGCGCATGTTCGGCCCCGTCGTCGCCTCCGCCGCTGAAGGTTTCTGGCTCATGGACGGCCCCACGGACCGACGGCGGCTGCTGGCCGGCCGCCTCGTCGCGGCCATCGTCCTGGCGCTCGTCGTCGGCGGGCTGCTGGGTGCGTTGATCGCCGCGCTGACGGGGTCGCCGCTTCCCGAGGTGGGCATCTGGGCGTTGGCCGGGGGCTTCGGCTCCGCGGGTCTGCTCGCCTTCGCCGCCGCGGAACAGGGCCTGGACCGCCGCTGGGTGGTGACCGTGTTCCAGTGGATCATCGGCACGGCCGCCATCGGCACCCTCGTCCTCCTCGTGTTCGGTGCCGCCGGCTGGATCGACCTGGGCGGCGCCCACCTCATCGCCGTCGAACTGGCCTACATCGTGGCCGGCGCCGGCCTCCTGCTGGTCCTCGTGGCCGGTTTCGTGGCCTACCGCAGGCTCCGCGGCGTCCGCCGCAACCGGCTCACCGCCGGCGGGTCGCTGCTGAGCGGCCTCCAGGGTGCGGCGTTCGCGCTGGAGTTCGCCCTGATCCGCGACATCCTCATCGAGGCCAAGGCGCGCGAACGCGGGCACGTGAAGCCCACCCGTGGCGCCGGCTCCGGCATGACCGCCCTGGTCATGCGCGACGTGCAGCGCCTCTGGCGCCAGCCCATGCGGCTGGTCACGTTGGCGGCCACCGTCGTGGTGCCCTACGCCGTGCAGGCGTTGGGCCTGGCCACCCTGAACCCGCCGTTGTCGGCGCTGGTGCTGGTGGCGGCCCTGATCCCGTTCATGAACTCGCTGCGCGTGCTGACCCGCACCAGGGGCCTCCAGCGCTGCTTCCCGTTCGATCCGGGCAAGGTCAAGCAGGCGGCGATGGTCGTCCCGGGAGTGCTGGCCCTGCTGTGGGCCATCGCAGCGCTGCCCGCGTTCATGGGCGTGGGTGGCGGCGTCACCGTTGATCCCATCGACGCGGCCTCGGCCGCCGTGGTCACCGGCATCGCCGGCTTCCTCGGGGCGGTGCGCTGGGTCTCGGCCCGCCCGCCGGACTACTCCGGCCCCATCATGTCCACCGGTTTCGGCGCCATGCCGCCCGGCCTGATGTTCTCGCTGTTGCGCGGCCTCGACATGGTGGCGCTCGTCACGCTGCCCATCGTGCTCGGCTGGCCGGTCTGGATCTCGCTGGTCGTCGGCCTCATCGCCTTCATGATCCTGCGCAGCGGCCTTGACCGCGACCAGCTCATGGAGCAGCAGGAGGAGCAGAAGCGCGAACTCGCTGAGGAGCGCCGTCGCCGCGACGGGACGGCGGCACCCAAGTCGAAGATCAAGGTCCAGCGCAACCGCTGACGGCACCCGGGGGAGTGGGCGCGCCGTGGCCGGGGCCGCGGCGCGCTTCGCCGTTCAGGAGCCGTTGAGGCCGAGGGCCTGCAGCATCGGCACGAACTTGGCGCCGGTCTCGGCGAGTTCGGATTCCGGCGAGGAATCTGCCACGATGCCCGCCCCGGCGAACAACTGGATCTCGTTCGGGGTCTCCGGCCGTACCTGGCCGCCGCGCAACGCGATGGCCCATTCGCCGTCGCCGTGGGTGTCCACCCATCCGACGGGACCGGCGTACCGGCCGCGGTCCAGGGATTCGAGCTCTGAGATGACGTCGAGCGCCAGGTGCGTCGGGGTCCCACAGACGGCGGCACTCGGGTGCAGGGCGGCGGCCAGCGTCATGGCGCTGGCGTTCCCGTCGACCACGCCGGTGATGTCGGTGGCCAGATGCATCACGTTGGGCAGCTTCAGCACCGAGGGGGCCTCGGGTACGTTCATCGCGTTGCAGTAGGGCGCCAGCGCCCCGGCGACGGATTCGACGGCGAACTCATGCTCGGAGATGTCCTTGCTCGACTTCGCGAGGCGGGCGGCGAGCCTGATCGGGTCCGCGTCCTCGTCGTCGCCCCAGACGGTCCCGGCCAGGACGCGCGACGTGACGAGACCGCCCTCGCGGCGGACGAGCAGCTCCGGTGTGGCGCCGATCATGCCGTCCACCAGGTACGCCCAGGTCATGGGGTAGGTGGCCATCAGTTCGCGCAGCACGAAGCGCAGGTCGAGCGGGTTGTCGGCCCGGGCGATCAGGTCGCGGGCGAGCACCACCTTGTGGACCTCGCCCTTGCGGATCAGTGACACCACCTCTGCCACGATGTCGGTCCAGGCGTGGTCACCCATGGAACCGCCCATCGAGACCATGCCTGCCGGCGGCCGGACGGGCTCACCCGGAGAGGGGAGGGTGGCGTTGCCGCGGGCAGGGCCGAGCTTCGTCATCCAGCTGAGCCCGCCGCGCCTGCCGATGATCACCTCGGGGACGGTGAGGACCGAGCGCTCCTCGGACCTGTCGGGGTCGAACGTGAAGGTGCCCACCGCGATGGGTCCGGTGCCGAATTCGCCGAGCACCTCGGAGTCGTGGTCGATCTGGCCGGAGATCTCTTCCCACCAGACGTCTGCGGCGTCCAGGCGGTCGGTCTCGAACCGGGCCACTTCGCCCAGTGCCACAAAGCCGTCGCCACGACGCAGGAATGCAGTCGAGGGCCCGGTCTCCGGGAGGAATCTCTCCAGGGCTCCGGGGTCGTCGATCGCGACTGTGGTCGCACGCATCCGAGCGCTCCCGAAGTCCAGAATCACCCTCGCGAGCATAGCCGCGACGCTCGCCTGAGGCCATTCAGCCCCCGATTATGGGACCGCCGTCCGCAGGCGGGGGAGGGGTATCTGCCCCGCGCGGCCCGCCCCGCAATTTAGCAAGCGCATCGTGACCAAATACCCAAGTCAGCAGGCGGTTCGCAGTGTAGCCCGCAGTGGGAGCCTTGGTTGGCCGAAACGTCCCAGCACCCCTAGACTGACTCGGTAATCACCGTCGTAGTCGACAGGAGTGTGTATGTCGTTCGCCAACTCTGGCACGGCCCGCCCCACCCAGGAATCGGACGTTATCGTCGTCGGAGCCGGACCGGGCGGATCAGCGACAGCCACCTATCTCGCACGGCACGGGCTCTCCGTCACGCTGCTCGAGAAGTCTCATTTCCCCCGGGAGAAGGTGTGTGGCGACGGCCTCACGCCCCGCGCCACCCGCGCGCTCACCCGGCTGGGGATCGACACCTCTGAAGAGGCCGGCTGGATCCACAACAAGGGTCTTCGCGTGCACGGCGGCCACGTCAAGCCGTTCGAGTTGTTGTGGCCTGAACTGACTGACTTCCCTCCCTACGGCGTGCAGCGTCCCCGTTCGGATTTCGACGACCTACTGGCCCGCCATGCGGTGGCCGCCGGCGCCGAACTCGTCGAGGGCGCCAACGTGACCAACGCCGTGCTGGACGACCGCACCGGCCGCATCACCGGCGTCGAGACCAAGGACGGCCGCGTCTTCAAGGCCCCCTACGTCGTCGCGGCTGACGGCAACTCGGCGCGCCTGGCCATCTCGATGGGCATCAACAAGATCGACAGCCGCCCCATGGGTGTGGCCGTGCGTACGTACTACAAGAGCTCGCAGAGCAACGACGAGTTTCTTGAGTCGCACCTGCAGCTCTGGGACGGCGAACCGGGCAAGTCCACGCTGCTGCCCGGCTACGGCTGGATCTTCCCGATGGGTGACGGCACCTGCAACGTCGGCCTCGGCGTGCTCAGCACGTCGAAGGGTTTCGGCCAGACCAACTACCGCGACCTCCTGAAGCGCTGGCTGGCCGGCACCCCGGAGGAGTGGGGCTACCGCGACGAGAACATGGTGGGCAAGGTGAGCAGCGCTGCGCTGCCGATGGCGTTCAACCGCCAGCCGCACTACGGCCGCGGGCTCGTGCTCGTCGGCGACGCCGGCGGCATGGTCAGCCCCTTCAACGGTGAAGGCATCGCCTACGCCATGGAGGCCGGAGAGCTGGCGGCCCAGGCGTTGGCCGAAGCGAAGTCGCGCGGCATCGGCACCGCTTCCGCGGAACGGGCCATGCAGGCCTACCCCGCCGCCCTGAAGGACAGCCTGGGTGGTTACTATCGCCTGGGAATGATCTTCACCAAACTCATCGGCGACCCGCGGATCATGTACATCTGCACCCGATACGGTCTACCCCGGCCCATGCTCATGCGCTTCGTGATGAAGCTCCTGGCCAACCTGACCGACTCCCGTGACGGGGACGCGATGGACCGGATCATCAACACCTTGTGCAAGGTCGCTCCGTCAGCGTGATCGGAAGGAAACAACGATGAACCCCTATATCCCCATCGTCGGCATGGTGCTGCTCGCCACCGTGTTCGTCGTGGTATCCATGGGGCTGAGCCTGGTCGTCGGACCGGCTCGGTACAACCGTGCGAAGTACGACAGCTACGAGTGCGGCATCCAGCCCACCCCGCAGCCGATCGGCGGCGGCCGGTTCCCTGTCAAGTACTACATCACGGCGATGATGTTCATCGTGTTCGACATCGAAGTGGTGTTCCTGCTCCCGTGGGCCGTGGCCTACAACCAGCTCAGCATGTTCGCGATCATCGCCATGATCGTGTTCATCGTGCTGTTCTTCATCCCTTACATCTACGTCCTGCGCCGCAACGGCCTCGACTGGGAATGATCGGAGATAAACATGGGTATCGAAGACAAGATTCCTAGCGGCATCCTGCTGACCACGTTCGAGGGCGTCTTCGGCTGGGTCCGGAAGGCCTCGTTCTGGCCCGCGACGATGGGCCTCGCCTGCTGCGCGATCGAGATGATGGCCTTCGGCACGCCGCGCTACGACTCGGGTCGCTGGGGCCAGGAAGTGTTCCGCGCCTCTCCGCGCCAGGCTGACCTGATGATCGTCTCCGGCCGTGTGTCACAGAAGATGGCCCCGGTCATCCGTCAGGTGTACGACCAGATGCCCAACCCCAAGTGGGTCATCTCCATGGGCGCCTGCGCGTCCTCCGGCGGCATGTTCAACAACTACTCGATCGTCCAGGGCTGTGACCACTTCCTGCCCGTCGACATGTACGTGCCCGGCTGCCCGCCGCGCCCGGACATGCTGATCGAGGCCATGTTCAAGCTGCGCGAGAAGGTGCAGAAGCACCCGATCGGCGCCAACATGGACACCTGGGTCGAGGACACCGAGCAGGCAGCGCTGGCCGCGCCCGCGAAGGTCGAGATGAAGGGGCTCATGCGATGAGCGACGATCAGACTCCTGAGGAGAACCTCCCCGCCACCTCGGGTCTTCCCGCCCAGCAGCCCATCTTCACCAGCAAGGCGGGCATGTGGTCCCGCGGCTCCGGCGACACCTCCGGCTACGGCGGCCTCACCCGCGGCCTCAGCATGCCGGGCCGCACCGAGCCCCCGTTCGACGACCCGTCGGACGCCGTGTACGGCAGGGCCCTGGAACTGCTGCCCGAGGAACTCGGCGGCGCCCGGGTGCTGTTCGACCGCGGTGAGCTCACGATCTACGTGCCGCGCGAGCACCTCGCCGCCGTGGCGCGCACCTTCCGCGACGACGCGTTCCTGCGCTTCGAGGTCTGCGTGTCCGTCTCGGGCGTGCACTACCCGAGCGAGAAGGGCGCGGAACTCCACTCCGTGTACCACCTGCTGAGCTACACCCACAACCGTCGGGTCCGGCTCGAGGTCACGTGCCCGGACGAAGATCCCCACATCCCGTCGGTCGTGGCCACCTACCCCATGGTGGATTACCACGAGCGTGAGACCTGGGACATGTTCGGCATCATCTTCGACGGCCACCCGTCGCTCACCCGCATCCTCATGCCGGACGACTGGAAGGGCCACCCGCAGCGCAAGGATTACCCGCTGGGTGGCGTCGACGTCGAGTACAAGGGCGCCAAGGTGCCCGCTCCCGACAACAGGAGGACCTACTCGTGACCCACACCCACGCAACCACCGAAGACGTCTTCGCCGGCACCAGCGAGGAGAAGGTCGACCGCGTCTACCTGGCACAGGGCGGCGACTGGACCGACATCGCGGCCGAGCAGGCCGAACGTGGCGACGAGACCATCGTCGTCAACATGGGCCCCCAGCACCCGTCGACGCACGGCGTGCTGCGCCTGATCCTCGAGATGGACGGTGAGACCGTCAAGTCCATCCGCCCGGGCATCGGCTTCCTGCACACGGGTATCGAGAAGAACGCGGAGTACAAGACGTGGGTCCAGGGCGTGACCTACGTGACCCGCATGGATTATGTCGCGCCGCTGTTCAACGAGGCCGTCTACTGCCTGGCGGTCGAGAAGCTGCTCGGTATCACCGACGACATCCCGGAGCGCGCCAGCGTCATCCGCGTGCTCATGATGGAGCTCAACCGCATCGCCTCGCACCTGGTCGCCATGGGCACCGGCGGCATGGAGATCGGCGCGCTGACCGTCATGACCATCGCGTTCCGTGAGCGTGAGATGATCCTGGACTTCTTCGAGGCCATTTCGGGCCTGCGCATGAACCACGCGTTCATCCGCCCCGGAGGCGTGGCCAATGACCTCCCCGAGGACGGCATCAGCCAGCTGCGCACCATCGTGGACTGGCTCAAGAAGCACCTGCCGGAGTACGCCGCCTTCTGCAACGAGAACCCCATCTTCATCGGCCGCCAGTCCGGCGTCGGCGTGATGGACCTCACCGCGGCCACGATGATGGGCATGTCCGGTCCTCCGCTGCGCGCCACCGGCTACGCCTGGGACCTGCGCAAGACGCAGCCCTACTGCGGCTACGAGACCTACGACTTCGACGTCGTGACCTGGGATTCGGACGACGCCTACGGCCGTTTCCGGATTCGTCTGCAGGAGTGCTGGGAGTCCCTCAAGATCGTCGAGCAGTGCATCGACCGCCTCGAGCGCACGCACGGCCAGCCGGTCATGGTGGCAGACCCGAAGATCGCCTGGCCCGCTCAGCTGTCGCTGGGCGCCGACGGTCAGGGCAACAGCAACGAGCACATCAAGCACATCATGGGCGAGTCCATGGAAGCGCTCATCCACCACTTCAAGATCGTCACCGAGGGCTTCCGGGTCCCGGTGGGGCAGGTCTACCAGGCCATCGAATCCCCCAAGGGCGAGCTCGCGTGCCACGTCGTCTCCGACGGCGGGACGCGCCCCTACCGGGTGCACTTCCGCGATCCCGGTTTCAACCATCTGCAGTCGATCCCGATGATGTGCGAGGGCGGCATGATGTCCGACGTCGTCGTCTCGCTCGCCAGCCTTGACCCCGTACTTGGAGGTGTGGACCGATGAGCGGCCACTTTGCCAGCCACTTCCCAGATTCCGGTTCGGTGGACTACACCGACCAGTCGTCCCAGATCGACGACGGCACCATCGCCGAACTGCGCGAGCTGGCGGCCCGCTACCCGCAGCCTCGTTCCGCACTCCTGCCGATGCTCCACCTCGTCCAGTCGGTCGACGGCCGGATCAGCCCCCGGGGCATCGAAGCGTGCGCCGACGTGCTGGGCATCAGCACGGCGCAGGTCTCCGGCGTCGCGACGTTCTACACCATGTACAAGCGCCGCCCCGCAGGCAAGCAGCACGTCGGCGTCTGCACCACTGCGCTCTGCGCGGTGATGGGCGGCGACATCCTGCTCGACCGGGCCAAGAAGCGCCTCGGCATCGACGAGGGTGAGACCACCCCGGACGGCCAGATCTCGCTGGAGCGCCTCGAGTGCAACGCGGCGTGCGACTTCGCCCCCGTGATGATGGTCAACTGGGAGTTCTTCGACAACATGACGCCGGAGAAGGCCGACGACCTGCTGGAGAAGCTGCAGAAGGACGAGGAGGTCGTCTCCTCCCGTGGCGCGACCATCACCTCCTGGCGCGAAGCCGAGCGCGTCCTCGCCGGGTTCCCCGACGGCCGGGCCGACGAAGGGCCCTCCGCAGGTCACGCCTCGCTGGCCGGTGTCGACATCGCCCGTGAGAACGACTGGAAGGCCCCGGCCGCTGACGCGAAGCCGGCCGCCGCCGAGCAGGAGGCCGCACAGTGACCGACCTGCTCACCCCCGTCCTCAGCGAACAGTGGGGCGCACCCAACTCCTGGAAGCTCGCCCGCTACGAGGCCACAGGTGGCTACCGCGCGATGCGCAAGGCCCTGGCCATGCAGCCCGCAGACCTCATCTCGCTCGTCAAGGACGCCAACCTCCGCGGCCGCGGTGGCGCAGGCTTCCCGACGGGCATGAAGTGGTCCTTCGTCCCGCAGGACAATCCCAACCCGAAGTACCTCGTGGTCAACGCCGACGAGTCGGAGCCGGGCACCTGCAAGGACATCCCGCTCATGATGGCCACGCCGCACACGCTGGTCGAAGGCGTCATCATCTCGTCGTACGCGATCAACTGCCACACCGCGTTCATCTACTGCCGCGGTGAGGTCCTGCACGTCATCCGCCGCCTTCAGCAGGCCGTCCGTGAGGCCTACGCGGCCGGCTACCTGGGCAAGAACATCATGGGCACCGGCTACGACCTCGACGTGATCGTGCACGCCGGCGCCGGCGCCTACATCTGCGGCGAGGAGACGGCGCTGCTGGACTCCCTCGAGGGTCGACGCGGCCAGCCCCGCCTCCGCCCGCCGTTCCCCGCCGTCGCAGGTCTGTACGCCTCCCCGACGGTGGTCAACAACGTGGAATCCATCGCCTCGGTGCCGGCCATCATCAACAACGGGGCTGACTGGTTCCAGTCGATGGGCACCGAGAAGTCCAAGGGCTTCACGCTGTACTCGCTGTCGGGCCACATCAAGACGCCCGGCCAGTTCGAGGCCCCGATGGGCATCACGCTGCGCGAGCTCATCGAGCTCGGCGGCGGCATGCGCGACGGCCACGAACTGAAGTTCTTCACCCCCGGCGGCTCCTCGACGCCGATCCTGACGCCGGAACACCTCGACCTCCCCATGGACTACGAATCCATGGCGGCGGCCGGTTCGATGCTCGGCACCAAGGCACTGCAGATCTTCGACGACACCACCTCCGTGGTGCGCACGACGCTGCGCTTCGTCGAGTTCTACAAGCATGAGAGCTGCGGCAAGTGCACCCCGTGTCGTGAAGGCACCTGGTGGCTCGTCCAGCTCCTGATGAAGTTCGAAGCCGGCACCGCCCGCGAGGGCGACGTCGACAAGCTCCTCGACATCTGCGACAACATCGGTGGCCGCTCGTTCTGCGCGCTGGCCGACGGTGCGGTGGCAGCGGTGACCAGTGCCGTGCGGCACTTCCGCTCCGAGTTCGAGCAGGGCTACCACACCCCCGCCTGGGAAGTGTTCCCGTATGAGAAGAGCGCACTGTTCGCCGCGGAAGGAGACGTGCGATGACCGTCGACGCCAAGACGACCTCGGGTGAGGTGGCTCCGAAGCCCGACCTGGTCACCCTGACCATCGACGGCACGGAGGTGAGCGTCCCCAAGGGCACGCTGATCATCCGCGCCGCCGAGATGATCGGCACCGCCATCCCGCGCTTCTGCGACCACCCGCTGCTGGACCCGGTGGGCGCCTGCCGCCAGTGCATGGTCGACATCCCCGACGCCGGCAACGGCCGAGGGTTCCCCAAGCCCCAGGCCTCCTGCACCATGCCGGTGGCCGAGGGCATGAAGGTCAACACCCAGCGCACCTCGCCCGTCGCCGAGAAGGCGCAGCGCGGCATGCTGGAGTTCCTGCTGATCAACCATCCGCTCGACTGCCCCGTCTGCGACAAGGGCGGCGAGTGCCCCCTGCAGAACCAGGCACTGGCCAACGGCCCCGGTGAGAGCCGCTTCGAGGGCTTGAAGCGCACCTTCCCCAAGCCCGTGGCCATCTCCGCGCAGATCCTGCTGGACCGCGAACGCTGCGTGCTGTGTGCGCGCTGCACGCGCTTCTCCGAACAGATCTCCGGTGACCCCTTCATCGCCCTGGTGGAGCGCGGTGCGCTGCAGCAGGTCGGCACCTACGAGCAGGACCCGTACGACTCGTACTTCTCCGGCAACGTGGTGCAGATCTGCCCCGTCGGCGCCCTCACCTCCGCCGCCTACCGCTTCCAGGCGCGTCCCTTCGACCTCGTGTCGAAGGTCACCACCTGTGAGCACTGCGCGTCCGGCTGTGAACTGCGCACGGACCAGCGTCACCACCAGGTCAAGCGTCGCCTCGCGGGCGACAAGCCTGAGGTCAACGAGGAGTGGAGCTGCGACAAGGGCCGCTTCGGCTTCATGTACGGCCGCGGCGACGACCGCATCACCCGCCCGCTCGTGCGCCGCGGGGGAGTGCTGGAGCCCGCGTCGTGGCCTGAGGCCATCGACGCCGCGGTCCAGGGTCTCCGCGCCGCCGGCTCCGCCGTCGGTGTCCAGACCGGTGGTCGGCTGAGCGTCGAGGCGTCCTACGCCTACGGCAAGTTCGCCCGTGCTGTGCTGGGCACCAACAACGTGGACTTCCGCTCGCGTCCCGCCTCTGCCGAAGAGGCCGACTTCCTCGCGGCCCGCGTGGCCGGCAGGGGAGTCGACGAGGCCGTCACCTACGCGGATCTGGACGCCGCCAAGCACGTCGTGCTAGTGAGCTTCGAGCCCGAGGACGAGTCGCCCATCGTGTTCCTCCGCCTCCGCAAGGCGGTCCGCAAGGGGCACCTGAAGGTCACCACCCTCGCGCCGTTCGTCTCCCGGGGCTCCGACAAGCTGTCCGCCACCCTCGTGCCCACGGCCCCCGGCCGTGAAGCCGAGGCGCTGGACGCACTGACGGACCTCGACGCAGGCTCGGTCATCCTCGTCGGGGAACGCGCCGCGGTCCTCCCCGGCGTGCTGAGCGCCGCCGCCGCGAAGGCGGACGCCACCGGCGCCCGCCTGGCCTGGATCCCCCGTCGCGCAGGCGACGTCGGAGCCATCGAGGCCGGCTGCCTGCCGGGCCTGCTGCCCGGTGGTCGCCCGGTGGCAGACCCCGCCGCTCGCGTCGATGTCGCCTCCCACTGGGGCGTCGGCTCGCTGCCCGCTGAGGCCGGTCTGTCGGCCGATGAGCAGTTCACCGCGCTGGTCCAGGGCACGCTCAAGGCCCTGGTGGTCGCCGGTGTGGACCCGCACGACCTGGGAGACCCGGCCACCGCGCTGGCCGGTCTCGAGGCCGCGCAGTTCGTGGTCAGCATCGAGCAGCGCGCCAGCGCCGTCACCTCCCGCGCCGACGTGGTCTTCCCGGCCGCCCTCCTCGAGGAGCAGTCGGGCCACTTCCTGAACTGGGAGCACCGCCACGGCCGCGTCAACGTGATCGTCAAGCAGCCGGTGTCGCCGATGACCGACATCCGCATCCTGGCCGCCCTGGCTGATGCCCTCGGCTCGACGCTCGGCTTCCGCGCCCCGAAGCAGGCCTATGCCGACTTCACGGAACTCGGTGCCTGGGACGGCGTCCGCCCGGCGGCCCCCGCCGTCGCGACGGCCCCCGCCCATGCCGGTCCGGTCGTCGCGGGATGGCGCGAGCTGCTCGACGCCTCCCAGGGCAACGACTACGAACTGGCGCTGCGTGCCACCGCACGTCCGCCGGTCGCCCGGGTCTCTGCCGCCACCGCTGAGCGGCTCGGTCTGACCGAGGTCGCCACCGTGGAGGCAGCGGGCAGCAGCCTGGTGCTGCCGGTCGACATCGTCCCCGGCATGGTCGACGACGTCGTCTGGGTGCCCGTCAACCCCGGCCTGGGGGAGCGACTCGTCGCCGCGCCCGGTTCGCCGGTCCGCGTCACGGCCGTCACCGTCGTCGAAGGAGCAACGGCATGAACATCTTCATGAACGATCCCTGGTGGTTGATCCTGATCAAGGTGGTGGCGCTCTTCGTCGTCCTCCTCGTCTGGACGATCTTCAACGTGTGGTACGAGCGTCGCCTCGTCGGCAAGATGCAGCACCGCCTCGGCCCCATCATGAACGGCCCCTTCGGCCTCGGCCAGGCGCTCGCAGACGGTATGAAGGCCCTCATCAAGGAGGACTTCCGCCCGAAGAACGCCGACAAGTGGCTGTTCAACATCGCCCCCGTGCTCACCGCCGTGGCCGCCTTCACCTGCTGGACGGTCATCCCGTTCGGTGGGCAGGTGACGATGTTCGGCGTCGAGACCCGCCTCCAGCTCACGGACCTGCCGGTCGCCGCGGTGTTCATCCTGGCCTCGGCCTCGATCGGCATCTACGGCATCGTGCTGGCGGGCTGGGCCGGCAACTCCACCTACTCCTTCCTCGGCTCCATCCGTTCGACGGCGCAGATGATCTCCTACGAGATCTCGATGGGCCTGTCCATGGTCGCCGTGTTCCTGATGGCCGGCTCCATGTCCACCTCGGAGATCGTCGAATCGCAGCGCCTCCCGCTGCAGCTCGTCGTGCCGTTCACCGACATCGCCCTGCCGCTCGGGCTGCAGACCTGGTACTTCCTGCTGCTGATCCCGTCGTTCATCATCTACGCCATCGCCATGGTGGGCGAGACCAACCGCGCACCGTTCGACCTGCCCGAGTGTGAGTCGGAACTCGTCTCCGGTTACCTCACGGAGTACTCCGGCTTCCGCTACGCGCTGTACTTCCTCGCGGAGTACATCAACATGGCGACCGTCTCTGCGGTCTGCACGACACTGTTCCTCGGCGGCTACCTGCCGATCTGGCCGCTGAACAACATCGAGTTCTTCAACAACCCGTGGTTCGGCCCGATCTTCTTCATGCTGAAGGTGCAGTTCCTGATCTCGGTGTTCGTCTGGCTGCGTGGCACGCTCCCTCGCCTCCGCTACGACCAGTTCATGGGTCTCGGCTGGAAGGTGCTGATCGAGATCTCGCTGATCTGGATCATCGTGGTGGCGCTGGTCGCCAACACCCAGTTCCGCAACGCCACCCTCGGCCTCGGCCTCGCGCTGCTCATCGTCCTGTGGTGGCTGTTCGGGGGCAAGGACCCGGTGGCCGAACTGCCGGAGCAACGCCCGGTCGTCGAAGAGGTCTACGACCCCTTCGCCGGCGGCTACCCAGTACCCCCGATGCCCGGGCAGATGCTGCCCGAGCTCGCAGGCGTCGTGCGCGGACCCGCGCAGGACCAGACCATGGCCGAGGTCACCGCAGAAGGGAAGGAAGCCTGATGGGCATCTTCGATCCGTGGGCCGGCTTCGGCATCACGCTCAACACCATCTTCCGCAAGACGTTCACGCAGTCGTACCCGCACAAGAAGGGCGCGGAGAAGGTCACCATGCCGCGCTTCCACGGCCGACACCAGCTCAACCGCTGGCCGGACGGCCTGGAGAAGTGCGTGGGCTGCGAACTGTGTGCCTGGGCCTGCCCGGCGGACGCCATCTACGTGGAGGGCGCCGACAACACCGACGACGCCCGCTACTCGCCGGGCGAACGGTACGGCCACGTCTACCAGATCAACTACCTGCGCTGTATCTTCTGCGGCCTCTGCATCGAAGCCTGCCCCACCCGGGCGCTGACGATGACCAATGAGTTCAAGATCTCCGACGACACGCGGCTGAGCCTGATCTACGAAAAGGAAGACCTGCTCGCGCCGCTGCTGACCGGCATGGAGCAGCCGCCGCACCCCCGTCGCCTCGGCGCGGACGAGCGCGACTACTTCCTGGGGCTGCCCGCGACGGGCACCCCCGACACCCGCACCGGCTCGACGACCACAGGAGCGGCCAAATGATCCCCATGATCCCGCTGGTGACAGCCGGTGAGGTCGCCTTCTGGGTGTGCGCGCCCATCGCGGTGATCTGCGCCCTGATCTTCCTGCTGTCGCGCAAACCCATCCACTCGGCCATCGCGATGGCCGGCGTGATGGTGGCGATCGCGGTCCTCTACGCGGCCCAGGACGCGCCCTTCCTGTTCGTCATCCAGATCGTCGTCTACACGGGCGCCATCCTGATGATGTTCCTGTTCGTCGTCATGCTGATCGGCGTGGACTCGCTCGACTCGGTCGTCGAGACGCTGAAGGGCCACCGCATCGCCGCCTCGCTGGTGGCGCTGGGCATCGGCATCCTGATGATCTCCGCCGTCGGTCAGTTCACCGTCGGTGGGCAGCCCGCCGGCCTGGCGGCGGCCAACGCCGAGTACGGCGGCAACATCCCGTCGCTGGCCAACAAGCTGTTCGGCGAGTACGTGTTCCTCTTCGAGGCGAGCGCGGCCCTCCTGATCACGGCCGCGGTCGGCGCGATGGTGCTGGCCCACGGCGAGCTCCTCAGCAAGAAGGTCAGCCAGGTGGAGTCCGCTGAACTCCGCAAGCGCGCCTACGCCGAGCTCGGCGAGCACCCCGGCCCGCTGCCCAACTCGGGTGTGTTCGCCCGGCACAACGCCATCTCCATCCCGGCGCTGCTCCCGGACGGGTCCATCGCCGAGAAGTCCGTCTCGCGCACCCTCACCATGCGTGGCGTGGTGGTCGACGTGGACGAACTGCGCGCACCCACCTCCTCCGCCTACCGGGCGCTCGAGGGTCGCACGCTTGAGATCGAAGGAGACGACGAATGAGCCCCGAGGGTTACCTGATCCTCTCGGCGATCCTGTTCGCTATCGGTATCGCAGGGTTCCTGCTGCGCCGCAACGCGATCATCGCCTTTCTGAGCATCGAACTGATGCTCAATGCCACGAACCTCGCATTCGTCGCATTCGCCCGATTCCACGGGAACCTCGACGGACTCGTCGCGGCGTTCTTCGTGATGGTCGTGGCAGCCGCTGAAGTTGTGGTCGGCCTGGCGATCATCGTCGCCGTTTACCGGTCCCGTCGCTCGGCCTCCGTCGACAACGCCAACCTGATGAAGCTGTAAGGGGACTACGAGCGTGCAACTCCTTGAATCCGTCTCCGCACTGTCGAGCACCGGCCTGATGGTCTGGCTGCTGGTGGCCATCCCGCTGGCCTCGGCCGCCTTCCTGCTGCTGGCGGGCAGGGCGACCAACGCCTGGGGTCACTGGCTGGGCACCCTGGCACCGATCGCGTCGTTCGCCATCGGCCTGGTGCTGTTCCTGCAACTCCTCGGGGCGTCCCCCGACGACCGCGCCATCAACGTCCAGCTGTACGAGTGGATCGCCACCGGCAACTGGTCGGTCGGCGTCGGCTTCCTGGCAGACCAGCTGTCGATCCTCTTCGTCCTGCTGGTCACCGGCGTCGGCTCGCTGATCCACATCTACTCGATCGGGTACATGGAGCACGACGAGCGTCGCCGTCGCTTCTTCGCCTACCTGAACCTGTTCATCGCCGCCATGTTGATCCTGGTCCTGGCGGACAACTACCTGGTGCTGTTCGTCGGTTGGGAAGGCGTGGGCCTCGCGTCCTACCTCCTGATCAGCTTCTGGGCCCACCGCCCCTCGGCGTCGGCCGCCGGCAACAAGGCCTTCATCGTCAACCGCGTCGGCGACCTCGGGTTGTCGATGGCGATCTTCACGATGCTGGCGATGTTCGGCTCGGTGCGCTTCGAGGACGTCAACGCGGGGGTCGCGAACCTGACACCCGTCTGGGTCACGCTCATCGGCTTCTTCCTGCTGCTCGGCGCGTGCGGTAAATCGGCCCAGGTGCCACTGCAGTCCTGGCTGCTGGACGCGATGGAGGGCCCCACTCCGGTGTCGGCCCTCATCCATGCTGCGACCATGGTCACCGCCGGCGTCTACCTGGTCGTGCGCTCGCACGTCATCTACGAGGCAGCGCCGATCGCCACGACGGCCGTCGCCATCGTCGGCACGGTCACGCTGCTCTTCGGTGCCTGGATCGGTACGTCGAAGGACGACATCAAGAAGGTCCTCGCGGGCTCGACGATGTCGCAGATCGGCTACATGATGCTCGCCGCGGGCCTCGGCCCCATCGGCGCCTCGTTCGCGATCTTCCACCTGATCACGCACGGCTTCTTCAAGGCCAACATGTTCCTCGGCGCCGGCTCCGTCATGCACGGCATGCACGACGACGTGAACATGCGCCACTTCGGTGCCCTGGCCCGTCCCATGCGGATCACCTTCCTGACCTTCGGGATCGGCTACCTCGCGATCATCGGCTTCCCCTTCCTCTCGGGCTTCTACTCGAAGGACCACATCATCGAGGCCGCCTTCGAGCAGAACGTGATCTACGGCGTGCTGGCCTTGCTGGGTGCAGGCATCACTGCGTACTACATGACGCGCCTGATGATGATGACGTTCTTCGGCAAGAAGCGATGGGAGGACGGCGTCGAGCCGCATGAGTCGCCGCTCGTCATGACGGTGCCCCTGATCGTGCTGGCGCTGCTGTCCATCGTGGCCGGTGTCCTCATGAACGGCTGGATCCAGGACTGGTTGGCCCCGGCCACCGGTCAGGAGCCGCACAACACGCCGCTCATCCACTTCACCACCATCGGCATCCTGACGCTGGCCGTGGTCGTCGTCGGTGTCGCGATCGGCTGGTTCCTGCACAAGGGCGACATCCCGCGCGAAGCGCCGGAGACGAAGAACCCGCTGGTGCACGCGGGCCGCCACGACCTGTACGGCGATGCCTTCAACGAGCACGCGATCATCCGCCCCACCAAGGGTCTGGCAGCCGGCATCGGTGCCTTCGACCACGGTGTCGCGGACGGCGCGGTCATGGGTTCCGCCGCGGTGGCGACCGGAGCGGGTGAATGGTTCCGCAAACTGCAGAACGGCTACGTCCGCAGCTACGGGCTGACCGCAGGGGTGGGCCTCCTGGCCCTCGCCGTCGTCGTTGTCATCGGGCAGCTGGGCTAAGGAGTAACTGAGAAATGACAATGGCATTCCCTCTTCTGACGGTCCTCGGCCTGGTGCCCATCGTCGGCGCGATCGTGCTGTTCTTCGTGAAGGGTCACGTCGGCAAGCTCGTCGGCTACGGCTTCGCGGTCACCACTCTGGTGCTCGGTGTCCTGGCGTTCATCCTGCACACGCAGGACGCCGTGCTGGCCGAGGACGTCTCCTGGATCTCCGCGATCGGCGCGCGCTACGCGCTGGACCTGGACGGGATGGGCGCCATCCTGGTGCTGATGACCGTCCTCATCGTGCCGGTCGTGCTGCTCGCCGAGTGGCACACGGGCGATGAGCCCACCTCCCGCTGGGGCGGCTCCACGTTCTTCGCGCTCGCGCTGCTGCTGCAGGGCTTCGCGCTGTTCGTGTTCATGGCCTCGGACATCCTGCTCTTCTACGTGGCCTTCGAGGCGACGCTGATCCCGACGTACTTCCTCATCGGTGGCTACGGCGGCCCCCGTCGCAGCGCCGCCGCGGTCAAGTTCCTGATCTACTCACTGGCCGGTGGCCTGGTCATGCTGGTCGCGGTGGCGGGCGTCTACGCCGTCACGGCGGCGGCCGGCTCGCCGAGCTTCCTGATCGGCGACCTCGTCGGGCTCGACATCGACACGTCCATGGGCCGCTGGCTCTTCGCGGGCTTCTTCTTCGCCTTCGCGGTGAAGGCGCCGCTGGCCGGGCTGCACACGTGGCTGCCGGACTCGGCCGAGCAGGCCACGCCGGGCACCTCGACGCTGCTCGTGGGCATCCTGGACAAGATCGGCACCTTCGGGATGATCAAGATCTGCCTCCAGGCGTTCCCCGAGGCCAGCCAGTGGGCCACCCCGGTGATCCTCATCTGGGCGATCGTGTCCATGTTCTACGGCGCCCTCATGGCGTTCGGCGCCAAGGACCTGCTGCGCCTGGTGTCCTACACCTCGATCAGCCACTTCGGCCTGATGGTGTTCGGCATCTTCGCGCTGACCAGCCAGTCCATGAGCGGCTCGATCTACTACATGCTGAACCACGGGCTGTCGACCGCCGCGCTGTTCCTCGTCGTCGGGTTCATGATCCGACGCCGCGGTTCCGCAGACATCGACGCCTACGGCGGCGTGCAGAAGGTGGCCCCGGTGCTCTCCGGCGTACTGCTGCTCGCGGGTCTCTCCGCCCTGTCGCTGCCGGGCTTCGGCAACTTCGTCGCCGAGTTCCTGGTGCTCGCCGGTTCCTGGCAGCGTTACCCCATCCACATCGCGTTCCTGGTGCTGGCCATGGTGCTGGCCGCCGTGTACGTGCTGCGGATGTACAAGACCACGATGACCGGCCCGGTGACCGAGCAGGTCGCCAGCCATGTCACCACCGATCTCACGCTTCGCGAGAAGGCCGTCGTTGCGCCGCTCATCGCCCTGCTGCTGCTGTTCGGCTTCTTCCCGAAGCCCGTGCTGGCAGTGGCGGACGACGCTGCTCAGGGCACGATGGCCACCGTCGGCGTGACCGATCCCGCCCCGCAGGCTGAGGAAGGCAACTGATGATCAACCTCTTGGAGACGCCGATCCCCGCTCCCACGCTGGAGTGGATGCTGCTGACGCCGCTCTTCATCCTGCTCGGTGTGGGTGCCCTGGGCATCCTGCTCGAGGGCTTCGTGCCCCGGCACCTCCGCCAGCCGGTGCAGGCGGGTCTGGCCGCGGTCGGCATCCTCGCCGCGCTCGGGGTGACCATCCTCAACTGGGTCCAGGAAGCACCTTCGCTCGCTGCCATGGGGCTGCTCGCGATCGACGGCCCGACCTACGTCTTCTGGACGCTGCTGCTGCTCGTCGGGCTCGCGGGGGTGGCGCTCTTCGCCGAGCGCCGCGTCGCTGGGGGAGTGTCGGCGTTCGCGTCGTCCGCCGCCACCGTGCCCGGCTCGCCGCTCGAGCGGGAGGCGGACCGCCTCCGCCGTGAGCACACCGAGGTCTTCCCGTTGCTGGTGTTCGCGCTGTTCGGCATGCTGCTGTTCTCGTCCACCAACAACCTGCTGGTGCTGTTCGTGGCGGTGGAGATCCTTTCGCTGCCGCTGTACCTGCTCACCGGCATGGCCCGCCGCCGTCGCCTGCTGAGCCAGGAAGCTGCCCTCAAGTACTTCCTCCTCGGCTCCATCGCCTCGGCGATCATGCTCTACGGCATCTCGTTGCTGTACGGCTACTCCGGCGCCCTGACGCTGGCCGGGATCGCAGATGCGGTCACCGCCGGGACCGGCTCGAAGTGGCTGCTGCTCGGCGGCATGCTGCTGGCATCGGTGGGCCTGCTGTTCAAGATGGGCGCAGTGCCGTTCCACTCGTGGACCCCGGACGCCTACATGGGCGCCCCCACCCCGGTGACGGGCTTCATGGCGGTGGCCACCAAGACCGCCGCCGTGGCCGCTCTGCTGCGGGTGTATTACGTCGCGCTCGGCGGACTCGCCTGGGACTGGCAGCTGCTGTTCTCCGTCGTCGCGGTCGTCACGATGCTGGTGGGTGCCACCGCGGCCCTCGCGCAGACCGACATCAAGCGACTGCTGGCCTACTCCTCGATCGCGCACGCCGGCTTCATCCTGGTGGGCGTCGTCGGGGCCGTGGAGGCCGGCGACAACGTGTCGGTGGCGTCCGTGGCCGCCGTCGCGTTCTACCTGCTGACCTACGGCGTGGCCACCCTGGGTGCCTTCGCCATCGTCATGATGGTGCGCCGCGCGGGCGGCGAGGCCAACGGCCTCGAGTCCTGGAAGGGCCTCGGGAGGCGCAGCCCCCTCATCGCAGCGCTCATGACCCTGTTCATGCTCAGCTTCGCGGGCATCCCGCTGACCGCCGGCTTCGTGGGCAAGCTGACCGTGTTCGCGTCGGCGTGGCAGGGCGGCTACGGCTGGCTCGTCCTCGTCGCCGTGGTGATGAGCGTCATCGCCGCGTTCTTCTACCTCAAGGTCGTCGTGGCCATGTGGTTCCAGGACGCCGACGAAGCGACCGTGGGCGTGGTCGAATCCCCGTCCGCCGGGACGTGGGTTGTGCTCGCGGTCACAGGTCTGGCTACTCTGGTCCTCGGCCTCGTGCCGGGCGGCGTGCTCGACCTGGTTGCCGGCGCCGCACAGTTCATCCGCTGACCCTAGGAGACCCACAGTGGGCAACGACCTGCTCGACGCACGCTTGACCGTGCTCCTCGACGAGTTCGAGGGGCAC
Organism: Tessaracoccus sp. ZS01; assembly: GCF_022342445.1. Lineage (NCBI taxonomy): Bacteria > Bacillati > Actinomycetota > Actinomycetes > Propionibacteriales > Propionibacteriaceae > Tessaracoccus > Tessaracoccus sp. ZS01. The sequence goes on along the minus strand of NZ_PQFE01000004.1, from coordinate 110,721 downwards.
CTGGTCGAGAGCGCCGTGGCCAGTTCGCCGTTCGTGACCGAGGCCGCCCGCCACATCATCGCGGCGGGCGGCAAGCGGTTCCGTCCGCTGTTGGTCTTCCTCTCCTCCCACTTCGGCGGAGAATCGGACCACGACGACCTCATGCGGGCCGCCATGGTCATGGAGCTCACGCACGTGGCGAGCCTCTACCACGACGACGTCATGGACGTCGCGGACCTGCGCCGCGGCGCCCCGTCGGCCAACCGGCTGTGGGGCAACTCCGTGGCCATCCTCGTGGGCGACTTCCTGTTCGCCCGCGCCTCCACCACGGTCGCCGAGCTCGGTGTCGACTACGTCATGCTGCAGGCGGAGACGTTCTCGCGCCTGGTGCAGGGCCAGATCGCCGAGACCAAGGGCCCCGGCGAGGGCGAGGACCCGCTGGCCCACTACATCCAGGTCATCGCGGACAAGACCGGCTCGCTGATCGCCGCGTCGGCCCGCTTCGGCGGCATGGTGTCCGGCGCCCCCGACGAGGTGCTCACCGCGCTCACGAACTTCGGCGAGGAGATCGGGCTGGTGTTCCAGCTCTCGGACGACCTCATCGACATCACCTCCACCAGCACCGGCAAGACGCCCGGTACGGACCTGCGCGAGGGCGTCCCCACACTGCCCGTCCTCATGCTGCGGGCGGAGAAGGATGCGGCGGACGCGGACCTGCTCGCGCTGATCGACGGCGACCTCAGCTCCGACGAGGACCTGGAGGCCGCCCTGGAGGGGCTCAAGGCCCACCCGGTCATGGGCCGTGCGAAGGCCGAGGTCGAGCGCCACGCCGACATCGCGCGCGCCCACCTGGCGCCACTGCCCGAGGGCGAGGCGAAGGACGCGCTGCTGCAGGTGTGCACGGATCTCGTCGAGCGCACCTCCTAGGCCACGCGCGGCCCGCCGCCCGACGAGGCGGGGCCCACCGGCCCTCCGGGTAGAGTGAGGCGGTTGATTCCCCCTACCTCTTGGAGTGATGCCTCGTGGTGCTGCGCGCGCCGGGTATGCCGCTGATCCTGCTGACCGCCTCCGTGGCGTTCGCCGGCTTCGCGCTGTTGTTGCCCATCTCCCCGCTGTGGGCCGCTCGGGGCGGCGCTGCGGAGTTCGGCTCCGGCATGGCCACCACGGTCCTGATGGCCACCACCGTCCTCACCCAGCTGCAGGTCAACCGCTGGCTGGCCAGGTGGGGCTGGACCCGCACCCTGTCGCTGGGCCTCCTGGCGCTGGGGATCCCCGCCGCACTGCAGGCGATCAGCCCGGACCTGTGGGTGGTGCTCGGCACCAACGCCCTGCGCGGCGTCGGCTTCGGCGTCATCACGGTGTGCGGCGCCACCGCCGTGGCACTCCTGACCCCTCCAGAGGCGCGTGGCCGGGGTGTCGGCCTCTACGGCCTCGCCATCTCCATTCCGCAGCTGGTACTGATGTCGGTGGCGCCCCTACTGGCCGACGTGATCGGCGTGCGCTGGACGCTCGTCCTCGGCCTGCTGCCGGTGGTCGCCCTTCTGTGGGTGGCGGAACTCGGGCGGCAGATCTCCAGGCAGACGGCGGGCGACCCGGGGGCGTCCTCGGCGGGCGCGCCGCTGCTGCGCGTCCTCCCGTTGATCTGGATGCCCGTGGTCGCCCTGCTGCTCGTGACGGCCTCCGGCGGTGCCGTGCTGACCTTCGCCCCGCAGCTGGTCAGCGACCCCGTCGTGGCCATGACCGTCCTGCTCGCCGTGACGGGGCTGGCGGCCGTGGGGCGCTACCTTGTCGGTGGGCTGAGTGACCGCTACGGCACCAGGCCGTTCATCTGGTCACTGCTCTGGGTGGGCGCGCTGGGGGTGGCGGGCATCGCGGCCTCGCTGCGGTGGGGGCAGCCCGCGTGGATGATCGTCGGCGCCGCCCTGCTGGGCCTGGCTTACGGTGCGCTGCAGACGGTGACGCTGGTGCGCTCGTTCGTGGAGGCGGGGGAGGAGAACCGCGCCCCCACGTCGGTGATCTGGAACGTCGGCTTCGACGTCGGCACCGGCGTCGGCGCCATGGCGATCGGCGCGCTTGCCGGCGGGTTCGGCTTCGCCCAGGCCTTCGTCGTCACCGCGGCCGCGGTGGCGGTGGCGGGGGTCGCCATCGCGGTGCGCGAGCGCCTGGCCTGACCGGCAGGCCCCGAGCGATCAGGCCGAGTCTCGGACGACGAGTTCGGGGTGCAGGATCCTGGGCGCCGGGATCACCCCGGTCTGGAGCTGCTGGATCAGCAACTCGGCGGCGGCGGTGGCCAGCGCGAACCCGGAGTTCGTGACGGTCGTGAGGGACGGCTTGGCATAGGCGGCCAGGCTGATGTCGTCGAAGCCGACCACCCGGAGGTCGTCGGGGACCCGGACACCGTGCTCCGCGAGCGATTCCAGCACCCCCAGCGCCATGAGGTCTGAGGAGACGAAGAGCCCGTCGAGCTTCACCGCGCCGGTGGCGATCTCCTGCCCTGCGGAGAGGCCGGAGTCGCGGTCGAAGTCGCCATGCCAGATGCCGCCGGCCGACTTGCCGTGCGCCGCGAGTTCCGTGCGCCAACCGTCGAACCTGTCGCGGGCGCCCACCATGTCCAGCGGGCCGGTGACGATGCCGATGGTCGAGCAGCCCTGCTGGATGAGGTGCCGGGTGGCGAGCCGGCCGCCCAGCACGTTGTCCAGGTCGCTGTAGGCGACTTTGACGACGCCGCTGAACGGCCGACCCACCAGCACGGTGGGCACGCCGGCCGCCACGGCGGTCTCCACCACGCCGTCGGACCCGTGGTGGGACACCACGACGATGCCGTCTGCCAGGCGCGAGCGCAGGTAGTGGCGCACCCGTTGCGTCTGCCCCTGCGGGTCTCCCATCAGGAGGACCAGTTGGTAGTCGGCGCCGGTGAGGACCGAGTTGATACCGCCGATGGCGGCCTGGAAGAAGGGATCCTCGAACACCGTGCGCGTGGGTTCGGGCACCACGACGGCGATCGACATGGTTCGGCGCGTCACCAGGCTGCGGGCCGCGGCGTTGGGGACGTAGCCCAAGCGGGCCATCGCCTCCTCGACGGCGGAGCGGCGCTCCTCCGACACCTTGGCGGGCTCGATGATGGCGCGGGAAGCGGTCGCCCGCGACACGCCGGCGAGGCGTGCCACGTCTTCGAGTGTCGGCGGGCGACCGTTGAGACTCATCTCATCCTTCTTACGGCTTGGCCAGTTCGCGTGAACGGATCATGTCAGCGTACCAACGGGCAGAGGCCTTGGGCGTGCGCACCTGGGTGTCGTAATCGACGTGGACGATGCCGAAGCGCTTCTCGTAGCCCCAGGCCCATTCGAAGTTGTCCAGCAACGACCAGGCGAGGTAGCCCCGGACGTCGGCCCCGGCCTCGATGGCGTCGTGGACGGCACCGATGTGCTGGTAGAGGTAGTCGCTGCGGTCGGCGTCGGCCACGAACCCGTCGGCGTCCGGCACGTCGTTGAAGGCGGCCCCGTTCTCGGTCACGACCAGGTGGGCGCCGTGCGGGGCGGCCCAGTCGCGGCTCAGGCGCACCAGCACGTCGGTGAAGTCCGGCGCGTAGATCTCCCAGCCCATGGCGGTCAGGGGGACGTCGCGGCTGACGCCCGTGGTGTCGCCGGTGCGCGGGTGCGGCGAGCCGGGGGAGTCGACGTCGGCGCCCGGGACGGCGGCGGTGGTCTCACCGTTGTAGAAGTTGATCCCGAGCACGTCGATGGGCTGGGAGATGACCTCCAGGTCCCCATCGAGGATCAGTTCCGCGGGCCAGAGGTCGCCCATGTCGGCGATGAGGTCTGCCGGGTACTCCGCCGTGAAGAGGGGGTCCAGCCAGATGCGGTTGCGCAGGGCGTCGTGCCGCCGGGCGGCGTCGCGGTCCGCGGCGCTGTCCGGGTCTGCCGGGTGGTGGATGCCGGGGTTGATGGTGATCCCCACCTGCTTCGGCTGTGCGAGACCGAGCTCACGCAGCCGCGTCACGGCCAGCCCGTGCCCCAGGAGGAGGTGGTGGGCCGCGGCCAGTGCCTCGCGTCCGTCCTGGTGGCCCGGGGCATGCTCGCCGTTCGCGTAGCCCAGGAACGCGGAGCACCAGGGCTCGTTGAGCGTGGTCCAGATGTCGACCCGGTCGCCCAGGGCGCGGTACATCACCTCGGCGTAGTCGGCGAACCGGTGGGCGGTGTCGCGGTTGGTCCAGCCGCCCCTGTCCTGCTCGTACTGGGGCAGGTCCCAGTGGTACAGGGTCAGCCACGGCTTGATGCCATCGGCCAGGAGCTCGTCGACGAGCCGCGAGTAGAAGTCGAGACCCTTCTGGTTGACCTCCCCGGGGGCGGGCACCACGCGGGGCCAGGCCGTCGAGAACCGGTAGGCCTGGAGCCCCAGTTCCTTCATGAGGGCGACGTCCTGCGGCATGCGGTGGTAGTGGTCGCACGCCACCTCACCGGTGTCGCCACCTGCAACCTTGCCCGGGGTGGCACAGAACGTGTCCCAGATGGACGGCACGCGGCCGTCCTCGGTGTTGGCGCCCTCGATCTGGAAGGCGGCCGTGGCCGCGCCGAAGATGAAGTCGGGGGTAAAGGTGACGGGGGTCATCCCTTCACTGCTCCTTCCATGACGCCGGCCACGAGCCGACGTCCTGTGATGATGAAAACGACGATGAGTGGCACGGTGGAGATGACCACGCCGGCCATGATGAGGGAATAGTCCTTGAAGTAGCTGGCCTGCAGCAGCTGCAACGCCACGGGAAGCGTGGGATTGCTGGCATCGAGGACGATGAACGGCCAGAAGAAGTTGGTCCACTGGGCCACGAAGGTGAACAGGGCGAGCATCGCGGCAGCCGGCATCGCGGCGGGGAGTGCGACGTGGCGGAACGTGCTGATCATGGAGCAGCCGTCGACGCGGGCCGCTTCGATCAGCTCGTAGGGCAGCGCCTGGCTCAGGTACTGGGTCATCCAGAACACGCCGAAAGCGGTGACGATGTTGGGGATGATGACGGCGGCGAGGCTACCGGTGAGCCCCAGTTCGCTCATGACGATGAACAGCGGGACGATGCCCAGCTGCATCGGCACGGCCATGGTGGCGATGACGAAGATCAGCAGCGGCCCCTTGCCGCGGAAGCGCAGCTTTGCGAAGGCGTAACCGGCCAGGGTCGAGAAGATCACGAGGAACACCGAGGTGACCGTCGAGACGATGACGCTGTTGGTGAAGGCCCGCCAGAAGTTGATGTCGGAGCTGAGCACCCGGTTGAGGTTCTCGATGAGGTTGCCCTGCGGCAGCAGGGGCGGAATGGGATTGCGGGCGATGGTGGCCGCGTCGGAGCTCGCCAGCTGGATGGCGTAGTAGAGGGGGTAGATGGAGATGAGCAGCACCAGCGTCAGGGTCACGTACGTGCCCCACCCGGCCCGGCGCCTGCCGGAGACCAGCCCCAGCTTGCGGCGGGCGTAACGGGCTGCGCCCTTGCCCGCGGTCTGTTCGATCATGGGTGTCGAATGCATCACACGGCCTCCTTGGTGCGCTGCCTGGCCTTGCGGCCCTCGGAACTGGAGATGCGGCTGGTCAGCCAGAAGTTGATCACGCCGATGACGATGATGATGAGGAACAGCAGCCACGCCACCGCCGAGGCCCGGCCGAAGCTGCGTTGCGGCCCCCAGCCCAGTTCGTAGAGGTACATCGTGAGCGTCTGCCACTGCCGGTCCGCTCCGCCCTGACCCAACTGGTCGAACATGCGCGGCTCGTCGAAGATCTGCAGGCCGCCGATGGTGGAGGTGATGATGACGAAGATCATCGTGGGACGCAGCGACGGCAGTGTCACGGAGAAGAACTGCTGGACCCGGTTGGCCCCGTCGACGACGGCGGCCTCATAGAGTTCGCGCGGCACGGCCTGCATGGCGGCCAGGAAGATCAGCGTGTTGTAGCCGGTCCACCGGAAGTTCACCATCGTCGCGATCGCCACGTGGGCCGCGAAGCTGTCCGAGTGCCAGCCGACGGGGTTCATCCCGATCTGGCCGAGCAGGGTGTTGATCAGGCCGGAGCTGTCCGCGAAGAGCTTGGAGAAGATCAGGGAGACCGCCACCGGTGCCACCACGTAGGGCAGGAGGACGCCCATGCGCCACAGGGTCTTGGACCGCAGGTTGGCGTCGAGCATCCAGGCGATGAAGATCGCCGCGATCAGCTGGGGCACGGACGACAGCAGGAAGATCGAGAACGTGTTGCGCAGCGCGTTGTAGAAGCGCGGCTGCTGCAGGACGTCGATGAAGTTCTGGAGCCCGACGAAGTCCCCTTGGCCGCCGATCAGGTGCCAGTCGTGCACGGAGACCCAGGCGGTGTAGATGAGCGGGTAGAGCCCCACGATCGCGAAGAGGATGAAGAAGGGGCTGATGTAGAGGTAGGGCGAGTACTTGACGTCCCAGCGGTTCGCCCGCTGCCGCCAGGTGGTCATGGATGGCATTCGCAGTTCCTTGGGTGGGTGGTGGGCCCGGCGGCGCGCCGGGCCCACCCAGTCGGGGGATCAGTTGAGGCCGAGGGCCTCGTAGGCTTCGATGGCCTTGTCCCACGACGACGCCGCGTCGTCGGTGCCGGACTCGACGCGGTTCAGCGCATCGGTGACGGTGGCGCGGATCGAGAAGTAGTTCGGGCCCTTGAAGGGGGTGACGTCGACGGCGGCCGCACGGTTGGCGAGGATCTCGCCGGTGGGCGCGCCGCTGAAGAACTCGTTGGTCTGGCCGAGGAGTTCTTCACTGTCCAGGGCGTCCACCTGCGAGGGGAAGGTGCCCTTCGACATGAAGGCCTTGATCTGCTGCTCAGGGGCTGTCAGCCACGCCGCGAGCTCGCGGGCGGCCTCGGGGTTGGCCGACTGCTCGGGGACGGTCAGGAACGAGCCGCCCCAGTTGCCGCCGCCGCCGGGGAACACGTCAGCGACGTCCCAACCGGTCACGCCGGCCGCGTTGCCTTCGATGACGCCCATCATCCAGCCCGGGCACAGCATCGTGGCGAAGCCGTCGTTCTGGAAGGCTGCGGTCCAGTCTTCGCTCCACTGGGCGTACCCGGCGGAGAGGTCGTCGGCCTTGGCCTGCATGATCTGGTCGTAGATGCTCTTGATCTCCGCGTTGTCGGCCAGGGGGATAGGCGTGCCGTCCTCGCTCTCGAACGGGGTGGCGACCTGGTTGACCATGCCCTGGAAGGTGGCGTCGGAGGAGTCGTACCAGGCGGCGTCGGACTTGGCGACGAAGTCCTTGCCCACGTTGAAGTAGGTGTCCCAGTCGCCCTCGAGGAGGTCGGCGACGGCTTCACGGTCCGACGGCAGGCCCGCGGCCTCGAAGAGGTCCGAGCGGTAGCACACGGCCTCGGGGCCGATGTCGGTGCCGTAACCGATCAGCTGGCCGTCGGCGGTGGTGGCGGAGGCTTCCTTCCATTCGAGCCAGCGGCCTTCGACGTCGTCGTTCTTGAGATCGACGAACTTGTCGGCGTACTGCATCAGTTCGGGCAGCCAGTCGACCTCGACGGCTTCGATGTCCGAGAGGCCGGAGCCGGCGGCCAGGCGGGTGTTGAGGTTGTCGCGGGCCTCGTCGGTCGTGGCGGCCTTCTTGTGCTCGATCTTCACGTTGGGGTGCTCATCCATGTAGTCCTGGAAGAGATCCTCGTAGCCGAATTCGTTGAACGTGGCCACGCGCAGGGTGATCTGCTCGTCGCTGCTGGCGCCGGTCTCGTTGTCGGCAGGCTCCGCACTGGCGGAACAGGCGGTGAGCCCGATGGCCAGCGCACTGACCAGGGCGATGGAACGCTTCTTCACTATGACTCCTTCGTCATGTCCGTGCGCTCCGTGGGAGCGCTCTCATTGGGTAACTCTCATCCTTTCCGGGAGGTGAGTCAAGCTGGAGGAGCGTTCTGTTACCAAATCGAGACATGAGAGCGATCTCATATTTCCGTAAGCGGCCGTGACAAGGGGTGATACAAAAAGGGCTGGAGCGCCATGATCAGCGCTCCAGCCCTCTGCCGAGAGATCACCAGATGGTGACGCGGTCCTCCGGGGCGAGCCAGAGGGCGTCGTCGGCGCTGACCTCGAAGGCGCCGTAGAAGGCGTCGAGGTTGCGCACGATCTGGTTGCAGCGGAACTCGTTGGGCGAGTGCGGGTCCGTCGCCAACAGGACCCTCATGGCCTCGGGGCGCCGCTTGCCGCGCCACGCCTGCGCCCAGCCGGTGAAGAAGCGCTGGGCCGGGGTCAGCCCGTCGACCGCCTCGCCGCGGGGGTCGCCGCCGGCGAGCAGCCACGCGTCGTAGGCGATGCCCAGGCCGCCGAGGTCGCCGATGTTCTCCCCGACGGTGAGCCTGCCGTTGACGCCGGCCCCCTCGATGCCTTCCGGGACGAGCCCCTCGTACTGACCGATCAGCCGCTCGGCGAGTGCCTCGAAGGACTCCCTGTCGGCGGGCTGCCACCAGTCGCGCAGGCGGCCGTCACCGTCGCAGGTGCTGCCCTTGTCGTCGAAGCCGTGCCCGATCTCGTGGCCGATGACCGCGCCGATGGCGCCGTAGTTGACCGCGTCGTCCGCGTCGGCGTTGAAGAAGGGCGGCTGCAGGATGGCTGCGGGGAACACGATCTCGTTGCGCAGCGGGTGGTAGTAGGCGTTGACCGTCTGCGGGAACATCTGCCACTCGTCGCGGTCCACCGGCCCGCCGATGCGCTCCAAGGTGTAGTCCAGCTCGAAGGAGTTCGCGGCGAGCACGTTGGCGACCAGGTCGTCGGCGGTGACCGGCAGCGCCGAGTAGTCGCGCCACTTCACCGGGTAACCGATCTTGGGCGTGAACTGGCTGAGCTTGCGCAGCGCCTCGGCGCGGGTCTCCTCGGTCATCCAGGTCAGCTTCGTGATGGAGTTCTCGTAGGCCTTCATCAGGTTGCCCACCAACTCGTCCATGGCGGCCTTCGCCTCGGGCTTGAAGTGGCGCTCCACGTAGAGACGGCCGACGGCTTCGCCGAGCACACCCTCCACCAGGGCGAGGCCGCGCTTCCAGCGGGGGCGCTGCTCCTCGTTGCCGGCCAGTGTCTTCTCGTAGAAGTCGAAGCGGGCCTCGACGAAGTCCTCGGACAGGTAGGCCGACAGCCCCGAAAGCGCCTTCCATCGTGCCCACGAGCGCCACGTGTCGAGGGGCGCCGAGACCAGCACAGGCGCCACCCGTTCGAGGAACGACGGCTGGCTGACGATCAGTTCGGCCAGCTTCGCGCGGGGGATCCCGGCTCCTTCGAGGAAGGCGTCCCAGTCGAACCCGGGCGTGGCGGAGATGACGTCCTCCAACGAGGTGGGGTTGTACATCGCCCGCAGGTCGCGGCAGCGGACCCTGTCCCAGTGGTGTGACGCGATCTCCGTCTCGACGGCGAGGACGGCCTGGCCCTGCTGCTCGGCAAGTTCGAAGCCGGCCAGTTCGAAGACGCGCGTCAGGTGGGCCAGGTACTTCTCCCGGATCTCGGCGTGCTCATCGAGGCGGTAGTAGGCCTCGTCGGGCAGCCCCAGGCCACCCTGCGAGGCGAACACGGCGTAACGGCTGGGATCCCCCGGGTCTGATTCCTCGTAGAGGTGCACCAGAGGGCTCAGCCCGTGGCGCAGCGACCAGCCGAGGTGCCGGGCCAGGGCGACAGGCGAATCGATGGCGTCGATGCTGTCCAGGATGGGGCGCACCGGTTCGATGCCGAGCGCCTCGATGCGGTCCGTGTCCATGAAGGAGGCGTAGAGCGCAGCGATACGACCCTCGTCGGTGGCCGGATCGCCCTGCTGCTGCTCCTCCACGATCGCGCGCACGTCGAGTTCTGCGGCGTTGCGCAGGTCCACGAAACCGCCGGCCGAGGACTGGTCGGGTTCGATGGTGGCCGTCCGCAGCCAGGTCCCGTTGACGTGGCGGAAGAGGTCGTCCTGTGGACGGACGGCGGGGTCGGAATGTTCGAAGTCGATCGCAGGGGTCATGGCCGCCACCCTACCGTCGCTATCCGGTGCTCCAGGTGACCTCGATGGCCGACGGATCGCGGCCCAGCATGGAGGCGCGCACGTCTGCGGAGATCGTCGGCGTGGGGTGCGAGCCGGACCCGTTGCTGTAGCTGATGTCGAGGGAGGTGGCCAGCCGCAGCCGGATCAGGGCCACGCTCTGGTCGTCGGCCACCAGCGTGGGGGAAGCTTCGGACCAGGGGTTGTTCGTGAGGCGCCATCTCGCCGAGGAGACCGTCGCGCCACCCGCCGCTTCCGCCTGGTTGGGACACCCCGCGGGCGCGATGCTCGGGGTGCTGAAGCAGGCGTTCAGGGAGGCCCTGGCGGCCCCGATCAGTGCGTCACGACCGGCCTCCGTGAGCTCTGGCGTGATGTTGACCTTCACGGCGTCGGCCCGGGACGGGGAGGCCACCTGCAGCATGCTGGTCTCGGTGAAATCGAGGAAGGGCAGGCCGGTGGAGACCTCGTAGGTGCCGGGCACGACCTCATAGGTGAGCGACGGGTCGACCCTCTGGCCGTTGACCAGCACCGGGAGATTCTGGCCGCCGGCGAGCACGAACTCCGCGGTGACGGTGGTCTGCGCCAGGCGGTACCTGCCGTTGTCCAGCAGGTTGAGCGAGATGGTCGTCTCGAACGGCTCGCCCCCAATGAGGTAGCGCACCGGGATGTCGGTGGCCGTCAGGCTGTCCGACAGGATCTCGACGTCGGTGATGGGGCTGAGTTCGCGGGAGCGGGCGTAGACGTCGGCGTTCAGCAGTGCCTGGGAACCGTTGCCGCCCGTGTCGCCCATCGCCAGCGCGCGGGCCAGGTCGCCGGTGGAGAGCGCCTCGAAGTACTCCGAGACGATCTCCTGCGGCGTCTGTGCCGTGACCTCAGAGATGCTCGCCGTCGGGCTGGGGAGGGAGACGATCGTGTCCGGATCATCGGCGACCGGTCTGAAGTGGTTCACGTAGAGGAAACCGGTGAGCACCCCGACGGCGAGGATCAGCGCCATTCCCCAGCCCAGGGCCCGCACGGGGAAGGGGCGCCGGGTGGCGGCCTCCTCAGGGGGAGGTGCGACGAACCGGCTGTGGTTGCGGGCCCGGGTGAGCACGGACTGCATGCCGACGGCATCGAACGTATCCAGGGCAGGCGCCTCGTCGCCCGTCATGGGGCGGGTGGGCGTCGTCGGTGACGTGGGGCCGTCGGGCGGCAGCGGCTGATGCCAACCCGGCTGCCGGTCTGTCATCGCGTCTCTGCCTCCCAGGTATCTGGCCCGGCGAGCACCGCGGCAAGCGCGGCCTCGGTGTCTGCGGCCCTTGCGGTACCGATCTGGTCTCGGACGAGGTCATCATAACTGGGGCGCTCAACACGCCTGAAGATGCCGATGGGGGCCTGCCGGAGCACGCCCGGTTCCGTGAGGCGCGACAGCGCGAACGCCAGCGTGGGGTCCTGGCGCGTCTCGTCGTGCACGACGATGCTGGCCTGGTCCACCTCAGCGGTGCGGACCACCTTCAGGTCGCCGTCGGCACCCCTGGCAACGGCCAGTTCGCCATTGCCGAACGTGATGGGCTCGCCGTGCACCAGCTTGATGAGCAGACCGTCCGGGCCCTTCAACGTGGAGAACGCGTCATCGTTGAAGATGGGGCAGTTCTGGTAGATCTCCACCAGCGACGTGCCGCGGTGGTTGGCCGCCGCCGTCAGCACCTCGGACAGGTGCGCGCGGTCCGAGTCGATGGTGCGGGCCACGAAGGTGGCCTCCGCGCCGAGCGCGAGCGTGACGGGGTTGAACGGGGTGTCCACCGAGCCGTACGGCGTCGACTTGGTGAGCTTGCCGATCTCCGAGGTGGGGGAGTACTGGCCCTTGGTGAGGCCGTAGATCCGGTTGTTGAACAGCAGGATGGTGAGGTTCACGTTGCGGCGCAGCGTGTGGATCAGGTGGTTGCCGCCGATGGAGAGGGCGTCACCGTCTCCCGTCACGACCCAGACGTTGAGGTCCGGCCGCGTCATGGCCACGCCCGTGGCGATGGCCGGCGCGCGCCCGTGGATGGAGTGCATGCCGTAGGAGTCCACGTAGTACGGGAACCGCGACGAGCAGCCGATGCCCGAGATGATGACGGTGTTCTCACGCTTGATGCCGAGCGTGGCCATCATGGACTGGAAGGTTGACAGGACGGCGTAGTCGCCACAGCCGGGGCACCAGCGCACCTCCTGATCCGAGGTGAAGTCCTTCTTGCTGAGCGGTTCGACGCTCAGCGGAACTCCGACGAGACCCGACATCAGTTGTCCTCCTTGGTGGTGGCGTCGATCTCCGCGCACAGGTCGACCTCGAGCTCGGTGAGCGAGATGGGCAGCCCACGGACGCGCGAGTAGCGCGTGATGGCCTTGGCGTAGCGCGCCTGCAACACGACGGCGAGCTGGCCGAGGTTCATCTCGGGCACCACAACCTTGTCGTAGCGGTGCAGGATGTCGCCCAGGTTGTCCGGCATGGGGTTGAGGTGACGCAGGTGCGCGAGCGCGACCTTGCGTCCGGAGAGGCGGACGCGCCGTGCGGCCGCGGTGATGGGGCCGTACGTGGAACCCCAGCCGAGCACCAGTACCCGGGCGTCGCCGCTGGGGTCGTCGACGACGAGGTCCGGGATGTCGCGGGCGATGCCCCGCAACTTAGCCCGGCGCGTGAGCGTCATGGCCTCGTGGTTGTCCGGGTCGTAGGAGATGTTGCCGGTGCCCTCGGACTTCTCGAGGCCGCCGATGCGGTGCTCCAAGCCGGGGGTGCCCGGCACGGCCCAGGCACGGGCGAGGGTCTCGGGGTCACGCGCGTAGGGCAGGAACGCGTCCTTGCCGGAGGCGTCGGTGCCGTTGAACTCGGTTGCGAAGCCGGGTTCGATGGGCTCGATCCGGCTGAGGTCCGGCAGCTTCCAGGGTTCCGCGCCGTTGGCGAGGTACCCGTCGGACAGCATGATGACCGGCGTGCGGTACTTCACGGCGATGCGGCAGGCCTCGAGCGCGGTGTCGAAGCAGTCCGTCGAGGACTTGGCGGCCAGTACGGGCAGCGGCGACTCGCCGTTGCGGCCGTACATCGCCTGCAGCAGATCTGCCTGCTCGGTCTTCGTGGGCATGCCGGTGGACGGGCCGGAGCGCTGCACGTTGACGACGACGAGCGGGAGTTCGGTCATCACCGCCAGGCCGATGGTCTCGGCCTTCAGCGCCATGCCGGGGCCCGATGTGGTGGTGACGCCCAAGGAGCCGGCGAACGAAGCGCCCAGCGCCGCGCCGACGGCGGCGATCTCGTCCTCCGCCTGGAAGGTCATGACGCCCAGGTCCTTGCGGCGCGACAGTTCGTGCAGGATGTCCGAGGCGGGGGTGATGGGGTAGGACCCCAGGAAGAGTTGCAGGCCGGCCTTGTGGGCGCCCGTGATGAGGCCGTAGGCCGTGGCGATGTTGCCCGATACCTGGCGGTAGCGGCCGGCGGGCACAGGCGCGGGGGCGATGGTGTAGTTGACCTCGAACGCCTCCGTGGTCTCGCCGTAGGCGTGACCGGCCTTGAAGGCCGCGATGTTGGCGTCGCGGATGTCCGGCTTGGAGGCGAACTTCTCGCTGAGGAACCGCAGGGTGCCGTCGACGGGGCGCGAGTACAGCCAGCTCAGCAGGCCCAGGGCGAACATGTTCTTCGTGCGGGAGGCGTCCTTGCGGGTCAGCCCGAAACCCTCGACGGCGCCGGTGGCCAGGCCGGTGAGGTCCAGCGAGTGCACGGAGTAGTTGGTGAGGCTGCCGTCCTCGAGCGGGTTGGTCTGCCACCCGATCTTCTTGAGGTTGCGGGCCGTGAAGTCGGCCGTGTCGACGATGATGACCCCGCCCTTGGGCAGGTCCTTCAGGTTCGCCTTCAACGCAGCCGGGTTCATCGCGACGAGCACGTCCGGCCGGTCACCGGGGGTCACGATGTCGAAGTTGGCGAAGTGCAGCTGGAAGCTGGACACCCCGTGCAGCGTGCCCTGTGGCGCGCGGATCTCCGCCGGGAAGTTGGGCAGCGTCGCGATGTCGTTGCCGAACGCGGCCGTTTCGGCCGTGAACCGGTCTCCGGTGAGCTGCATGCCGTCGCCGGAGTCACCGGCGAAACGGATGACCACCCGGTCGAGCGAGAGCTGGTCTGCCACTGTGTGTTCCCTCTTGTCGTATCGCCGGAGACGAATCGTCCCCGGTCAGAGTTTAGACCCGGTGTTCCACGGGTCCCTCAGCGCATAACACCGCGCAGCCCCCGATTAGTCCCGATCGCTCGGCGAAATCCCGGTTCAGCTGTCAGGGGACACGGCGGCGAACAGCGACATGGCGGACTGCGAGCTCGCCTTGTGGTTGTACATGCTCGTCTCCAGGCCGACGATCGCGGCCAGCCTGTTGTTGTCGTCGATCAGTTGCAGCCCGGCGTAGACGTGGCCGCCGGCCCGTGCCGGGAGCCCGAACCGGACGGTCTGAGGGCTGGCGGCGGTGCACTTGCTCCAGTCGCCGATCCCGCACAGGCCATGGCCCTCCGCCACCAGCGACGCGGCCATGTGGTGCCAGACCAGCTTGCCGTTGTCCGCCAGGGGACAGAAGTAGGAGTGCCAGCCCGACGGGGACACCCGCCCCCGGAACTCCGGCTTCGTCACGATGCAGCCGCGCCCGGCGTCCTGGTAATCGCGGAACTGGAAGGACTGCCGCACCGGGAGAAGGGTGGGCGTGGCGAGGTTCTGCACCCAGAGGGTCTTGTCCGCGCCCCCGGCCGGGCTCGGGAAGAGCGACTGTGTCACGACGGCCGGGTTCACTGAGCGGGGCGGCAGCCACGGCGGCTGCTTCTGGGTCTCCGGGACCATCGAGCGGCCGGCCGCCGGTGCCTTCGTCGAACCGAACATGAAACCGAGCGCGTTGACGCTGCCCTGGTGCGTGTGGGCGGCGAGGCGCAGCTCGCTGTGGGCGGCGCCCGGCGGCGGTGGCGTCGAGGTAGGTCTCCGTGATGAACGAGTTGTTCCAGAACAACCGGAGGCGGTTGCCGCCCGAGTGGTCATAGGTGCCGTAGCGCACGGTCGGCTTCGCGGTGAAGGACCGGGCCGCCCGCACGTCGCAGGTGCCGGCGGGCAACGCGGGCAGCCCCATGCGGGTGCGGTCGGCGTTGTCCGGGGCGCTGACAGTGCAGCCGGTGGGGCGGTCGGCGATGGAGGTGCGGAAGGCGCCGTAGTCGGACTCGCGCGCCATGTCCCAGGTGAATGACCAGTAGCTCTCCCTGAACGTGCCCAGCTTGCCGGCCGGGTCGAGCTCCACCTGGCTGAGCCGGCCGGTGCCGCGTGCCTGGCCGCCCTCGTTCGGGTTGGTGATGATCGTGCCCAGCGTGAAGAACCGCCGGCCGTGCAGGAAGTCCGGCGCCCGTCGGATCGGGTCCGCCTCCAGACCCACCTTCATCGAGCCCGGTGTGACGCGGACGATGTTGTTGAACATCCACTGGTTGACGGCCTCGATCCGGCCGCCCACGGAGGTGTAGGCCGTCCCGTGGATGTAGCTGCGGCAGCCGTCCTTGCCGGTGGCCGCCGTGCCGCACTCGGTGCGCCACCTACGGCCCCCTTCCGTCCACTCGCCGGGGGTGGCCAGGGGGTTGTTGCCCCACAGGTTGTGCGCCACCGGCTTGTAGGTGAGGTTGTTGAACGCCCAGCCGTTGGCCTGGGTGAAGCGGCCGGCCGCGTCGCGGGTGATCTGCGTCGCGTAGATCTCCGTGCGGCAGCGGTCGATCGTCGGGGAGTACGCGGCACACACCGTCATCCACTGGCGGCCGTTGAGCGTGTGGGTGCCGGGCGTGGTGTACACGTCCAGTGCAGCCGATTCCGGGGCCTCCGTGACGGTGGGTAGCAGCACGCCGCCCACTGCCATGAGCGCGGC
Source organism: Tessaracoccus sp. ZS01 (assembly GCF_022342445.1). NCBI lineage: Bacteria > Bacillati > Actinomycetota > Actinomycetes > Propionibacteriales > Propionibacteriaceae > Tessaracoccus > Tessaracoccus sp. ZS01. The sequence goes on along the minus strand of NZ_PQFE01000004.1, from coordinate 94,879 downwards.
CAGCACGACGGTCTTCAGGCGGTTCATCAGGTTCTTCTCCCCAGCGCTCTCGCGACGTGTTCGCCGATCACGGAGCCTAGCCCACCAGCCCTTGTCAGTCTTGAATCAGACCCAGGATGTCTGCGGCGCTCATGGGGGCTGCGGTGTCTGAACCGGAGCCCACCACGTCGTCGAACAGGGCGCGCTTGCGTTCCTGCAGCGCCACCACCTTCTCCTCGATGGTGCCCTCCGCGACGAGGCGGTAGACGTTGACGGGCTTGTCCTGCCCGATGCGGTGCGTCCGGTCGATGGCCTGCGCCTCCGCCGCGGGGTTCCACCACGGGTCCAGGATGAAGACGTAGTCCGCCTCCGTCAGCGTGAGGCCGAAGCCGCCCGCCTTCAGGCTGATCAGGAACAGCGAGGCCTCGCCGCCCCGGAAGGCGGAGATCCGCTCGGCCCTGTTGCGGGTGCTGCCGTCGAGGTACTCGTAGCTGATCTTCTCCGCGTCGAGCCTCTCGCGCACCAATCCCAGGAACCCGGTGAACTGCGAGAACACCAGTGCCCGGTGGCCTTCGGCGAGGGCCTCGTCGAGCAGGTCCAGCAGCGCGTCGATCTTCGCCGAGGCGGCCGGGTAGTCGCCGTCGACCAGGACGGGGGAGAGGCTCAGCTGGCGCAGCATGGTGAGCGAGCGCAGGATGGTGATCCGGTTGCGCTGCAGGTCTCCCACCAGGCCCAGGATCTTCTGTCGTTCGCGGGCCAGGTGCTTGTCGTAGATCCGACGGTGCGCCGGGGCGAGTTGCACGGGCACCAACTGCTCCTGCTTGTCCGGCAGTTCCTCCGCGACGGCGGCCTTGGTGCGGCGCAGGATCAGCGGGCGTGTCCGGCGGTGGAGGCGGGCCAGGGCGTCGCGGTTGCCGTTCTCGATGGGCTTGCGGTAGGCCGTGGTGAACGCCTTCGGGTCCGGGAACAGCCCGGGGGCGGCGATCGACAGCAGCGACCACAGGTCCATCAGGTTGTTCTCCAGCGGCGTGCCGGTGAGGGCCACCTTCAGGCGCGCGCGCAGCCGGCGGACCGCCTTGTATGCCTTCGACGTGTGGTTCTTCACGAACTGCGCCTCGTCGAGCAGCACGGCGGACCACTCCAGGTCCCGGTAGGCCTCCTCCTCGAGCCGCAGCAGCGTGTAGGAGGTCACGACGAGGTCTGCCCCCTCGATCGCCTCCGGCAGTTGGGTGCCGCGTCGGGCGTGTGTCTCCGTGATGGGCACTACGGTGAGGCCCGGGGCGAACCGCTCCGCCTCCGCCACCCAGGTGCCGATGACGGAGGTGGGCGCCACGACGAGTGCGGGATGCGTCAGCTCGCCCCGCTCGTGCACCGCCTGCAGGAACGCGAGCGACTGGAGGGTCTTGCCCAGGCCCATCTCGTCGGCGAGGACGCCGCCCAGCCGCGTCTGCCACAGGAATGTGAGCCAGCGGAAACCGGTGTCCTGGTAGGGGCGCAGCTCCGCGTCGAGGCCCTTGGGGAGGTCCACCGGGGGGAGCGAATCGGGGTCGAGCAGGCCCTGCACCGACTGCCGCCACGCGGCGGACTGTTCGGCGACGACACCGAGCGAGACCAGTTCCTCCCAGAGGCCGGCGTGTTCGGGCCGCAGCCGGATGGTGTCGCCGTCGTGCTCGATCAGCAGCCGCGCCTCGTCGAGGAGCTCGCGGAGCTGGACCAGCTCCGGCACGTCCAGCGAGAACCAGACGCCCGAATCGAGGACAAGGTGGTCGTCGCCGGACGTGAGGGCGGCCAGTAGTTCGGCCAGCGGCACGGGCTCGCCGCCGACGGTGACGTTGACGCCCAGGTCGAACCAGTCGCCGCGCTCCGATTCGGTGACGTTGAGTTCGATGTCCGGCTGGTCCTCAGCCTCGCGGTAGGCCCGGGCGCTGCCCGTGGACTCCACTTCGACGTCCGGGTGCGCCTGTAGGTCCGGGAGGGTGTCGCTGGCGAAGCCGATCAGCGGCCGTCCGGTGAGGGTGGTGGGTTCCGGGCGCCGATGGGAGAGCGGCTGCAACCAGGGGCTCGCCGCCAGGGGCAGCAGTTTCGCCTCGGCGGCGTAGTCGCGGGGGTGCGCCTCCGAAGCGCGGGCCTGCAGCGGCACGTCGACGACGGTGGTGCCGATGCGGTAGCGGAACCCCCACTCCAGGGTGGCCGCATCCGAGGAGAACTCGACCCGGAGGAGCAGCTTCGGCGGTTCAGGCTCCGAGAGGTGCACGTCCTCGGCCACCTTCACCCGGAGCCTGCGGCGCAACTGTGGCAGGAAGCCGGCGGAGAACGCCGCCTCCTCCGCTTCCGGGACGGTGATGGACCCGTGCGCGAAGACCCGCTGCTCCGACTGGTCCAGTGGGCGCGACAGCGCGCCCAGGACCAACTCGCCCTCGCGTGGGAACGACACGCCGTGTGCCGGTCGACCCAACAGCGCCCGGCCGGTCACCTCGATGGTGTCCTCGCCGTCGTGCACGGCCGGGACCAGTTTCAGGCCGCCGTCGTCGCGGCGCAGCAGCAGCGTGGGCTCGAAGGGCTGGGCCGAGACCACCGGCGGGGCCATCGTGCGGCCCGAGGCCGCCGCGCCGGGGATGAACTCGATGCCTGCGGCGGAGGCGCGGCGCAGCGCTTCCCAGACGCCCGGGTTGAGGTCGTTGAACGCGAGCACCTGCGGCACCCAGTTGCCGCCACCCCTGGACAGGTCGCGGGATTCGAGGACGGCCCGGACGGCCTCGAGGTGGGACGGGTCCAGGTTCCCCGGGTCCCTGATGATCTCGGCCCAACCGACACCGGAGCGGACCCAGTTGCCGCGGGCGCCCAACCGGGCGGGGGCGATGCCGAGCTCCGCGCCGTCCTCGCTGAAGACCAACGCCATCGGCGAGCCGTCCGCCACCGTGGGCTGATCCATCAGCGGCTGCAGCAGCGCCCGCCAGGACACCTGGGGGCGGGTGAGCGACGGGGTGCGCATGCTGAGGATGAGGGCCACCGCGTGTTTGCAGTTGGCGCGCATGGGGCAGCTGCACGTGGCGGTGAGCACGCCGCGGTTGAGCGCGACGCTCGTCTGGTACTGCCGGAAGTTGCTGCCGCGCACCTGTGCCGTGGCCAGCACACCGGCCGTCTGGATGTTGGAGACCCGCCCCAGGTTGGCATAGTGCGCCCCGCGCGCCACCGTCGGTGCGCCGAAGTGAAGAGTGAGGTCCGCGTCGGTCAGTCGAGGGACCCAATCCGGGTAGGTCGTCGTCATTGCTCGGGCGAGTCTAGCCGCCCGAGCCGACAGTGCCGTATCGCACTAGACTCTCGGCATGCTCATGGCACGCGACTGGTTCGGAGACGGCGACATCTTCGTCGTCGACGTCCCGCTGGCCTGCTGCGCGCTCGAATCGCAGTCAGCGGCCGGTTCGCGCCCCGTCGTCGACGCCGCGTCCATCCCCGACGGGGCCAGGATCGTGGTCACTCTCTCCGGCACGCTCACCGCGCCGATGGTCCCGGCCATCCGGCACGCGCTCGACCAGGTGCCGGACGCCACGGTGGTCGCCTTCGGCGCCTGCGCCTGCGTGGGCGGGCCCTACTGGGATTCGTACGCCGTCGTGAAGGGCGGCGAGGAGCTGGTGCCCGTGGACCACTTCATCGCCGGTTGCCCACCGCCGCCGTCCGCGCTCGACGAGTACCTGGTGGGCCTGCGTGGCTGAGTACCAGATCCCGGTGGAGGAGTGGGCGAACGAGACGGCTGCCGCCCGCCGCGCCGGATTCAGCCTGCTGATCAACCTCACCGCCGTCGACGAGCTGGGCCGCTCCGACGAGATCCGCATCATCCTCACGCTCGAGAACCCGGTCACCCGCGACCGCGCGGACCTGGTGACGCGCACCCCGCGCGACGATGCGCACCTGCCGGACGTGGCGGCGGTCTTCCCGGGCGCCGCCTGGCTGCAGCGCCAGGTGCACGACTTCTTCGGCGTCACCTTCGACGGCGGGGACAACCGCCCCCTGATCCACCACGCCGGCGGCACCCCCCTGCGCAAGGACGTCCTTCTCGAGCCGCGCCAGGCCAGGCCCTGGCCGGGTGCCGTGGAGCCGGGGTCCTCCGAGCCCGGCCGCCGCAAGCTGCTGCCACCCGGGGTGGAGGGCGCCAGATGATCCACGGTTCCATCGACCTCATCGAGGAACGCTGCACGTCCTGCATGATCTGCGCCCGGGAGTGCCCCACGTGGTGCATCACGCTCACGTCGCACCAGGAGCAGACGGTGCCCGCGCCGGGCGCCCGCCCACGCACCCACAACGTGCTCGACACCTTCGCCATCGACTGGTCCCTGTGCATGTACTGCGGCGTGTGCATCGAGCAGTGCCCCACCGACGCGCTCGTATGGGGCGGCGCGCACGTGCCCTCGGCAGACCGCCTGGTGGACCTGCTGCACCACCGCGAGCAACTGGCCCCCGGTGCGACGCACGGGTGACATCGCCCGGGGCGCGTGGTCAGATCTGAGGCAGGCCGGCGCCACACGTGGGGTCTGGTTCGGTTTCCTCGGCAGCCTCGGCATCCTCATGGGCTCACTGAGCCCCGCGTACCTCCCGCAGGCCTCACCCATCTGGGACGTCCTGCGCGCCTGGCGCATCGACGGGCCCACCACCCGCTGGTTCGGCACCATCGCCACGCTGCTCGGCCTGACCCTCATGCTCGAGGCGTGGTTCAGGCTCCGGCCGGCGCGCCGTCGGGCCCTGGGGCAGCCACAACTGCGGCACTGGGCGGTGCTGGCGATCGTGTCGCTGCCGCTGCTGTTCGGCCCGCCGATCTTCTCGCACGACGCCTACTCCTACGCCGCCCACGGGTGGCTGATCCACAACCAGCTGAACCCCTATGCTGTCGGCCCCGGCATCCTGCCCGGCTACTACGCCGACCAGGTGGCGTGGGTGTGGCGCGGCACGACCGCTCCGTACGGCCCGCTGTCGCTGTGGATGAGCCACGGGCTCGTCAACCTGGCGGCGTTCGACCCGTACCTCTCGGCCGTCCTGATGCGGATCCCCGCGTTGGTGGGCGTGGTGCTGATCGGCCTGATGGTGCCGCGGATCGCCGAGCGGGTGGGCGTCGATCCGGCCATGGCCAGCTGGTTCGCCGTGCTCAACCCGATCCTGGTCATCGACTTCATCGGCGGGGCGCACAACGACTCCCAGATGACGGGCCTGATGCTGCTGGGCATCTGGGTCACCCTGAAGTGGCGACACTGGTGGCTCGGCGCCCTCATCGTGGGCCTGGCCGCGGCCATCAAGCAGCCCGCGTTCCTCGTTGCGGTCGCGTTGCCGTTCCTGGTGCACCCCTGGGCGTCGTGGCGGTGGCGGCCGACGGCGTGGGCGGCCCTGAAGGCGACGGCGTCGCTCGCTCTGTCCGTGGCCGTCTTCGCGGCCATCTCGCTGGTGTCGGGGCTCGGCTTCGGCTGGGTCAACGCCATCAACGTGCCCGGCATGGTGGACACGGTGTCGCCGTTCACCGTCGCCGGTTTCATCGTGCAGTACCCGGTGACCTGGGCCGGCCTGGATCCCACCGGCCGCGCCGTCATCACGGTGTTCCGGGGCATCGGCGCCGTGGCGGCCGTGGCGGGCATCGGCTGGTTCGCGTGGCGGCACCTGGGCAAGCGGCCGCTGCACTTCATCAGCTATTCGTTCCTGTGGTTCGCCTTCAGCGCCCCGGCCATTCACTCCTGGTACCTGCTGTGGGGAGCTGTGCTGCTGCCGGTGACCCGCCCGTCGTCACGGGCGCTGCGCTGGGCGATCGTGGCCACCGTGATCCTGCTGGGGTTCAACGCGATGAACTTCGGCATCCGCAACGGGCTGTGGATGATGGTGCTGATCCTCTTCGGGGCGTCCTACTGGGCGGTGCACACCCACGAGCTGCGCCAACCCATCACAGAGAGTAGTCAGCCAGCACCGGAGAGTGGTCGCTGATCCGCTCCTCGTAGGTGGCCTCCCGGCCCACCCAGGCCCGGGTCGCCCGGGCGGCGAGGCCGGGGGAGGCCAGGTGGTAGTCGATGCGCCACCCCGCGTCGGTCGTCCAGGACTGGCCGCGCCACGACCACCAGCTGTAGGGGCCGTCGGTGTCCGGGTGCAGGCGGCGCACCACGTCGACGAGGCTGCGCGGGCTCAGCAGGGCGCCGAACCACTCGCGCTCCTCCGGGAGGAAGCCCTCGGACTTCTGGTTGGTGCGCCAGGATTTCAGGTCGTGGCGCGTGTGGGCGATGTTGAAGTCGCCCATCACGAGGAACTCGCGGCCCTGCGCGGCGGCCTCCCGGCGCGACGTGGTCAGCACCCGGGCCAGCCCACGCATGAAGCGCATCTTGCGCTGGTACTTCTCCTCGCCATCCTCCTCGTAGGGCCACGCGGACCCCTTGGGGAGGTACAGCGACGCCACCCGCAGCGGGGCGTCGGACAGGTCGACCTCGACGTAGCGGCCCTCGCCGGCGAACGAGGCCAGGTCACGGCTGATGATCCGCTCCGCGTCGACCTCCTCCGGCTCGCCGTCCGGGGCCACCGTGGTGGCCGACTCCGAGAGGGCCCGCACGTGGGCGGGCTTCTCCCGCGTGAGTATCGCCACGCCGTTGCGCCCGGCGAGTTGCCCCGCGTCGAGCGTCACGTGGTAGCCGGCGAACGCCTCCAGCGGGAGGTCGCCGACGCGGCAACGCACCTCCTGCAGGGCGATGACGTCGGCCCCGGCACCGTCCCAGTAGGTTCGGAAGCCGCGGCGGAGCGCCGCACGGATGCCGTTGACGTTGTGGGTACCGATGCGCATGGTGCCGAAGCTTAGCCTCAGCGGTAGTTGACGAACTGCACGGCGAAGTCGAAGTCCGCTTCCTTGATCAACTGCTGCACGGCCTGCAGGTCGTCGCGGCTCTTGGACGAGACGCGCAGCTCCTCGCCCTGGATCTGGGTCTTGACGCCGCGCGGTCCCTCGTCGCGGATGAGCTTGGAGACCTTCTTGGCGTCCTCCTGCTTGATGCCCTCGCGCGTGCTGGCGGTGATCTTCCAGAGCTTGCCGGAGACGCGGGGGTCGCCGGTCTCCAGGGCCTTGAGGCTGACGCCGCGCCGCAGCAGCTTGGTCTGGAACACGTCCAGGATGGCCTTGACCCGTTCCTCGGAGTTGGCCTCCATCTCGATGGCCTCGCCGGACCAGGCGATCTTCGCCTCGACGTTCTTGAAGTCGAAGCGCTGGCCAACCTCCTTGGCCGCCTGGTTGAGGGCGTTGTCCACCTCCTGGCGGTCCACCTTGCTGACGACGTCGAATGAGCTGTCCGCAGCCATGTCTCTCCTGGGTTCGGTCGGTGATCGGTCCTCACATTGTGCCAGCACGGACTCCCCCGGAGGCGCTTTGTACCTGCCGGATTCCTCCTGCTAGAGTTGTGCGTCGCCGGGTCAAACCGGTGAATGGCAAGTTGCCCGAGCGGCCAAAGGGAGCGGTCTGTAAAACCGTCGGCGTAGCCTACGTTGGTTCGAATCCAACACTTGCCACCAGGCCCCGAATCGGATTGATTCGGGGCCTTATTCGTGTTTTCGCACCTAGTGTGTGATGCGCAAGCCCCACTGAGAAAGGTGCCCACGATGGCCACTCCCCACATCGCCTGCGAACCCGGCGACATCGCCCCCCTGGTGATCATGCCCGGTGACCCGAAGCGCGCCGAGCGGATCGCCCGCGACCACATGGAGGGGGTCCGGCTGGTCTCCGACGTGCGCGGCATCGGGGCCTGGACCGGGACGTTCGACGGCGTGCCCGTCACCGCCATGGCCTCCGGCATGGGCGTGCCCTCGCTCTCGATCTACGCCAACGAGCTGTACTCGCAGTTCGGGGTGGAGCGCATCTGCCGGGTGGGCACCTGCGGCGGCATCTCGTCGAAGGTGAAGGTGAAGGACGTCATCGTGGCGGTCTCCGCCCACACCAATTCGAGCGTGGCCACCATCGACGTGCCCGGCGTGAGCCTGTCGCTGGCCGCCAGCTACGACATGCTGCGCGGTGCCGTGGACCAGGCTCGGGGCGCCGGTCGGACGGTGCACGTCGGATCGGTCTACACCAGCGACTTCTTCTACTCCTCGCGGATGGACATCATCCCCGCGCTCGACAAGCTGGGGACCCTCGGCGTCGAGATGGAGGCGGCCGGTCTGTACGCCTGCGCCGCCGCGCACGGCAAGGAGGCGCTCGCAGTGCTCACCGTGTCGGACCATCTCAAGGACGGCTCGGGCGACCTCACGGCCGAAGAACGCGAGACCATGTTCACGGACTCGCTGCAGGCCGCCGTCGCGGCGCTGCGCGCCTGAGTCAGGCCTTCGACGCTGCGACGGCCTCCTCGAACTCCTCGACCACCTCGGGCGCCGGGGGAGCCGTCAGCAGCGACACCACCACCGCCACCAGCAGGTTCGCCAGGAAGCCGGGCACGATCTCGTAGAGCGTGCTGCTGAGGGCCTCGGTCCGGCCCCAGACGAAGGCGACGACGGCACCGGTCACCATGCCCCACAGCGCTCCCTGTGAGGTGAGGCGCTTCCAGAACAGGCTCAGGATGATCGTCGGTCCGAAGCTGGCCCCGAACCCGGCCCAGGCGAACGCGACGAGCAACAACACCGCCGGGTTGTCGTCGTTGATGGCCAGCAGGAGCGCGATGACGGAGACGGCCAGCACGCCGAGGCGGCCCGCGACGACCTCCTGACGCATGGTCATCGTCCGCTTCGTGACCAGCTTGTAGAGGTCCTCGATGACGGCCGAGGAGCACACCACGAGCTGCGACGACAGCGTGGACATGATGGCGGCCAACACGGCAGCCAGGACGAGGCCGGCCAGGAACGGGTGGAACACCTCGGAGGACAGGACGAGGAAGACCTGCTCGGGGTCCTTGGAGACGAACTCGTTGGGGCGCTGGTTGAAGTAGGCGATGCCGACCAGCGCGGTGGCGCAGGCGCCCACGAGGCCGAGCGCCATCCAGGTGACACCGATGCGGCGGGCGACCTTGGTCTCCCGGGCGGAGCGAATGGCCATGAAGCGCACGATGATGTGGGGCTGGCCGAAGTAGCCCAGGCCCCACGCGGCCGCGGAGATGCCGCCGATCAGCGTGCCGCCCGCGCTGAGGCTGAGGCGCGGCACCCCGTCCTGCGCCTCGACCGCTCGGATGCCCGCCATCACCTCGTCGGGCCCGCCCACCGCGATGAGGCCGATGACCGGCACCACCAGGAGCGCCACGAACATCAGGATGCCCTGGACGACGTCGGTGTACGTGGCGCCCAGGAAGCCGCCGAACAGGGTGTAGGTGATGACCACGCCGGAGACGATCAGCATGCCCAGCAGGTAGGGCTGGCCGAAGGTGGACTCCACGAACTTGCCGCCGGCCACCATGCCGGAGGAGACGTAGAACGTGAAGAACACCAGGATGATCAGGCTGGCGGCGACGCGCATGACGGGGGAGTCGTGGCGGAAGCGGTGCTGGAAGAACGACGGGATGGTGATCGAGTTGCGGGCGATCTCCGTGTAGCTGCGCAGGCGCGGCGCGACGAGCAGCCAGTTCAACCACGCGCCGACCGTGAGGCCGATGGCGATCCACGCCTGGAACAGACCGGCGGCGTACAGGGCACCGGGCAGGCCCATCATCAGCCAGCCGGACATGTCCGAGGCGCCGGCCGAAAGGGCCGCCACCGCGGGGGACAGTCGTCGGCCACCCAGCATGTAGTCGTCCAGGTCCTCCACCTGCTTGGTGGCCCGGTACCCGATGTAGAGCATGCCGGCCATGTACAGGGCCATCGCTGTCAGTTGCCAGATCATGGCCCGAAGCCTAAATGGCGGGGGTCCCGCAGATCGACCGAAAACCCCGATCGGACGGGTCTCAGGAAGGAGAACCCCCGATTTGTGCTCTCCGAATTGGGTGATGTACTGTTGGTCGTCGGCTGGCCCCTATAGCTCAGTAGGCAGAGCGTCTCCATGGTAAGGAGAAGGTCTGCGGTTCGATTCCGCATGGGGGCTCTGTTCTTTCCCTGCTCCACCAGGGAAAGAACTCCTGACGGGGTAGCTCAGTCGGTAGAGCAAGCGGCTCATAATCGCTGTGTCGCGGGTTCGATTCCCGCCCTCGTCACCACATTGTCAGCAGAGAACACGCGCTACGCGCCGCAAGCTAAGGAAGATCATGGCTAAGAAGTCCGGGGATGTCCGCCCGATCATCACGCTCGCCTGCACCGAATGCAAGGAGCGCAACTACGTGACGAAGAAGAACCGTCGTAACACGCCGGATCGTCTCGAACTCAAGAAGTTCTGCCCGCGCTGCCGCACGCACCAGGCGCACCGCGAAACCCGCTGAACCCCCACCGCTCACCACAACGGCCGCTCCCGTCCAGGGGGCGGCCGTTGTCGTCGGTGGGCGGTAACCTTACGCGCATGCCGATTTCCGCCGAACACGTGGGCCGCCGTTACCCGGCCGCTCCGCCGTACGTGGTCAGCCGCGCCAAGATCGCCGAATTCGCTTCAGCCGTGCGCGATGACAACCCCGCCTATTCGGGCGAAGACCCCATCGCCCCACCCACCTTCGCCGCGGTCATCGCAGCCCAGGCCTGGGGCTCTTTGTTCGCCGACGAGGAACTCGGCCTGGCGCTCAACCGCACCATGCACACGGACCAGAACTTCGCCTTCCACCGCCCGCTGCGCCCCGGTGACGCCGTGGCGGCCGAACTGAGCATCGAGAAGGTGCGCAACCGGGGCAACCTGGAGATGATCACCGTGCTGGTGGACCTCACCGTCGACGGTGAAGCGGTCTGCGAGGCGCGCTCCACCCTGATGCACACGCGCCCCCGGGAGGACAGCGATGAGTGAGGTCACCGTCGGCACCGAGCTGCCCGAACTCAGGGTCGGGGTCACCCGCTCCACCGTGGTGCGCTACTCCGGTGCCTCCACGGATTTCAACGAGATCCACTTCTCCGACCGTCATGCGCAGGCCATCGGCCTGCCGGGTGTCGTCGCCCACGGCATGTGGACCATGGGCGCCGGCCTGAAGATCGTCACGGACTGGGTGGGGGACCCGGCCAGAGTCCTCAGCTACTTCGTCCGCTTCACCCGCCCCGTCGTCGTCCCGGACACCGACGAGGGCACCGAGGTGGTCTACGCGGCCAAGGTCACAGAGGTGGCAGACGGAGTGGCGAAGCTCGCCATCACCGCCACCTGTGGCGACGACGCGGTGCTGGGCGCCGCGCGCGCCGAGGTGCGACTTGACTGAGCCGGGGGGAGAGGCCGCGTCCTGCAGCCTGGACCGCGTCGCGATCGACACCGACGCCCCGCCCATCCCGGATTCCCCGCTGCTGGCCCGCCACACGACGCTGCGCGTGGGTGGCCCTGCCGAACGGTTCGTCGTGGCCCGCGCCGAGCGCGACCTGATCGACGTCGTCACAGACTGCGACCGCCGCGATGAGCCGGTCCTGGTCCTCGGCGGCGGCTCCAACCTGCTCATCAGCGACGCCGGCTTCCCCGGCACCGTCGTGCGGGTGGGCACCACCGGCATCACCGCCGACGTCTCAGACTGCGGGGGAGCGGCGGTCCGCGTCGCGGCGGGCGAGAACTGGGACACCTTCGTGGCCCACGCCGTCGCCAACGAATGGAGCGGCATCGAGATGCTGTCCGGCATCCCCGGCAGCGTGGGCGCCACGCCCATCCAGAACGTCGGCGCCTACGGCTCCGACGTCGCGGAGACCATCACCTCTGTGCGCACCTGGGACAGGAAGGAACGCACGCAGCGCACCTTCCCCCTCACGGACTGCGGCTTCGGCTACCGCACCTCCCGCTTCAAGCGTGAGCCCGGCCGCTACCTTGTCCTGGAGGTGGGGTTCCAGTTCCGGTTGGGCTCGCTCGGGGCACCCATCCGCTACGCCGAGCTCGCGGGCCGCCTCGACACCGCGCCGGGCGGTCGCGTCGACGCCACCCGCGTCCGCGAGACCGTACTGGCGATCCGCCGCTCCAAGGGCATGGTGCTCGACGAGGCGGATCACGATTCCTGGAGCGCGGGCTCCTTCTTCACCAACCCCATCCTCGGCGCGGACGAAGCGGCGGCGCTGCCTCCTGAGGCCCCGCGGTTCCCGGACGCGGACGGCCGGGTCAAGACCAGCGCTGCGTGGCTGATCCAGCACGCCGGCTTCGCGAAGGGCCATGGCGACGGCCAGGCCAGGCTCTCAGGCAAACACGTGCTGGCGCTGACGAACCGTGGCTCGGCCACCGCCGCAGACCTGGTGGCGCTCGCCGCCGAGGTCCGCGACGGCGTGGCAGAGCGTTTCGGGATCCGTCTGGTGCCGGAGGTCAACCTCGTGGGAACGGCGTTGCCCGACCTCAAGTGATGCTTGAGATATTTCCGGCCGACGTGCCCCTGCCATTAGCCTCCTCCCCGGAGGGTGATTGCAGATGAAACGATGGCTCAGGCTCGCGGCGGTGGCAGTAGTGCTCGCCGTCGTGGCCGTCCCGATGCTCCAGCGGCAGCAGGAAGCGGCGGGCAGTACGGCCAGCGACTTCATCGCGAAGCTGGTCAAGGACGCCCAGCAGACCGAACGGGAATTCGGTATCCCCGCGTCGGTGACCATCGGCATGGCCGCCTTGGAGTCGGGTTGGGGCGAGTCGAAAATGGCTGGGCAGCTGACCGTAGACGGGGTGGTCTACAACGTGAACACCCTGTTCAACATCAAGTGCACCTCGACGCCTTCGCCGTACCAGACGGGTTGCGTCCCGGTCCGTACCGCCGAGTACACCCGCTCCGACGGCACCAAGTACTACATCGTGGCGGATTTCCGCACCTACGCGAGCTGGCTCGACTCGACGCGGGACTACGCCCGCCTGCTGAGCACCGCCACGCGTTACGCCGCGGCCTTCCAGTACGTCGACTACCCGGATCAGTTCGTCACCGAGGTGTGGAAGGGCGGTTACGCGACGGACCCGAAGTACCCCGAAAAGGTCATCGGCATCATGCGCTCGCACAACCTGTACCAGTACAACCTGCGTGGCCAGGGCCCCGGCTACCCGGAGGGCATGGACCCCGACGGCCCCACGCCGCCGGTCACCACGGTTGACCCGTACACGATGTTCCCCCAACTTCTCGTCGGCAGCCGCGGCGACGCCGTGCGCTCGCTGCAGCGGCTGCTCAACACGCTCGAGGCCGGCATCGGTGTCGACGGCATCTACGGCTCGCAGACGACGGCCGCCGTCAGCGCGTTCCAGCGGGCCCAGAAGCTCACCGTGACCGGCAAGATGGACGACGCCACGTGGCAGGCGCTGCTGCCCGAGCTCGCATCCGGGGCGAAGGGGGAGGGCGTCCGCGTCCTCCAGACCCAGCTGCAGCTCAAGGGCGGCAGTGTCGCCGTCACGGGCACCTTCGACGCCGCCACGGACAAGGCGCTGCGTTCCTTCCAGCAGCTGCACCGCATCGAGGGCAGCGGCCACTCGAGCTACGCCACGTGGGCCCGCCTCCTCGGCTGAGAGCCCCGCGTCACGCCGCGATCAGGGCGGCGGCCGCGACGTAGCCGGCCGCGAACGCGTGCGCGGCCAACTGCAGTGCCTCGCGCCCTGGGAGGAACGCCCCGTGGTGGAGGCCGACGCCGTCCACGTGGCCGGTGCCGATGAAGCACATGACGGAGGCGGCCTCGCGGCCGTACTCCGCGAAGTCGTCCGAGCCGCAGGATCTGAACGGCGTCTCCGCGACCGTCAGCCCCAGGCCGCGCAGCAGCGGATCGATGCGTTTCACCAGCCCGGGGTCGTTGAGCAGCGCCGGGCCGCCCCGCACGAAGCGCGTCGTCGCCTGCCCGCCGCGCGATTCCGCGACCGCCGACGCCAGCCGTGCCAAGGCCTCGTGCAGCAGCGCGCGGTCCGCCTCCGAATAGGTGCGGATGGAGCCCTGGCAGCTGGCCTGGTCCGCGATGACGTTGTGTGCGGTGCCGCCCGCGATCTGGCCCACCGAGATCACGGTGGGGTGCGTGGGATTGATGATGCGTCCGGGCAGGCTCTGGAGTTCGCCGATGATGGTGGCCAACGCGCTGATGGGGTCCACGGCGACATGGGGGTACGCGCCGTGCCCCGGGCGGCCCCGCACCACGATCTCGAAGGAGTCGTAGGCGGCGTTGACGGCGCCGGCCCCCGTGGAGACGACGCCCCGGTCCACCTGCGGCTGAAGATGCACACCGATCATCGCCTCGATCTCCTGCTCGTCCAGCAGGCCGGAGCGCACGACGTCCCCGGCGCCGGGCGGGGTCACCTCCTCGCGCGGCTGAAGCACGGGCACGAGGCCGACAGGCAGGTCGAGGCTGCGGGCGGCGGTCGTCACTGCCCAGAGCGCCGCCATGTGCACGTCGTGGCCGCAGGCGTGCGCCACGCCGGGGCGCCGCGATTCCCACTCCACGCCGGTGGCCTCCATGACCGGGAGGGCATCTAACTCGGCGCGCAGCCCGACGGCGGGGCCAGCCGGGCCCAGCCGGGCCCAGGCTCCTGTCCCAGCGACCGGCGTCCAGTCGAGCCAGCCCATGGCCCGAACCAGCCGGTCACGGGTGGGTCCCTCCTCGCCGCTGATGTAGGGATCGGCGTGGATGGCGCGCCTGAGGGCGGCCGCGTCGGGCAGTATGCCGTCGACGGCGGCAGTCAGCTCCTCGAGCAGGCTCATAGCTGCCTAGGCTACCGAAGAAGACAATGAGCTGGGAGTGCCAGCGAACCCGTGCGGCGCCGGGCGCGGTCAGCCTGTGACGTCGGACGCGGGGCGGCCTGAGGCCACGGCGCGGGCCATCAGTTCGATGGTGGGGGCGGCGTGGGAGAAGAAGCCGTAGTAGCCCTCACACAGATAGTTCTGGCCGGGCTCGCCGTCGGCCGAGGTGGCGAATCGGTCCTTGGGGCACCCACCGTGGCAGGCCCAGCGCACCGGGCACCGGCGACACTGTTCAGTCAGCGAGGTCCTCTTCGACCGCCCGAATTCGCGCTGCTCCGGGAGCTGTAGGTACTCCTGGAACCCGCCGTCGGCGACGTTGCCCAGTTTGTAGCCCGGCTCGACGTAGTGGTCGCAGCTGTAGACGTCACCGTTGTGTTCGACGGCCAAGGCGGTGCCGCACTCGGGGGAGTGGACGCACAGCGAGTACTGACCGAAGCGGGCGGCGAGCATCACGTCGAAGTGCTGCACGAAGACCCTCCCGACGTCGGCGTTGAGCCACTCGTCGAAGACCTCGCTCAGGAACCGGCCCCACTGGCCGGGGCCCACCGAGCGGTCCGTGACGTCGTCGCCCTGCTGGAGGTACAGCAACCTCTTGCCGTCAGGGGCCTCGTAGCCGGCCCGCTCGACGATGGGGATGAACTGCAGGAAGGTCGCGCCCAGCACGTCGCGGAAGTAACGGTAGACCTCGGCCCCGTGGTCGCCGTTGGCGGAGTTCACCGTGCACAGGATGTTGGTCTCGACGCCGTGCTTGCGGAGGAACTCCCATCCGCGGATGACCTGGGCGTGGGTGCCGCGGCCGGCCTTGTTGACGCGGTGCGCGTCGTGGAGGTGCTGCGGGCCGTCGACGGACAGACCTACCAGGAAGTTCTCCTCGGCCAGGAAGGAGCACCATTCGTCGTCCAGCAGCGTGCCGTTGGTCTGGATGGACTGCTGCACCCGCTGGCCCGGGCGCTGGTAGCGCCGGGTGAGCTCGACGGCCGTCCGGTAGAAGTCGAGGCCCCGCAGAGTGGGTTCGCCGCCCTGCCAGGCCAACGTGACCTCGCCGTCAGGCTGGCCCCCCAGGAATTCCCGGATGAAGGTGTCCAGTTGCTCCGGCGACATCCACTGCCGTTTGTCCTCGTCGTACAGCAGGTCCTTGGACAGGAAGAAGCAGTACGTGCAGTCGAGGTTGCAGGCAGCCCCCGTCGGTTTGCTGACGACGGAGAACGGGATCGGGATCACCCGGCCACCCTACAAGGGGGAGCATGTCAACGGGCGCCGAGACCGTTGCCCGCAACCGGGTAGTGTGGCCCGGTGCTTCCTGCTGAGTCCCCCCGCCGATATGCGCTGGCAGCGGCACACCCCAAGCGCGCAGACGTGCTGCGCTTCCTCCCGTACATCCGCCCGTTCGCGCCGCAGTTCATCACCTCCTTCGCCCTGGCCCCGCTCCAGGTGCTGGCCAGCGTCGCCATCCCGTTGCTGCTCGGCGCCGTCGTCGACGGGCCCATCCGCCGCGGCGACGTCGTCGGGGTGCTCTGGTACTCGTTGGCGCTGCTGGGAGTGGGGGCCTTCGAGGCGTTCATGAGCTTCGTGCGCCGGTGGATCATGTCGCGCGCCACCTCGCACATCGAGGCCAACATCCGCCTCGACCTCTTCGACCAGTTGCAGCGCCTCCCACTGGGCTTCCACAAGGCGTGGGAATCCGGCCAGCTGCTCAGCCGCATCATGAGCGACCTCGGCCTGTTGCGCCGCTTCATGTCGTTCGGCCTGGTGATGCTGGCGATGAGCTCGCTGCACATCGTCGTGGTGGTCGGGATCATGGTCGTCACGCTCTGGCAGGTGGGCGTGGCGGTGCTGATCTCGGTCATCCCCGTCGTCATCGCCGTGTTCGCGCTCATGGGCCGCTTCGGCCGCATCTCGCGGCGGGTGCAGGACCAGACGGGCGACGTGGCCTCGGCAGCCGAGGAGTCGCTGCACGGGGTGCGCGTCATCCGCTCGTTCGGCCGCACCCGTCATTCGTTCGAGGCCTTCGACAAGCGCGCCGCCGCGCTCGCCGAGAGCGGTGTGCGGCGCATGAACCTGGCCTCCGTGCTCTGGACGCTGCTGGAGATCTTCCCCTCGGTCCTGTTGCTGATCGTCCTGTTCGGAGTGAGCTACGGGGTGTCAGAGGGCGGGCTCAGCCTCGGCGCGGCCGTCACGTTCGTGACGCTGCTGCTGTCCCTGGCGTGGCCGGTGGGCAGCCTCGGCTTCCTGCTCTCCTTCGCCCGTGAGGCGGCGACGGCGGCCAACCGCGTCGCGGAGGTGTTCGACGCGCCGGTCACGATCGTCAGCGGCGACAAGACCATCGCGGAGCCGCGCGGGCACCTGCAGTTGCGCGGTGTGACCTTCCAGTTCCCAGACGCCGAGGAACCCACCCTGCGTGACCTGGACCTGGACATCGCGCCGGGGGAGACCGTGGCGCTGGTGGGCGGCACCGGCTCCGGCAAGTCCACCCTCGTCTCGCTGATCCCGCGCCTCGTCGACGTCACCGGCGGCCAGATCCTGCTCGACGGCGTGGACCTGCGCGACCTGGACCTGCGGCAGTTGCGCAGCCTCATCGGCACCGCGTTCGAGGACCCCATCCTGTTCTCCATGTCTGCCCGTGAGAACCTCACGCTCGGCCGTCCCGACGCCACTGAGGAGGAGATCGCCGAAGCAGTGCGCGTGGCCCGCGCGGAGTTCGTCCACGACCTTCCCTGGGGCCTCGACACGCGTCTGGGCGAGCAGGGGCTCAGCCTCTCCGGGGGCCAGCGACAACGGCTGGCGCTGGCCCGTGCCATCCTCGTCCAGCCCCGCGTGCTCGTGCTCGACGACACCCTCAGCGCCCTCGACATCCACACCGAGGCAGAGGTGGAGGAGGCCCTCAGGTCCACCCTGGTCGGGGTCACCGGGGTCGTCGTGGCGCACCGCGCGTCCACCGTCCTCCTGGCGGACCGGGTGGCGATGCTGGTCGAGGGGCGCATCGCCCACACCGGCACGCACAGCGAACTGCTGGCCACCGTGCCGGAGTACCGCGAACTGCTCTCGGCCGATTACGCCATCTCGATGGAAGGCGACAACGGTGAGCACTGAGCCGCAGCACCCCGATGACCCGAACGTCGCGTGGCGGGGGGTCAAGCAGGAGATCGACGAGGAACGTGACTCGTCCGCAGGCCTGCGCGCCCCGTCGCGCCGGCTGCTCGCCACCCTCGTGCGCCCATGGCGCACCTGGCTGCTGCTCCTCGTCGGCGTCGTGGTCGTCGAGGCGGCCGCCCGTCTGGTGGTGCCGGTGCTCGTGCGGGATGTGCTCGACGACGGGCTCACCGACGACAGCGTGCTGCTCCCCACGCTGGGCCTGATGGCCGTCGCCATCGTCGTCCAGGTGGCAGCGCGCGTCACCTTCCTGCGCAGCTCCGGCCGGATCGGCAACGCCATCCTGCTGGACCTGCGCCGCCGCCTCTACAAGAAGTTCCAGCGGCTCAGCATCCGCTTCCACGACCGCTACACCTCCGGACGCGCCGTGTCGCGCATGACCAGCGACGTCGAGGCCGTGCAGGAACTCGTGCTGCAGGGCCTCGACGTGGTGATCATCGCCGCGCTGACCATCCTCGGTTCCAGCGTCATCATGCTGAGCCTCGACTGGCGCCTGGCCCTCGTCGCCTTCCTCAGCTACCCGCCGCTCCTGCTCCTCATGCGGTGGTTCGCCGGCGCCTCCACCCGCGCGTTCCGCGCCGTGCGCACGCAGTCGGCCATCGTCATCGTGCAGTTCATCGAGACCATGACCGGCATCAAGGCCGTCCAGGCGTTCCGCCGCGAGCCCCGCGCCGGCGAGATCTTCGAGGACGTCGCGCTGACCTACCGCGACTCCAATGTGCGCGCCATGCGCATCTTCGCCCGCGCCATGCCCGGGATCCAGTTCATCGGCAACCTCGGCATCGTGCTCGTGGTGCTCGCTGGCGGCTACCTCGCGGTGGGGGGAAGCGTCTCCATCGGCACCATGGCCGCCTTCGTGCTGTACCTGCGCATGTTCTTCGACCCCATGCAGGACCTCAGCCAGTTCATCTCCACGCTGCAGTCGGCGCTCACCGCGCTGGAGAAGATCTCCAGCGTGATGGACGAGGACGACGACGTGGCAGACCCCGAGCACCCGGTCGCGCTGCCGGACGTCAGGGGAGCGGTCAGCCTCCACGGCGTGGACTTCTCCTACGTGGAGGACGCCCCGGTGCTGCCGGGCCTCGACCTGGACATCCCGGCCGGGCAGACCGTCGCCCTCGTGGGCACCACCGGCGCGGGCAAGACCACCATCGCCAAGCTCATCGCCAGGTTCTACGACCCGCAGGCGGGGGCCGTGCGGCTCGACGGCGTCGACGTGCGTGACCTCGACGACGCCACCCTGCGCCGGCACGTCACGCTGCTGACCCAGGAGAACTTCATCTTCGCCGGCACCATCGCCGACAACATCGCCTTCGGCCGCCCTGGAGCCACGCGCGACGAGGTGGTCGCGGCGGCCCGCGCCGTCGGTGCCCACACGTTCATCGAGGCCATGCCGGACGGGTACGACACCGACACCGGCAAGCGCGGCTCGCGGTTGTCCGCCGGCCAGCGCCAGCTCGTCGCCTTCGCCCGCGTCGTCCTGGCAGACCCGCGGGTGCTGATCCTCGACGAGGCCACCAGCTCGCTGGACATCCCCACCGAACGCCTCGTCCAGGCGGCGCTGTCGACGATCCTCGCCGACCGGACCGCCATCATCATCGCCCACCGGCTCTCGACGGTGGAGATCGCCGACAGGGTGCTGGTGCTCAGCCACGGCCGCATCGTCGAGGACGGCACGCCGGTGGAACTGATCGCCGGCGGGGGCCGCTACGCCGACCTGCACGCCGCCTGGTTGGCCTCGCTGGCTTAGCCGCCGGGTCGCCGATGTGGGGGTTTGGGGCTGCGCGCGCTACTGTGGACACAGCGCCCGGATGTTCTGCTCCGGGTAAACTCTGATCTTTTTCTTTGATGCCATCGCGCTGCGGATGAGATTTCCGCGCCGGGCAGAACCGCTGCATCGCCCTATCGGGAGAAACCCCTTTGACTTCTCAGTCCTTCGGCGCGCTTGGCGTGCCCGCACAGCTTGCTGCCGTCCTCGAGGATCGCGGCATCACCGTCCCCACCCCCATCCAGGCCGCCACGCTGCCTGACTCGCTCCTGGGCCGCGACGTCCTCGGCCGCGGCCGCACCGGCTCCGGCAAGACGTACGCGTTCCTGCTCCCCATGGTCGCCCGGCTGATGGCGAGCGGCACCCGCCGCACGCCCAAGCGCCCCCGCGCCCTCATCCTGGCGCCCACCCGCGAACTGGCCAACCAGATCGACGAGGCCCTCGCCCCGCTGGCAGCCGTCGCCGGGCTCACCTCGCGCACGGTCTTCGGCGGCGTGAAGGAGCGGCCCCAGGTCGTCGCGCTGACGAAGGGCGTCGACGTGGTCGTCGCCTGCCCCGGCCGCCTCGAGAGCCTCATCGAGATGGGCCACGTGAACCTCGGCTCCATCGAGGTCACCATCCTCGACGAGGCCGATCACATGGCAGACCTCGGCTTCCTGCCGTCGGTGCGCCGGCTGCTGTCGGCCACCCCGTCGAACGGCCAGCGCATGCTGTTCTCCGCAACCCTCGACAAGGCCGTGGACACGCTCGTGAAGCAGTTCCTGCACCAGCCCAAGACCCACGAGGCCGATTCCGCAGATTCGCCCGTCCCGACGCTGCACCACCACGTGCTGCACGTCAGCGACCAGCAGCACCTCCCCGTCCTGGTGAACCTCACCGCCGCGCCCGGCCGCACGGTGGTGTTCACCCGCACCAAGCGCCGCGCGACGAAGCTCGCACGCCAGCTCAACGCCGCGGGCGTGCCCTCCGTCGAGTTGCAGGGAAACATGAGCCAGAACGACCGCGAGCGTTCCATGCACGCGTTCCAGTCCGGGACCGCCCAGACCCTGGTCGCCACGGACGTCGCCGCCCGCGGCATCCACGTCGACGACGTGGGCCTGGTCATCCACGCCGACCCGCCGGTCGAGCACAAGGCCTACACCCACCGCTCGGGCCGCACCGCCCGCGCCGGCGCCGAGGGCACCGTCGTGACCCTCATGCTCGACGCGCAGCGCGGCGACGTGCGTGACCTCACCCGCAAGGCAGGCGTCAAGCCCACCGTCACCCGCGCCGACGAGCGGCACCCCGTGCTGCTCGAGATCGCCCCCGGGGAGCGGGAGTTCCCCGGCGGCATCATCAAGGCCAAGCCGCAGCAGCAACAGCAGCAGCGCGGCGGCGGCAACGGCGGCGGGCGTCGCCGTGCCGCGAGCGGCGACAGGCAGCCGTCCGGTCAGCGTTCCCGCAGCGGGGAACAGCCTCGTTCGCAGCGCGAGCGCAGCGGGGAACAGCCCCGTGCGCAGCGCCAGCGCAGCGGGGAACAGCCGCGCTCGCAGCGTGACGGTGGTGGCCGTCGCACCGAGGGCCAGCCGCGCGTGGGCGGGGCCGCAGCCTTCTCCGCCGGCGGTGGCGGGCGTCGTCGCGGGCGCTGACCCGCTCCACCCCGCCGGGAAGTACCAGAGACTCTGACCCCGAGTCTGATGTCGCCCGCGGGCGTGGCACCGTATGTTGGCCTCATGCCAGCAGCCCACGCCCGTCCCGACAGTGTCGCGTGGGGACTCCTCGCAGACCGGATCGCGCTCGTCGTCGCAGTGGTCCTCGGGGCGCCCACCTTCCTCCTGTACGCGCTCGCCAGCCCCTCCCCTGATCGGGCCATCGGCGCGCTGTTCATGGTCGCAGTGCTCGTCATCGCCCGTCGCCAGCCGGGCACCTCGCTCGGCATCTTCTGGGCGGGCAGCCTCTTCCTGCTGATGGTCGGTAGCGAGCCCCTGCCGCTGTTGGTCCAGGTCGTCGCCGGCGCCTGGTTGGCCTACACCGCCACGCGGTTCGGGTCCCGCGCCACCGTCATCGTCTCCGGTGTCTCGTTGGCGCTCGGGGCGCTGATCGCGGGCACCCTCCTCGGGCAGCAGTTCTTCTGGGGTCAGCAGTACTTCGGGCTGGGCGGCACCGCGTTCGCCTTCGGGTTGGTGGCGTCCTTCCTCGGTGCGCCGTGGCTGCTGGGCCTGCGGCAGCGCTCCACGGCACAGGTCCGCGCGCAACAGACCCGGGCCGAGGACGCCGAGTGGCAGCGCACCCGGGCCATCGAGGCGCAACAGCACGCCGTCCTGGAAGAGCAGCGCCTCACCAGGGTCGCCGCGGCCGAGGCCGCCAACGCCAGGCTCGCACGCGACGTCCACGACGTCGTCGGCCACTCCCTGGCCGTGATCCTGATGCAGGCCGAATCCGCGCAGTACCTGACCAACACCCAGGACCTGCACGAATCCATGAACAACATCGCCGTGTGCGCCCGCCGCTCCCTGGGGGAGATCCGGGAGGTGCTGCACGCGGCCCGCGGCGACCACCCGTCGGTGCCCGCCCCGCCCGGAGGGCTCGGCGCGCTACTGGACAGCGTGCGGGCCTCGGGCGTCGACCTCGAGGTCACCCAACTGGGGCAGAGCCGGGCGTTGCCACCCGACGCTGAGACAGTCGCCTACCGGGTGCTGCAGGAGATGCTCACCAACGCCATCAAGCACGGCGAACACGGCAGGCCCATCGCCGTCGCGTTGACCTGGGCGGACCGGCTCACCATGGAGGTGCGCAACCTCGACGGCGGGCACACCCTCTCCAGGGCGCTCCACGGCGGGGGGATCGCCGGGATGAGCGCGCGGCTCGGCGCCGTGGGCGGTAGTTTCGAACTCAACGGGCACCAGGGCGCCGACGGTGAGGTCATCACCGCCACCGCCTGGCTGCCACTGCGAACCAACTAGGAGTACCGCGTGCCCATCCGCGTCATGCTGGTCGACGACCAGGAACTGTTCCGCTCGGCCATCCGGGTCATCGTCAACGCCCAGGACGACCTCGAGGTGGTGGGGGAGGCCACCGATGGTGAGGAGGCCGTGGCGCTGGCGGCCCAGCTCGACCCCGACGTGATCCTGATGGACATCCGCATGCCCGGGGTCGACGGCGTGGAGGCCACCCGCCGCATCCTGGGCAACGCTGTCGCCTCCGGCTCCGGCGTCAAGGTGCTGGTGCTCACCACGTTCAACCTCGACGACCGCGCGGCCACCGCCATCAGGTACGGCGCCAGCGGGTTCCTGCTCAAGGACATCACCCCGCAGATGCTCACGGACTCCATCCGTACGGTGCACAGCGGCAACGGCGTCATCGCGCCGGAGGACCTCGCCGCGCTGCTCGACTCCTCCTTCCAGGAGAAGCCGGCCCCGCCGGTCGGCTTCACGCAACTGTCCGAGAAGGAACACGAGGTCTTCGCCCTGGTGGCGCAGGGGCTCAGCAACGTGGAGATCGGGCAGACCATCTTCGCCTCCGAGTCCACGATCAAGTCCCACGTCGGCGCCATCCTGCGCAAGATGGGGCTGCGTGACCGGGTGCAGGTGGTCGTCTCGGCGTATCAGCACGGACTAGTCGATCACTGAGACTGCCCGGGTCCTGGTTGGTTCGACTCAGGCCCGGAAAACCCCTATAGTGGACGAGCACCGGTTCAATTTGCCAAGGTCGGAGCGTGTCCACACAACACGGTCCATCCGGTAATCCAACCGCCAAAGGGTAGTAGCTCAATTGGCAGAGCAGCGGTCTCCAAAACCGCAGGTTGGGGGTTCGAGTCCCTCCTGCCCTGCTAGATGGTCAGCAATGGCTGTCTCGCCCCGCCTACGGCTTCCGAGCCGGAGGCATTTTGTTTGTCAAGCGAAGGGATCACGGCGTGAGCGACAAGTCGCACGACGCAGTACCGGAGAACGAAGATTTCGTCCCCGGGGAGCCCGACGCGCCCGAAGACGACGCCGTCGAGATCGAGGATCCCGAAGCGCTGGCTGCCGCCGAAGAGGAAGTCGCCGAAGCCGACGAGGACATCACCCTCGGCGAGCTTGAGCAGGACTTCACCCCGGAGGAGCAGGAAGCCGCCGCCGCGCTGGCACCGGTCCGTCGTACCGTCAAAGCCCCTGTCCGCAAGAAGGACACCGTCACCCGCAAGCGCTCCGAAGCGCTCGCCGAGCACGATGACCCCTACCGGGCTTCCAACCCGGTCGAATTCGCCAAGCAGTCGGGCTCCGAGCTGAAGAAGGTCGTGTGGCCCACCTGGCCGCAGACGATCTCGATGTTCAGCGCCGTCCTGGTGTTCGTGTTGATCATGATCGCCATCGTCGGCTCGCTGGATCTCTTCTTCGGCTGGTCGCTGCTGCAGTTGTTTGGGAGCTGAATCCATGACTGACAACTCTGATTTTGAGGTCGACCTCGGCCCGATCGAAGAGACCTCCACCGACGACGTGGAGATCGACCTCGGCGCGCTGGACGTCACCGAGGACGACGACACCACCATCGAACTCGCCGAACTGGCTGAGGAAGAGCCGGACGAGGCCACCGACAAGGCCTCCCAAGACCGCGACGAGGCCCTCGAAGCAGCCATCAACGAGCTGCGCGAGGAACTCGAATCCAAGTTCGGTGACTGGTACGTCATCCACACCTATTCCGGTATGGAGAACCGCGTCAAGCAGAACGTCGACGCGCGTGTCACCACGCTGAATATGGAGGACTACATCTTCGAGACGGTCGTCCCCACCGAGGACGTCGTCGAGGTCCGCAACAACGGCCGCAAGACCGTCACGCGTTGCGTCCTGCCGGGATACGTCCTCATCCGGATGGAACTGACCGACGACTCCTGGAGCGCCGTCCGCCAGACCCCCTCCGTCACCGGCTTCGTCGGCCAGGGGCAGCAGCCCGTGCCGCTGTCGATCGACGAGGTCCTCCACATGCTGACTCCTTCCGTCGTCGCCAAGGTCAACGCCGCTCACGCGGGTTCCGAGGCCGCACGGAAGAAGAAGGTCGAAGTCGTCGACTTGGCGGTCGGCGACTCCGTCATGGTGACGGACGGCCCCTTTGCCGGGGTGCACGCCACGATCACCGAACTCAACGCCAACAATCAGCGGCTCATCGCTCTCGTCGAGATCCTCGGCCGCGAGACCCCTGTCGACCTGGATTTCAAGCAGGTCGAGAAGGTCGTCTAAGATTGTGCGTCGCGCCTGTTCCGGGCGCGCCATCCATCCGTATAGGTAAAGGACCCACCCATGCCTCCCAAGAAGAAGGTTGCGGCGCTCGTCAAGGTCGCCCTGCAGGCCGGCGCAGCCACGCCTGCACCGCCGGTCGGTACCGCTCTCGGCCCCCACGGCGTCAACATCATGGAATTCGTGAAGGCGTACAACGCCCAGACCGAATCCCAGCGCGGCAACATCATCCCCGTCGAGATCACGATCTACGAGGACCGCACGTTCACCTTCATCACGAAGACGCCCCCGGCGTCCGAGCTGATCAAGAAGGCGGCAGGCCTCAAGTCCGGCTCGGCCAACCCGTTGGCTGACAAGGTCGGCAAGATCACCAAGGACCAGGTCCGCGAGATCGCCACCACCAAGCTGCCGGACCTCAACGCCAATGACGTCGAGGCCGCCATGAAGATCGTCGAAGGCACCGCCCGCTCCATGGGCGTCACCGTCTCCGAGTGATCTGAACCCCGAACACACACATCCCTGGTAGGGGAGTGCTCCCCACACCAGAACTGGTGGACCGGGTCATGAGCCCGGCACAAACACAAGGAACCAGCATGAAGCACAGCAAGGCATACAAGGCGGCCGCCGAGAAGCGCGCCGAAGGCCAGGCCTACAGCCCTGAAGAGGCCATCCGCCTCGTCAAGGAGATGGCAACGGCCAAGTTCGACGAGTCGATCGACGTGGCCATGCGCCTCGGCGTCGACCCCCGCAAGGCGGACCAGTTGGTCCGCGGCACCATCAACCTGCCGCACGGCACTGGCAAGACGGCACGGGTCCTCGTCTTCGCCGCCGGCGACAAGGCTGACGCCGCACGCGCGGCGGGGGCTGACGAGGTCGGCACCGACGAACTGATCGAGAAGGTGGCCGGCGGCTACCTCGACTTCGACGCAGTCGTCGCCACCCCTGACCTCATGGGCAAGGTCGGCCGTCTGGGCCGCGTCCTCGGCCCCCGTGGCCTGATGCCGAACCCCAAGACCGGCACCGTCACCATGGACACCGGCAAGGCCGTCGCCGACATCAAGGGCGGCAAGATCGAGTTCCGCGTGGACCGTCACGCGAACCTCCAGTTCATCATCGGCCGCGCCTCCTTCACGGAGCAGCAGCTCGCTGAGAACTACTTCGCCGTCCTCGACGAGGTCCTGCGCCTGAAGCCGGCCGCGGCCAAGGGTCGCTACCTCCGCAAGGTCGCCGTCTCGGCCACCATGAGCCCGTCCGTCAGCATCGACGGTTCGGCCCTCAAGCCCGCCGAGGCCTGATCGGTCCCTCCAGCCTGCCGCTCGCGGCCGGTTGACGGACCTCCGACTCACGAAGAATGCGCATGGGTGTCACACTGACACCCATGCGCATTCTTGTGTCCGGGTTCGAACCGTTCGGTGGCGATCCGGCCAACGCGAGCGGCGACGCCGTCCGGGAACTCGGGGCCACCTGGTCTGATGCGTCGGTCGAGTTGCACACGGTGATCCTTCCGGTGTCCTTCGACCGGGCCCCGGAGACGTTGGCAGCGTCGATCGAGGCGGTGCGGCCGGACGCCGTGATCTGCGTCGGCGAAGCCGGCGGGCGACCCCTCGTCACGCCGGAGCGCTGGGCCGTCAACGAGCGGCGGGCCCGCATCCCTGACAACGACGGAGCACAGCCCTGCGGGCCCATCGACGACCTCGTGCCGCGTCTGCCGTCACGGCTGGACGTGGACGGGATCGTCAGGGCCGTGCGTGCCGCAGGCGTGGCGGCAGAGGTTAGCGACGACGCCGGCCGCTATGTGTGCAACGCCACGTTCCGTGCGGCGCTCACGGGCTTCGACGGTCCTGCGGGCTTCATCCACGTACCTGCGGTCCGGGCAACAGGGACGGTGCTGGTGGGATCCGAGACAGACGGACCGGCCGTGGGTCGTGCAGCCGCGGACCCGCTCTCCCTGCAGGAAGTCGTGACCGCACTGCGCGCCGCCATCGCGGTCGTCGGCCTCTCCACGCCCCTCGGATAGCCACTAGGCCTCCAGCCGACACTGCGCATTTCGCTATCGGGCTTGACAGCGCTGCTGCACACGGTGAATCGTTTAGCCAGCAGCATCGAGTGCACAGGAGCACAGCGCATGACACCTCTTCTCGTCACCGGTCCGCCGGCACAGCCTCGTTGCGGGGAGGTGGGGGGATGACCGAGCGGACCAACATCATCCTCGTCTGCGTCGACCAGATGCGCGGCGACGCCATGTCCGGGGCCGGTCACCCCGTCGTCCAGACGCCCTACCTGGACACCCTGGCCGCCGAGGGGACGACGTTCCCGCACGCCTACTCGGCGGTGCCGACCTGTGTGCCGGCCCGGGTGGGGCTCATGACCGGCCTGAACCAGGAGTCGCACGGCCGGTACGGATACCGCGAGGGGGTGCCCTTCAGCGACCTGTATGAGACCACGCTGCCCCGCGAACTCGGCCGGGCGGGATACCAGACGCAGGCCATCGGCAAGATGCACGTCTACCCTGAACGCGACCGCATCGGCTTCGACGATGTCAGGCTGCATGATGGCTTCCTGCACTTCGCCCGCCAGAGGGCCGGGCGCAACCTGCAACTCATCGACGACTACAGCACCTGGTTGCGGAGGCAGCCGGGCATGGCCGCGGCCGCGGAAACCGATCACGGGGTGGGGTGCAACTCGATGATGGCGAGGCCGTGGGACAAGGACGAGGCCTACCACCCCACGTCGTGGATCATGTCTGAAGCCGTTGATTGGCTCCACCGCCGAGATCCGACGATGCCCTTCTTCCTGTATCTGTCCTTCCACCGCCCCCATGCACCCTACGACCCGCCTGCCTGGGCGTTGGATCAGTACCTGGACGCTGACCTGGGGGAAGCGCCGGTAGGGGACTGGGTCGACCGGTTCGCCGACTACCGGCGTGACCATCTGGCAGACGCCTCCTTCGGGAAACAGCGACCGGAGGTGCGCCGTCGGGCCCTCGCCGGCTATTTCGGGCTCATCACCCAGATTGACCACCAACTGAACCGGATGTTCGAGGCGCTGAGCGACTTCGACCTCCTTCGCAACACCGCGATCATGTTCGTGTCCGATCACGGCGACATGCTGGGTGATCACCACTTCTACCGGAAGTCGGTCGGGTATGAGGGCAGCGCGCGCATCCCGTTCATCCTGCGCCTCCCCGGTGGCGAGAAGGTGGTGCCGAGCGTCGACGAGGTGGTGGAACTGCGCGACGTCATGCCGACGATCCTCGACATCGCCGGCGCCGAGATCCCCGACTCGCTCGACGGCGCCAGTGTCCTGCCCCTGATCCGGGGTGAAGAGGTGTCCTGGCGCGAGGAGATCCACGGCGAGCACACCTACAGCATGCAGGGGTGGGAGTCGATGCACTGGGTGACGGATGGCCACCGTAAGTTCGTGTGGTGGTCCGGATCAGGCATCCAACAGTTCTTCGACCTCGACGCCGATCCCACCGAGCTGCAGGACCTCGCCCATGACGCAGCACGAGCGGACGAGTTGGGGCACTGGCGGCAGCGTCTGATCCGCTATCTCTCCGAGCGCGAGGAGGGGTTTGTCGTCGACGGTGAACTGGTCGTCGGGCGAGAGGTCCGCAGCGAGGCATCGTGGGTGGAGGAACGTGTGAGGCTCTGAGAGCCCACGTCGGATACCGCAAATTACACCGGGGCAACTCACCCATTTGGATGTGTTGCCCCGCTCTCCAACACCGGAAAGCTAGTTGAGAAGAGCGGTTCCCCGCTTGGAAAGACCATCAACCGAAGGGGTTGGCCATCATGGTAGTACTCGGAATCATCCTCCTCATCATTGGCCTGATCGCGAACATTTCGATCCTCACCTGGATCGGAATCATCCTGATCGTGGTTGGCCTGATCCTCAACTTCGTCCCCATGCGCGGTGGTAAGGGCACCAGGGTCTGGTAACCACCCCTGGTCCTTCTCCGAGGCCCCGGCGATCTACGGATCGGCCGGGGCCTTGTTTCATGCCACGAGTGAAGATGTCTCGCCGTGAGCGTCCGGGTGGCCAGGGGGAGGGGCCTCAGAGGACCTTGGCGAAGAACTCCGCGGTGCGCTGCTGTTGTGGGTTGTCGATGACATCGCGGGGGGTGCCGCGTTCGACGATCACGCCGTCGTCCATGAACACCACCTGATCCGCGACCTCACGGGCGAAGCCGACCTCGTGGGTCACCACGACCATCGTCATGCCGCTGGCGGCAAGTTCTTTCATCACGCTCAGCACTTCGCCCACCAGCTCCGGGTCGAGCGCGGAGGTGGGCTCGTCGAACAGCATCAGGTCCGGCTGCAT
This sequence comes from Tessaracoccus sp. ZS01, assembly GCF_022342445.1. NCBI lineage: Bacteria > Bacillati > Actinomycetota > Actinomycetes > Propionibacteriales > Propionibacteriaceae > Tessaracoccus > Tessaracoccus sp. ZS01. Next base: position 65,777 of record NZ_PQFE01000004.1, on the reverse strand, counting down.
CGCGAGGGCGCGTGCTATGGCCACGCGCTGCTGCTGCCCACCGGAGAGCTGGGCGGGGTAGTGGTCGGCTCGGTCCGAGAGTCCGACGCGGGCCAGCTGCTCGTCGGCCAGCGTGGCGGCTTCGGCCTTCCCGAGGCCGCGGACCTGTCTGGGGGCCTCCATCACGTTCTCGCGCGCGGTCATGTGGGGGAAGAGGTTGAAACGCTGGAACACCATGCCGACGCGCTCGCGCTGCTTGGCGATCTGCTTGTCGCTGAGCCTGTGCAGCACCCCGTCGACCTCGCGGAGACCCATGAGGTCGCCGTCGACGTAGAGGCGGCCGGCGCTGATCTGCTCCAGTTCGTTGATGCAGCGGATGAGGGTGGATTTGCCGGAGCCTGAGGGGCCCAGCACGACGCACACCTCGCCCCTCTGCACCTGGAGATCGATGCCCTTGAGGACGTGCAGTTCACCGAAGAACTTGTGCACGCCCTGGATGTCGACCATGGGGGTTGCGGCGGTCACGGGGTCACCTCCAGATTGGGGTCTTCATGGACGGTACCGGAGGCGAGGATGGCCTGCTGCTTCTTCGAGACGCCCTTGGCTCTGCCGCCGCCGGAGGTCTCCGAGTTGTCGAAGCCCCGGCCGTAGTAGCGCTCCAGGCGCGCCTGCCCCACCATCAGCACCGAGGTGATGCTCAGGTACCAGATGGCGGCGACGATCAGCAGCGGCACGGGCAGGAAGCTCTTGTTGCCGATGGCGTTGGTGACGAACGTCAGCTCCAGCGAGAACGGCACTGCCAGCACGAGCGAGGTGGTCTTCAGCATGGAGATGGTCTCGTTGCCCGTGGGCGGCACGATCACCCGCATGGCCTGCGGGATGACGATGCGACGCAGCGTCGTCGATCGCTTCATGCCCAGCGCGGTCGACGCCTCCCACTGGCCCTTGTCCACGGAGCTGAGCCCCCCGCGCACGATCTCCGAGAGGTAGGCGCCCTCATTGAGGCCCAGGCCGAGCACGGCTGCGACGGTGGCGTTGATGACGTCCTGCGTGTCGAACTGCAGCCACTCGGGGCCGAACGGCACCCCCATTCGGGGGTACAGCACCGCGATGAGGCCCCAGAACACCAGCTGGGTGTAGATGGGGGTCCCGCGGAAGAACCAGATGTAGACGTAGGCCACCGCGCGGAGGATGGGATTGGTGCCCATCCGCATGATGGCGGTGGTGACCGCCAGCAGGATGCCCAGCGCCATGGCGAGGACCGTCAGGATGAGGGTCCAGCCCACACCGGAGATGACCCGCGCGTCGAACAGGTACTGGCCGACCACGTCCCAGCGGTAGTTGGGGTTCGTGAACAGGCTGTAGACCAGCAGGCCGAACAGCACCAGGACGATGGCCGCCCAGATCCAGACGCTGGGTCTGGGCACGGGGCGGGCGCGGATCAACTCCGGTCGGGTGGGCACGGGGATCAGCCCTCCGGGTTCAGCTCAGCCGTGTCCAGCGCGGCCTCGTCGACACCCCAGGAGTCGAGGATGGCCTGCCAGGTGCCGTCGTCCATGAGGTGCTGCATGGCCTTCTGCACCGCTTCGGTGAGGGCGGCGTCGTCCTGCGGCACGACGATGCCCTGCGGGGCCGCGTCGCGGACGTCACCGACGACCTCGAGCTGGTCACCGGTGATGGCCACCGAGTAGCTCGCCACCGTGGAGTCGGCGTAGAAGGCGTCAGCCTTGCCGCCCACCACGTTGGTGGTCACGTCGCTCTGGCGGGGGTAGGAGAGGACCTCGATGGCTTCCTTGCCGGCGGCGGAGCACTCCTCGTTGAACATGCCGAGCTCCTCCTCCTGCCACGTGCCGGTCTGGACGCCGATCGCCTTGCCGCACACGTCGTCGGGGTTGAGGCCGTCGGGGTTGCCCTTCTTGACGGCGAAGCTGGAGCCGACTGTGATGTAGCTGATCATGTTGTAGCTGGCGGTGCGCTCAGGGGTGATGGTGAACGACGAGATGCCGATGTCGTACTTCGAGCCCATGCCGGCCAGCAGCGAGGCGAACTCGCCGTCGACGACCTCCGCCTCGAGGCCCAGCACCTTGCCGAGCGCCTTGCTGAGGTCGACGTCGTAGCCGATCGCGGTCTGCAGGTCATCGGCGCGGAACTCAGCCGGGGCGTAGTCGACGGCGGCACCGACGACCAGGGTGCCCTTGTCCGCGACGGCGGCGGGCAGCAGGGCGGCGATCTCGTCCACCTTTTGTACTCCGGACACGTCGTGGCTGCGGTCCGTGGAGTCGCCGGCGTCGGCCGGCCCGGAGGTGTCCTGGCCGCCACAGGCGGTCAGCGTGAGTGCGGCCAGCAGGCTGGCGGCGAGGATTCGGCGCATGGCAGTTCTTCTCTCAATGCGGATACAGGATGATTCGACTGCCAAATCTTAAGGGACGGCGCCTCCGGGACCGCATTGGCACAGCCCCAGGGATGGCGGGTACCGCCGATTTGGCCGCTGGGCCGGCTTCCGGTATCGTTTCGGGAGCCGAAGACCGCAGGTGGCTCAACAGCCATAAAGCCACATGGCACCCGCGCAGGTGAACGTGAGAAGAATAGGTCATACCTGTCCGCCCCGCGCCGCCTGAGCGCCGGGGCGTTTTTTGTGTCTTGCGTCACTTCGGCCCTCAGGCCGCCCTTCACGGCGGGCAGAGGTGTTAGACCGGAAGGAGACTCATATGGCGAGGCCGGATAAGGCTGCCAAGGTTTCGGAACTGGCTGAGGCTTTCAGCAAGTCCGGGGCGGCAGTGCTGACCGAGTACCGCGGTCTCACCGTGGCGCAGCTCAAGCAGCTGCGCCGTTCGCTCGGTGAGAACGCCACCTACGCCGTTGCGAAGAACACCCTGACGGCGATCGCTGCCAAGGAAGCCGGAATCGAAGGGCTCGACGAGACCCTCACCGGCCCCACTGCTATCGCTTTCGTCACGGGTGACATCGCAGCCGCCACCAAGGGGCTGCGCGACTTCGCGAAGGCAAATCCGTCTCTGGCAATCAAGGGTGGTGTCCTGGAAGGCAAGTTCCTCGACGCCCAGGCTGTTCTGAAGCTGGCAGACCTCGAATCCCGCGAGGTACTGCTGGCCAAGATGGCAGGCGCGCTCCAGGCCAACCTGGCCAAGGCCGCCTACATGCTGGCTGCCCCGCTGTCGCAGGGCGCTCGCGTGCTCGGCGCGCTGCGCGACGCCGCACAGGCTGACCCCTCCTTGATCGGTGGTGCTGGCTCCGCGCCGGCCACCGAAGCCACGGACGAGACCCCCGCCGCGGAAGCGGCACCTGAAGCAGCGGAAGCTGCGGAATAACAACACTGTTCCGCACGCTGCGGACCAATCTGAAAGGAAAGCCTCATGGCTAAGCTCAACAACGAAGAGCTCCTTGACGCCTTCAAGGAGATGACCCTCATCGAGCTCTCCGAGTTCGTGACGCTGTTCGAAGACACCTTCGGCGTGACCGCCGCTGCTCCGGTGGCCGTTGCGGCCGCTCCGGCTGCCGCTGCCGGTGACGCTGCTGGCGACGGCGACGAGGAAGCTGCCTCCGACAAGGTCGACGTCATCCTGACCTCCGGTGGCGACAAGAAGATCGCCGTCATCAAGGAGGTGCGCGCTCTGACCTCCCTCGGCCTGAAGGAGGCCAAGGACCTCGTCGAGGGCGCCCCGAAGCCGGTGCTCGAGGGCGTCGACAAGGACACCGCTGCCAAGGCCAAGGAGGCCCTCGAGGCCGCCGGCGGCACCGTCGAGTTCAAGTGATCTAGAGTCACCAACTCTTCTGCCGGCCCGTCCCCGTAAGGGGGCGGGCCGTTTCACTTGCCAGCGCCACCCGGAGCGGTATCATCGGTCCCGCGAGGTCAACGTCGACCCTCTCCACCGCAGGCCGAAATCCGGGGGCCCGCGGTTGTTGCCGTCTGCGGCGATTTGATATATAGTGGTTCTTTGCCCCGCTATGCGTTGCGCCCGTGATTTGACACGGGCAGTTCGCCATGCACGGATATTTGCTTCAAGCGTTCTTGGAAGGACCCAATCTTGGCCGCCTCGCGCTCTGCGTTGAAGAACACCAATGTCGTCTCGTCCACCGGTCGTATCTCGTTCGCGAAGATTCACGAGCCTCTGGAGGTTCCCAACCTCCTGGACCTGCAGATCGACGCATACAACTGGCTGATCGGGAATGAGACCTGGCGGGCGAAGGTCGAAGAGCAGCTCGCTGCCGGCCGCACCGACGTCAACACCCGCTCCGGCCTGGAAGAGATCTTCGCCGAGATCTCACCCATCTCTGATTTCCAGGACTCGATGCAGTTGTCGTTCCGCGACCACCGCTTCGAAGAGCCCAAGTGGACGATCGAGGAGTGCAAGGACCGCGACACCACCTACGCGGCACCGCTCTTCGTCACCGCTGAGTTCACCAACAATGAAACCGGTGAAATCAAGTCCCAGACCGTCTTCATCGGCGATTTCCCGCTGATGACGGACCGTGGCACCTTCATCATCAACGGCACCGAGCGTGTCGTCGTCTCCCAGCTGGTGCGCTCGCCCGGTGTCTACTTCGAGCAGACCCCCGACAAGACCTCGGACAAGGACATCTTCTCCTGCAAGGTCATCCCGTCGCGTGGCGCGTGGCTCGAGTTCGAGATCGACAAGCGTGACATGGTCTTCGTGCGTCTGGACCGCAAGCGCAAGCAGAACGTCACCGTCCTGCTCAAGGCGCTCGGCTGGACCGAAGACCGCATCCTCTCTGAGTTCGGCGACGCGGAGTCCATGCGGCTGACGCTTGAGAAGGACACCGTCAAGACGCAGGACGAGGCCCTCCTCGACATCTACCGCAAGCTCCGTCCGGGCGAACCCCCGGCACGTGACGCTGCGCAGCAGTTGCTGGAGAACTACTACTTCAACGACAAGCGTTACGACCTCGCCAAGGTCGGCCGCTACAAGATCAACAAGAAGCTCGGCCTCGAGCTCCCGTTCGATCAGCAGGTGCTCACCGAGGACGACATCTCTGCGGCCATCGGCTACATCGTCGCCCTGCACGAGCACAAGGAATTCCTGGGTGACCTCCCCGTCGAGGCCGACGACATCGACCACTTCGGTAACCGTCGTCTCCGCACCGTGGGTGAGCTGATCCAGAACCAGCTCCGGACCGGCCTCGGCCGCATGGAGCGCGTCGTGCGCGACCGGATGACCACGCAGGACATCGAGGCCATCACGCCTCAGACACTGATCAACATCCGCCCGGTGACCGCGGCGCTGAAGGAGTTCTTCGGAACCTCGCAGCTGTCGCAGTTCATGGACCAGAACAACCCGCTCGCCGGCCTGACGCACAAGCGTCGTCTGTCTGCGCTGGGCCCCGGTGGTCTGTCCCGTGACCGCGCCGGCATGGAAGTCCGAGACGTCCACCCGTCGCACTACGGCCGCATGTGCCCCATCGAGACCCCTGAAGGCCCGAACATCGGCCTCATCGGCTCGCTGGCCTCGTTCGCCCGCGTCAACGCGTTCGGCTTCATCGAGACCCCGTACCGCAAGGTCGTCGACGGTCACGTGACCGATCAGATCGACTACCTGACCGCTGATGAGGAGGACCGCTACTCGATCGCGCAGGCCAACGCCGCAGTGAACGAGGACGGCCGCCTGACGGAGGAGCGCGTGCTCGTCCGCCTGAAGCACGGCGACGCCGACGAGGTCCCCGTCGGCGAGGTCGAATACATGGACGTGTCCCCGCGCCAGATGGTCTCCATCGCCACGGCGCTGATCCCGTTCCTCGAGCACGACGACGCCTCGCGTGCCCTCATGGGCGCCAACATGCAGCGCCAGGCGGTGCCCCTGCTCCGCAACGAGTCACCCGTCGTCGGCACCGGCATGGAATACCGCGCCGCGGTCGACGTCGGTGACGTCACCCTGGCCCGCAAGCCCGGCGTGGTGAGTTCCGTCTCGGCAGACCTCCTGGAGATCGCCAACGACGACGGCACGTACTCCAGCTTCAAGCTGGACAAGTTCGTCCGCTCGAACGCAGGTACCTGCATCAACCAGCGTCCGCTGGTCGGCCCCGGCGACCGGGTCGAGATCGGCACCCCGCTGGCAGACGGCCCCTGCACGGACCAGGGCGAACTGGCACTCGGCAAGAACCTCCTCGTGGCCTTCATGCCGTGGGAGGGCCTCAACTACGAGGACGCCATCATCCTGTCGCAGCGCATCGTGCAGGACGACGTCCTCACCTCGATCCACATCGAGGAGCATGAGGTCGACGCCCGCGACACCAAGCTGGGCGCTGAGGAGATCACCCGCGAGATCCCCAACGTCTCCGACGAGATGCTGGCTGATCTCGACGAGCGTGGCATCGTGCGCATCGGCGCCGAGGTCTCCGCCGGCGACATCCTGGTCGGCAAGGTCACGCCCAAGGGCGAGACCGAGCTCACCCCGGAGGAGCGCCTGCTGCGCGCCATCTTCGGTGAGAAGGCCCGTGAGGTGCGCGACACCTCGCTCAAGGTTCCCCACGGCGAATCCGGCACCGTCATCGGCGTGCGCGTGTTCAACCGCGAGGACGACGACGAACTGCCCCCCGGCGTGAACCAGCTGGTTCGCGTGCACGTTGCCCAGAAGCGCAAGATCTCCGACGGCGACAAGCTCGCCGGCCGCCACGGTAACAAGGGCGTCATCTCGAAGATCCTTCCGGTGGAGGACATGCCGTTCCTCGAGGACGGCACCCCCGTCGACATCGTGCTGAACCCGCTGGGTGTGCCCTCGCGAATGAACGTGGGCCAGGTCCTCGAGAACCACCTCGGCTGGATCGCCAAGACCGGGTGGGACATCACCGGGGTCCAGGAAGAGTGGGCCGAGCGCCTCCGTGACGTCGGCCTCGGCCACGTCGACGGCGACGCCAAGGTCGCCAGCCCCGTGTTCGACGGTGCCAACGAGGAGGAGATCGCTGGTCTCCTCGCCAACTCGCTGACCACCCGTGACGGTGACCGCCTGGTGGACTCCACTGGCAAGGCCCGTCTCTTCGACGGCCGCTCCGGCGAGCCGTACCCGGAGAAGATCGGCGTGGGCTACATGTACATGCTGAAGCTCCACCACCTGGTCGACGACAAGATCCACGCGCGTTCGACCGGTCCGTACTCGATGATCACCCAGCAACCGCTCGGCGGTAAGGCCCAGTTCGGTGGCCAGCGCTTCGGTGAGATGGAAGTGTGGGCCCTCGAGGCCTACGGTGCCGCCTGGGCGCTGCAGGAACTGCTCACCATCAAGTCCGATGACGTGCCTGGCCGCGTCAAGGTCTACGAGGCGATCGTCAAGGGGGAGAACATCCCCGAGCCGGGCATCCCTGAGTCCTTCAAGGTGCTCGTCAAGGAAATGAAGTCCCTCTGCCTGAACGTAGAGGTGCTCTCTGACGACGGAACCGTCATCGACCTGACTGATTCGGAGGACGACATGCGTTCGGCCGAAGACTTCGGTATCGATCTCGGTCGCCGTCCCGGTAGCGACAACTTCATGGACGTCGGCGAAGTCTGATCCGCGGGGGGCTGCGCCCCACGTGAGCCCACCAGCGGAGCTTGCTTCGCTCGCACACACTTGAAATCCGAGACAGGCGAGATCGCCGATGTCTCACAGGCGCCTACTGCCGAAGTAGGGGAAAGAGAAGCCAAACGTGCTGGACGTGAACTTCTACGATGAACTCCGGATCGGTCTCGCGAGCACCGAGCAGATCCAGAAGTGGTCCGAGGGCGAGGTCAAGAAGCCCGAGACCATCAACTACCGAACCCTCAAGCCCGAGCGTGACGGCCTCTTCTGCGAGAAGATCTTCGGCCCCACCCGTGACTGGGAGTGCTACTGCGGCAAGTACAAGCGCGTCCGCTTCAAGGGCATCGTCTGCGAGCGCTGTGGCGTCCAGGTGAGCCGGAGCAACGTGCGTCGCGAGCGCATGGGGCACATCGAGCTGGCCGCGCCCGTGACCCACATCTGGTACTTCAAGGGTGTCCCCAGCCGTCTCGGTTATCTGCTGGACATCGCGCCGAAGGACCTCGAGAAGGTCATCTACTTCGCCGCGCACATGATCACCTCCGTCGACGAGGAGGGCCGCCACCGCGACCTCTCCTCGCTGCAGGCGAAGGTCGAGGCTGAGTCCAAGCAGGTAGCCGGCAAGCGTGACGCGGACATCGAAACCCGCATGCGCAAGCTGGAAGAGGACCTGGCCGCTCTTGAGGAAGAGGGCGCCAAGGCCGACGTCAAGCGCAAGGTGCGCGAGGCTGGCGAGAAGGAAGCCAACCTCATCCGCACCCGTGCGCAGCGTCAGCTGGACCGCATCGACGAGGTGTGGCAGCGGTTCAAGGGCCTGAAGGTCCAGGACCTCGAGGGCGACGAGATTCTCTACCGCGAGATGAAGAAGCGCTTCGGCAAGTACTTCGAGGGCTCCATGGGCGCCGAGGCGATCCAGCGGCGCCTGCAGGACTTCGACCTGAAGGCCGAGTCCATCTCGCTGCGCGAGACCATCGCCACGGGCAAGGGCCAGCGCAAGACGCGTGCCCTGAAGCGCCTCAAGGTGGTCAGCGCCTTCCTCAACGGCCAGAACGCGCCGTCGTCGATGGTGCTGGACGTCGTGCCGGTCATCCCCCCGGACCTGCGCCCCATGGTGCAGCTCGACGGTGGCCGCTTCGCCACCTCGGACCTCAACGACCTGTACCGCCGCGTCATCAACCGCAACAACCGTCTTAAGAGGCTGATCGACCTCGGTGCCCCCGAGATCATCGTCAATAACGAGAAGCGGATGCTGCAGGAAGCCGTGGACTCGCTGTTCGACAATGGCCGTCGCGGCCGTCCCGTCACCGGGCCGGGCAACCGACCGCTGAAGTCGATCTCCGACATGCTCAAGGGCAAGCAGGGTCGCTTCCGCCAGAACCTCCTCGGCAAGCGCGTCGACTACTCGGGCCGTTCGGTCATCGTGGTCGGCCCGCAGCTCAAGCTGCACCAGTGCGGCCTGCCGAAGGCCATGGCGCTGGAGCTGTTCAAGCCGTTCGTGATGAAGCGTCTCGACGACCTGAACCACGCCCAGAACATCAAGGCCGCCAAGCGCATGGTGGAGCGTCAGCGCCCCGTCGTGTGGGACGTCCTCGAAGAGGTCATCACCGAACACCCCGTGCTGCTGAACCGTGCACCCACCCTGCACCGCCTCGGCATCCAGGCGTTCGAGCCCCAGCTCATCGAGGGCAAGGCCATCCAGATCCACCCGCTCGTCTGCACGGCGTTCAACGCCGACTTCGACGGTGACCAGATGGCCGTGCACCTCCCGCTGTCGGCTGAGGCCCAGGCTGAGGCACGCGTGCTGATGCTCTCCACCAACAACATCCTGAAGCCCGCAGACGGCCGCCCCGTGACCATGCCCACCCAGGACATGATCATCGGTCACTACTTCCTGACCTCCGAGCGTGAGGGCAAGGGACAGGGCCGGCTCTTCTCGTCGCTGGCGGAGGCCATCATGGCCTTCGACCGCGGCGACCTGTCGATCGGCGCCAAGTGCCGCATCGTGCTGCGTGACGTCGTAGTCGACGGCGTCGAGCCCCGCCCCGATGGTTCGGTGCTGGTGGAGACCACGCTCGGTCGCGCCCTCTTCAACGAGGCGCTCCCGGAGGACTTCCACTACGTCAACACCGTCGTGGGCAAGCGCGTACTCGGCCCCATCATCAATGAGCTGGCGGAGACGTACCCGAAGGTCAAGGTCGCAGCTGCGCTCGACAACCTGAAGGACGTGGGCTTCAGGTGGGCGTCGCGCTCCGGCGTGACGGTGTCCATCTCGGACGTCCAGACCCCGCCGCAGAAGGCAGAGATCCTCGACGTCTACGAGCGCCGGGCCACCAAGATCGACACGCTGTACGACCGCGGTCAGCTGACCGAGGACGAGCGCCGGTCCGAGCTCATCGGCATCTGGGGTGACGCCACCACGGAACTCACGGAGGCCATGAAGGCGAACTTCACGACCGAGAACCCCATCTTCATGATGGTGGACTCGGGCGCTCGAGGAAACATGACGCAGATGCGTCAGATCGCCGCCATGCGAGGCCTCGTGGCCAACCCGAAGGGCGAGATCATCGCCCGCCCGATCAAGTCCAACTTCCGCGAAGGCCTGTCGGTGCTCGAGTACTTCATCTCGACGCACGGTGGCCGAAAGGGCCAGGCCGACACCGCTCTGCGTACCGCAGACTCCGGCTACCTGACCCGTCGTCTGGTCGACGTCTCCCAGGACGTGATCATCCGCGAGGAAGACTGCGGCACCGAGCGTGGCCTCACCAAGGTCATCGCCAAGTGGACCACCGCAGGTGTGGACGAGACGGGCCGCCCGATCGAGATCCCCGCTGAGCCGTTCGCCAAGGGCGCCTCTGTGGAGACCACGGTCGACGTGGAGACCGCCGTCTACGCCCGCTCGCTGGCCGTCGACGCTGTCGATTCCGAGGGCAACGTGCTGGTCCAGGCCGGCACGGACCTGGGTGACGCCGAGATCCTCAAGCTGGTTGAGGCCGGGGTCACCACGGTCAAGGTCCGCTCCGTGCTCACCTGTGAGTCGGCTGCCGGTACCTGTGCCATGTGCTACGGCCGTTCGCTTGCCTCCGGCAAGCTGGTGGACGTCGGCGAGGCCGTCGGTATCGTCGCCGCGCAGTCCATCGGCGAGCCCGGTACCCAGCTGACGATGCGTACCTTCCACACCGGTGGTGTGGCCGGTGACGACATCACGCAGGGTCTGCCCCGTGTCACGGAGCTCTTCGAGGCCCGCCAGCCCAAGGGCAAGGCCCCGATCGCAGAGGCCGACGGCGTCGTGCGGATCGAGGACGGCGACCGTTCGCGCAAGATCGTCATCGTGCGCGACGACGGTGGCGAAGACCTGGAGTACCCGGTCGGCCGCCGCACCCGCCTCGAGTTCGAGGACAACACGGGCCAGCGCATCCACATCCAGGACGGCGTCCGCGTGTCGATCGGTCAGCAGTTGACCGCCGGCCAGGTGGACCCGCAGGACGTGCTGCGTGTGCGTGGTCTCCGCAAGGTGCAGGAGCACCTCGTGGAGGAGGTCCAGCGTGTGTACCGCACGCAGGGTGCCCCCATCCACGACAAGCACATCGAGATCATCATCCGGCAGATGCTGCGTCGCGTGACCGTCATCGATTCGGGCGAGACCGACATGATGCCGGGCGAGCTCGTGGACCGTCCCAGCTACGAGGCCTCGAACCGTCGGGCGCTCTCTGAGGGCGGCAAGCCCGCTGAGGGTCGTCCGGTGCTCATGGGTATCACCAAGGCGTCGCTCGCGACGGAGTCGTGGCTGTCCGCCGCGTCCTTCCAGGAGACGACCAAGGTCCTCACGGATGCCGCCATCCAGGGCAAGAGCGACAAGCTCATGGGCCTGAAGGAGAACGTCATCCTCGGCAAGCTGATCCCTGCCGGTACCGGTCTCGAGCGTTACCGCAACATCCGGGTGGAGCCCACCGAAGAGGCCCGCGCCACGGCCTACACGATGAGCTACGACCCGTACGATTACGCGTTCGGCTCTGACGTGGTCGGCCCGGCCGTGCCGCTCGACGAGATGGACTTCGGCGAGATTCGCTGAACCTGGTCCCGAAGGGGGCACTGACGGCGGTTTCTCACGGTCCTCGCAACACCCAGTTCTGGGCGTTGCGAGGACCGTTTCCTTGTGTGGAGTTGCGGGGCCGAGTCCTTCGGTTGCGCAGCGCTGCGTGCCGCGGCGTGAGGCTGCTCGCCGGATCGGTTCGACCGCTGACCACGCACAACGCCCGGCTGGGACGAGCCAGCCGGGCGTGTGCATGATGTCCTTCAGATCACCTACAGCAGGTGTTGCGAGGACCACGAGGATCCGCGAACCGGTTTCCGGCCCTGCTGCCTTGTCGGGCAGTTACCCCTTGGACACGGCGCGCCGCTTGTTCACGAGGTCGAACGCGACCGCGAGGAGCAGCACGAGGCCCTTGACGACCTGCTGGGTGGGCGCCTCCACGCCGAGCAGCTGCATGCCATTGGTCATCACTGCCATGATCGTGCCGCCGATGATGGCGCCGACGACCCGGCCAACGCCTCCGGTGACGGCTGCGCCACCGATGAAGCAGGCGGCGATCGCATCGAGTTCGATGCCATTGCCGGCGGCGGGCTGCGCACCGTTCGCGCGGGACGAGTAGATGATGCCCGCAATGGCCGACAACAGGCCCATGTGGACGTACACGAGCATGATCGTGCGCTTCACGTTGACGCCGGAGAGGCGGGCCGCGTGGATGTTGCCGCCGATGGCGTAGGTGTGACGACCGTAGACCGTGTTCTGCGACAGGTAGGCGTAGATCAGGATCAGGGCGGCCAGGATGAACAACACGATCGGGAAGCCCCGGCTCACCGAGAGCTGGAAGGCGAAGAAGAGCACTGCTACGGCGATCGCGGCGAACTTCGCGACCATCAGGCCTGCTTTCTCCACGGGCTGCTCGTACTGGATGCGGGCCGCGCGGGTACGCAGCGCGCTGAAGATGAAGGCGGCCACCGCCAGGATGCCGATCAGCAGCGTGAAGATGTCCACGTTCTTGCCGAAGATGGGCACAGTACCGAAGAGCCCTTGGAGGAACCCCGTGGCGATCTGCTTGTACTCGTTGCTCATGGGGGACAGCGAGATGGAACCCAGCACCATGAACGTCGCGCCACGGAACAGCAGCATGGACGCCAGGGTCACAATGAAGCCGGGGATGCCGACGTAGGCCACCCAGAACCCGTGCCAGAGGCCGATCAGCAGGCCGACAGCGAGCCCGGCGACGACCGCGACCCACCAGGCCTGTCCCATCTTGATCACGAGGGTCGCCGCGATGGCACCCACGAGGGCGATCACGGATCCAACGGACAGGTCGATGTGGCCCACGACGATGACGAACAACATGCCGATCGCCAACACCAGGATGTAGGAGTACTGCAGCACCAGGTTGGTCACGTTGGGCGGGCTGAGCAGCAGGCCCTTCGTCCAGACCTGGAAGAGGATGACGATGGCCACCAGGGCCAGGAAGATGCCGCTCTGGCGGAGGTTCACCGCCCCCAACATGTTCTTGACGCTTGCCATGTCAGACAGCCTCCCTTTCCTTGGTCATGAGTGTCATGAGGTTCTCCTGGTTTGCTTCGCCCCGATCCAGGACGCCGGTGATGCGCCCGAAGGCCAGCGTGTAGATGCGGTCGCAGATGCCGAGCAGTTCGGGCAACTCGGACGAGATCACGATGACGGCCTTGCCTGCGTCGGCGAGTGAGTTGATGATCGTGTAGATCTCATATTTGGCGCCGACGTCGATTCCACGGGTCGGCTCGTCGAGGATGAGCACCTCGGGTTCGGTCATCATCCACTTGGAGAGGACGACCTTCTGCTGGTTACCGCCGGACAGCTGCCCTGCGATCGTCATCACCGATGGTGCCTTGATGCGCATGCTGCCTCGGAATTGCTCGGCGCGCTTGATCTCCTCGTTGGCATTGACAGAACCGAGAGGAGTCCTGAGCCGGTCGAGGGAGGCGGCGGAGATGTTGCGGCGGATGTCGTCGATCAGGTTGAGGCCGAACCGCTTGCGGTCCTCTGTGGCGTACGCCAAGCCGGCGTCGATCGCCTGGTGCACGGAGGAGAGGTTCGTCTCCTTGCCGTGCAGGTATGCCTTGCCGCTGACCTTGTGGCCCCACGCCTCGCCGAACACGCTCATGGCGAGTTCGGTACGACCTGCGCCCATGAGGCCGGCGATGCCGACGATCTCGCCGGCGTGGACGTTGAGGCTGGCGTCGTCGATGGTCTTGCGCCCCGGGATGGTGGGGTGCATGACGGACCAGTCCTCGATGCGGAACAGTTCCTCGCCGATCTTTGGCTCGTGTTGCGGGTAGAGGTGCTCGAGGTCACGGCCGACCATGCCCTTGATGATGCGGCTCTGCTGCATCTCCGGGCCCTTCTGGAGGGTCTCGATCGTCATTCCGTCACGAATGATCGTGTTGGCGTCGGCGATGGAGATGATCTCGTTGAGCTTGTGGGAGATCATGATCGACGTGATGCCCTGCTCACGCAGTTGGCGCAGCAGGCCGAGAAGGTGTGCTGAATCAGTGTCGTTGAGGGCGGCCGTGGGCTCGTCGAGGATCAGCAACTTGACCTCTTTGGAGAGGGCTTTCGAGATCTCCACCAACTGTTGCTTGCCGACGCCGATGTCCTGGATGAGGGTGGTGGGGTTCTCGTCGAGGCCCACCTGGCGCAGCAGTTGGGCTGCCCGCTGGTTCGTCTTGTGCCAGTTGATGCGGCCGTTCTGCGCCTGCTCGTTGCCGAGGAAGATGTTCTCCGCAATGGACAGCTGGGGGACCAGTGCCAGCTCCTGGTGGATGATGACGATGCCCTTGGCCTCGGACTGGTTGATCGAGTTGAACTTGACCTCTTCGTCATCGAAGAAGATCTGGCCATCGTAGGTTCCGTGCGGGTAGACGCCTGACAGCACCTTCATGAGGGTGGACTTGCCGGCTCCGTTCTCACCGCAGATGGCGTGGATGTCGCCACGCCGCACGCTGAGATTCACGTCTGACAGCGCCTTCACACCGGGGAATTCCTTGGTGATGTTGCGCATCTCGAGAATGATGTCGCTCAAGGTATGCCTGCTTTCAATCTCGGATGGGGCCGGCGGTTGATATTCAACCACCGGCCCCATCACGTCAGTTACCCGGGATCAGGCAACGCCGGAGTCGACCTGCTCCTGGGTCCAGTAGCCGGTGTCCACCAGAGCCTCCGTGACGTTGTCCTTGGTGACGGTGGTGACGTCGAGGAGGTACGACGGCACGACCTTCATGCCGTTGTCGTAGGTCTCGGTGTCGTTGGCCTCGGGCTCGTTGCCCTCGAGCAGTGCGACGGCGGCCTTGACGGCCTGCTCAGCCAGGAGACGGGTGTCCTTGAAGATCGTCGAGTACTGGATGCCGTCGTTGATGAGCTTGACCGAAGCGATCTCGGCATCCTGACCGGTGACGATGGGGAAGGTCTCGCCGCCGTAGCCGTTGTTCTCCAGAGCGGTGATGATGCCGCGCGAGAGACCGTCGTAGGCGGACAGGGCGCCGTGGAGCTTCTTGTCGCCGTAGTTGGCGGTGAGGAGGTCCTCCATGCGCTTCTGCGCGGTCTCCTGCTGCCAACGGAGGATGGCGGCCTGTTCGATGGAGGTCTGGCCCGAGGGGACGACGTACTCGCCCGCATCGATCTTCGGCTGCAGGACCGACATGGCGCCGTCGAAGAAGAAGTGGGCGTTGTTGTCGTCCAGCGATCCGGCGAACAGTTCGATGTTGGCGGGATTCTCGGCGCTGAAGCGCTCAGCGAGGCCGTCGATGAGGGACTGGCCCTGAGCGACGCCGACCTTGAAGTTGTCGAAGGAAACGTAGAAGTCGACGTTCTCCGAGTCGCGGATCAGACGGTCGTACGAGATCACCTTGATGCCGGCTGCGGCCGCTGCATCCAGCTGCGGTGCGAGCGCGGTGCCGTCGATGGCGGCGATGATGAGGACCTTGACGCCCTGGGTGATCATCTGGTCGACCTGCTGCGACTGGGTCGGGATGTCATCGTTGGCGAACTGCAGGTCGACCTCGAAGCCGGCCTCCTCGAGCTGCGACTTGACGGCGTCGCCGTCGGCGATCCAGCGCTCCGAGGTCTGGGTGGGCATCGAGACGCCGACCTTGCCGCCGGCTGCCGCTTCGCCTCCGCCGGCGCTGGCGGAGGTGGTCGGATCGGTACCGGGTGCGGCGGTGTCATTTCCGCAGGCGGCCAGACCGAGGACGGCAACGCTGGCAGCGCCCAGCCCGATGAACCCGCGACGATTGAGCTTCATTATCGTTTCCTCCTAGAAACGGATCAGTGGAGGCCAACTCTGGCCATCCCTGGGTGGGGCTCTGATGCCCTCTCCGACGAATCGGCATGTGTGACACGGGGCGGCATACGAGGACCCGTGAAACGGTTTTCTCTGTCACATGGTGCTCAACTGAGAGGCCCCCGTCAACGTGAATCGCGCAATCGGTCAGTCTCGGTTTCATAACGAATCCCCAAGCCACCCCCACTGCTGATCGTGGTGGCGCCGCGGTATCATCCGCGCCCTGCGCAGACGCGTTCGAGCCGATCGGTCCTGCCCCGAACCCGGTGCTGAAGGCTGAGCGGCCGTTGGTGGTGTTGCTCAAGGTGGGTGAGCACATCGCCCCGACCTGCAGACACAAGGAACCCCGGGATGGTGTCTTGGGGCGTCGAAAGGATTCATGGTGAAATCACTGGCTCGGTATTTTGTCCCCATCATGGCAGTGGCGATGGTCGGCAGCACGTTTGCGGCACCGCACGCGAACGCGCAGCCCAACGCCGCACCGCTCATCGTTCCGGAACTACAGCAATGGGTGGGGGGCCAAGGCAACTTCCAACAGGATGCGGATGGACCGACGACCGTCGCCGCGCCAGAAGCCGCGGATCTCGCCGGCCGCTTCGTCGATGACCTCACCGCCTACACCGGCTTCCCTGCGCAGACCACCACGACCACGGGCTCCGCGGATATCGTCCTGCTGATAGATGAGGAGCTCAGCGTCACGGGGGCCGGCGAGTTGTTCAACGCCGAGGGCTACGAGCTTGTCGCCGGCGAGGACCAGGTGACGATCACCGCTCACAGTGAGCAGGGTCTGTATTACGGAACGCGCACTCTCCTGCAGGGCTTGATGCAGTCAGAGGGACGCGACCAGTTCCCCGTCGGTACGGCGCACGACTGGCCCGATTACGCCGACCGTGGCTTCATGCTCGATGTCGGCCGCCGCTACTTCACACCCGAGTTCCTGCGCGACTACATCAAGATGATGGGCTGGTACAAGCTGAACTCCTTCCAGATCCACCTGAACGACAACCAGATCCCTCGCCCCAGCACGGGCTGGCAGGACGGGTACGCCGCTTTCCGCCTCGCCTCGGACAACCCCGAGTTGGCCGGTCTCGCGGCTGAGGACGGCAGCTACGACCGAGAGACCTGGCGCTCCTTCGAGGAGACCGCAGCTGATAACGCCGTCGTGATCACGCCCGAGATCGACGTGCCTGCACACTCGCTGGCGTTCATCCAGTGGCGCCCCGAACTGGGACTCAACGGAGGCGACGACGACATGCTCGACCTCTCCAAGCCGGAGACGCGCGAGATGATCAAGATGATCTTCGGCGAGTTCATCGACTGGTTCGAGGGCCCGGTCGTCCACTTCGGCGCGGATGAGTACAGCCGAGCAGAGGCCGAGGAGTACCGGGACTTCTTCAATGAGATGGCTGCGTACATCCGCAGCCACGGCAAGAAGCCGGCCGCGTGGGGCTCCATGACGGTGATGCACGGTTCAGCTGCCGGCTATGACCGTGACGTGCTGATCGGCGCTTGGAACAACGGTTGGTACGGCATGGCCAGCGCAGAGGCTGACGGCTACGAGTACATCAACATGAACGACTCCACCCTCTACGTGGTGCCGTTCGCGAACTACTACCACGGCCAAGGCCTCAACAACCAGCGGCTCTACGACGTGTGGCTGCCCAACAGGCTCGACGCCACCGACATCGTGCCGGCGGGTGCGCCCAACGGCGCCCGGTTCGCGGTGTGGAACGACCTGGTGGACGCCGATTACACCGAACTCGACGTCGACGGTCTGATCGAGGATTCCTTCCCTGTCATCTCCCAGAAGACGTGGAATGCACAGACCCCGACGCGCACCTACGCCGAGTTCACCGCCGGAGTCCGCGAGATCGGGCGGGGCCCGGGTCTGACCACCATCGGTGCGGTGTCGCCGCCCGGTACCGTCGAGTTGAGCCGCAACGCCAGCGTCACCGCTTCGTCCAGCACTCCGGAGGGTCCGGCTGCGGCGCTCACCGACGGCAGCCGCACGACGCGGTGGGCCAGCACGCAGAAGGACCCCTCCTTCGTGGTTGATCTCGGTGCGTTGAGCACCATCGCGAGCGTGGACGTGGCCTGGGCCCAACCCCTGCCCACGTCGTACCACGTGGAGATCTCCGACGACGGCGAGAACTGGCGCGCCGCCGCGGTGCACGCCACTGGCAACAGCGTCGAGTTCGAGGCCATGATCGGCCGCTATGTGCGGGTCTCGGCCAAGTCCCAAGCGGGTGCGAGCGCCTGGGAGGCCGTGGTCAACGGGCCGCGTCCGCTGACTGACGGAGCCACAGCCACGGCTTCCGGTAACGAAGCGCCGGCGTTCGGTCCGGAGAACACCGTCGACGGCAATCTGCGCACCCGCTGGTCCGCCAGTTATGCAATGCCCACGTGGCTGCAGATTGATCTCGGTGTCCGGAGCGCCATCGATCAGGTTCAGGTCCATTGGGAAGCGGCTGCTGCCGCCGCCTACACCGTGCTCGTCTCGGACGACGCAGTGACCTGGACAGAAGTCACCGCCAAGAGCGGCCAGAGCACCGGGGAGCGGGTGGACCAACTGGAGTTCGACCGGGTCGACGCCCGGTACGTGCGGATCAACGTGACGGAGAAGGCATTGACTCCGTATCTCTCGATCTACGAGGTGATCATCCCCGCAGTGGAGATCGATCCTCAGGGAGACATTTCCGCGCCCGCCGTCACGCAGTTGGCCACCACCAAGGTCACCTCGGGCGTGGCCGCGACCATCCGGATCGCGGCCGAGGATGACTCCACGCCACTGGCCCATTCCGCAACCGGCCTACCTGCTGGACTCACCATCAACGCCCAGACAGGCGTGATATCGGGCACGACGAACGCGGTCGGTGACCACGAGGTGACGGTGCTGGTCACCGACGCTGCGGGCAACGTGGCTCTGATGGAATTCACCATCTCGGTGCAGCCGAAGGTAGTGCCTTCCCCGTCTGTGACGCCGACCGTGAAGCCGACGGTGTCGCCGACTGCGTCGAAGTCGCCGACGGTGAAGCCCACTGCTACTGCGGGCACGGGCAAGTTCGTCCGCACTGCGCCGTACACCCAGCCCGGGAAGCACGACTTCAACGGTCGTGAGTGGTTCACAGAGTGCGAGTCGTATTCGCAGACGGAGCGTTGCCGCACGGAGATCTGGGCGACGGTGGTCAAGGTGGACAACGGCCAGTTCGTCCGGGAGTCGGGGTGGGCGTTCAACAACCTGACGTACCTGCCGTTCATGACGCGGGAGGCCTGGAAGGGCAACCCGCTGGGCGACCTGGGCTCGACCACCGACGGTGTGTTCACCTCCGGTGGGCGTCAGTGGCGCACCGAGTGTGACACCGCCGCCACAGGCAGGGGCGCGTGCCGCTCCTACACGATGACGACGGTGTACGCCGCCACCGCCAAGCCTGCCGGTGGGTACACCTTCAGCCAGAGCAACGAGTGGGTGTTCAACAACATCGTGATGTTCGGGGGACCGGAGAAGCGCTGACGGTGCACCTGAGGGTGTGAGCCGGCCGCCTTCCCTGACGGGAGGGCGGCCGGCTTGTGTGACGGGGGGCTGGCGGCACCTCACTAGGGGGTGCCATTTTGGTCCGCGGGATTTTTGACCCTCAGGCACCGGTGGAGTAATCTTGGCAAGCGTGCCCGGACTAGGGCGCGATTGTGCGTGCCCTGGCATGACGCTCAGGTCCTAAACGTTGCGAGGATCCCTGACGCGTGCGGTGTTCGCACGGCAGCCAACTGTGTTTCTGCCCGGAACGGTGACCCGGAACGATGACACGGAGACCTGCGCCAGGGAAACCCCCGCCAATATCCAGACAACGAAAGTGAAACCAAACAGGTGCCAACTATTCAGCAGCTGGTCCGGAAGGGCCGCAGGGACAAACCGTCCAAGAGCAATACGCCCGCGCTGAAGGGCTCGCCCCAGCGCCGCGGCGTGTGCACTCGCGTGTACACCACCACGCCGAAGAAGCCGAACTCCGCGCTCCGTAAGGTCGCGCGTGTGCGTTTGAGCTCCGGCATCGAAGTCACCGCCTACATCCCGGGCGTCGGCCATAACCTCCAGGAGCACTCGATGGTGCTCGTGCGCGGTGGTCGTGTGAAGGACCTCCCCGGTGTGCGCTACAAGATCGTCCGCGGCTCGCTCGACACCCAGGGTGTCAAGGGCCGCAAGCAGGCCCGCAGCCGCTACGGCGCCAAGAAGGAGAAGTAATGCCTCGCAAGGGTCCCGCCCCGAAGCGTCCCGTGGTCATCGACCCCGTCTACGGTTCGCCGCTCGTTTCGCAGCTCGTCTCCAAGATCCTGCTCGACGGTAAGAAGTCCGTCGCCCAGGGCATCGTCTACGACGCCCTCGAGGGCGCCCGCGCCAAGACCGGTACCGATCCGGTGCAGACGCTGAAGAAGGCTCTCGACAACGTCAAGCCTTCGATCGAAGTCAAGTCCCGCCGCGTCGGTGGCGCCACCTACCAGGTGCCGATCGAGGTCAAGCCCGGCCGTCAGAACACTCTGGCGCTGCGTTGGCTCGTCAGCTTCTCCCGCGCTCGTCGCGAGAAGACGATGACCGAGCGTCTCATGAACGAGATTCTCGACGCCTCGAACGGTCTGGGTGCTTCCGTGAAGCGCCGCGAGGACACGCACAAGATGGCCGAGGCCAACCGCGCCTTCGCCCACTACCGCTGGTGATTCAGCTGCCCCCGTACCGCAGGGTACGGGGGCTCTCACCGTCTAACGACTTGACTCTTCGATACTCGAGAAGGACCGAACTGTGACCGACCTGAACAAGGTTCGCAACATCGGCATCATGGCGCACATTGATGCCGGCAAGACCACCACGACCGAGCGCATCCTGTTCTACACCGGCAAGAACCACAAGATCGGTGAGACCCATGACGGCGCAGCCACCATGGACTGGATGGAGCAGGAGCAGGAGCGCGGCATCACGATCACGTCCGCCGCGACGACCTGTTTCTGGCACGAACACCTCATCAACATCATCGACACCCCCGGGCACGTGGACTTCACGGTCGAGGTCGAGCGTTCGCTCCGCGTCCTCGACGGCGCCGTTGCGGTGTTCGACGGCGTGGCCGGCGTCGAGCCGCAGTCGATGACCGTGTGGCGCCAGGCCACCAAGTACGGCGTGCCGCGCATCTGCTACATCAACAAGCTCGACCGCACCGGCGCCTCGTTCAGCCACGTCGTCAGGACGATCCGCGAGCGCCTCAACACCGATCCGCTGCTGCTGCAGCTGCCCATCGGCTCCGAGGGTGACTTCCTGGGCGTCGTCGACCTCGTGGAGATGCGCGCGCTGACGTGGCGCGGCGAGACCGCCATGGGCGAGGACTACGACGTCGAGGAGATCCCCGCCCAGCTCCGGGCCGAGGCCGAGGCTGCCCACGCCACGCTCATCGAGCGGGTGGCGGACGTGGACGACGACATCATGGAGTTGTACCTGGAAGGCGAGGAGCCCTCGGTCGCGCAGGTCAAGGCGGCCATCCGTAAGGGCGTCATCACCAACGCGTTCACCGCCGTGGTCTGTGGCACCTCGTTCAAGAACAAGGGCGTGCAGCCCCTGCTCGACGCGGTCGTCGCCTACCTGCCGTCGCCGCTCGACGTGCCCGCCATCGACGGCTTCAAGCCCGGCCACGAGGACGTCAAGCTCGAGCGTCACCCCTCCGACGACGAGCCGCTGTCGACCCTCGCCTTCAAGGTCGCCGCCGATCCGCACCTGGGTCGCCTGACCTTCGTGCGCGTCTACTCCGGCGTCCTGCAGTCTGGTTCGCAGGTCCTCAACTCGACCAAGGGCCGCAAGGAGCGCATCGGCAAGATTTACCAGATGCACGCCAACAAGCGTGAGGAGATCCCCTCCATCGGTGCCGGCATGATCTGCGCGGTCATGGGGCTCAAGGACACCACCACCGGCGAGACCCTGTGCGACCCGGCCAACCCCATCGTGCTGGAGTCGATGACCTTCCCGAACCCCGTCATCGAGCAGGCGATCGAGCCGAAGACGAAGTCCGACCAGGAGAAGCTGTCGCACGCCATCCAGCGTCTCGCGGAGGAGGACCCCACCTTCCGGGTCCACACCGACGAGGAGACCGGGCAGACCATCATCGCCGGTATGGGTGAGCTGCACCTCGACGTCCTGATCGACCGCATGAAGCGGGAGTTCAAGGTCGAGGCGAACATCGGCAAGCCGCAGGTCGCGTACCGCGAGACCTTGCGCCGCAAGGTGCAGAAGGTCGAGTACACGCACAAGAAGCAGACCGGTGGCTCCGGCCAGTTCGCGCGCGTCATCATCGACCTCGAGCCCACCGAGCCCGGCTCCGGCTACGAGTTTGTCAACGCCGTCACCGGCGGCCGCATCCCCCGCGAGTACATTCCCGCGGTGGACGCCGGCGTCAAGGAGGCCCTGCAGTTCGGCGTGCTCGCCGGCTACCCGGTCGACAACATCAAGGTGACGCTGACCGACGGCGCTTACCACGACGTCGACTCCTCGGAGCTGGCGTTCAAGCTCGCCGGCTCCATGGCCTTCAAGGAAGCCGCGCGCAAGGCGGACCCGGCAATCCTGGAGCCCGTCATGGCCGTCGAGGTCACCACGCCCGAGGACTACCTGGGCACCGTCATCGGTGACCTGAACTCGCGTCGTGGCTCGATCCAGTCCATGGACGAGCTTCACGGCAACCGTGTCGTCAAGGCGCTCGTGCCGCTCTCGGAGATGTTCGGCTACGTGGGTGACCTGCGCTCGAAGACCTCGGGCCAGGCCAACTACTCGATGGAATTCGATTCCTACGCCGAGACCCCGAAGAACATCATGGAAGAGATCGTCGCCAAGGCGAAGGGCGAGTAGCACTCGGCCCCACGATGTGTGAGACCGGCCGGGAGCGAAAGCTCCCGGCCGGTTTTCTATACAGTGACGCTGTGGACATGCGGATCAGGACCTGGGCCGAACTGGGCAAGGACGAGTTCTTCGACATCGCCGTGCTGCGCTCGGTGGTGTTCTACGTGGAGCAGCGTGCCGACGTCCAGGATTTCGACGCGCACGACCGCGCACCGCAGACGCTGCACTACGCCATCCACGACGACGGGGGAGCGGCGGCCTACCTGCGCACGCTCAGGCTCGCCACGCCGGAATACGGCGCCTCCTGGGCGCTGGGCCGGGTGGCGGTACGGAGCGACCGGCGAGGTGAGGGGCTGGCCCGCGTGCTCATCCGGGAGGCCGTGGACCGCCTGGGCACCCAGCCGATGGTGTTGCACTCACAGACCTACGTCCAGGCCCTGTATGCGGGCTTCGGGTTCAGGCCGGTGGCGGAGCAGTTCGAGGAGGCCGGCATCGCCCACATCTCGATGCTGCGGCCCTCGGCCATAGGCAATCGGGACCGGATCTGAACCTCGCCGCTCCGCAGTTCGAACCTATTCGCTAGACTGGCCGATCAGTGTGAGCACCTCTGGTTTGACTATCGGCGCTCACTGCACAAAAATGAATGAGTCCCTTGTGCCCTACCGGCATCAGGAACCCCGAAAATCTAGAGCTGCGCAGAGTGCGTGGCGAGATCCAAGAAGGAGCCCTCGTGGCAAAGGCCAAGTTTGAGCGGACCAAGCCGCACTGCAACATCGGCACCATCGGACACGTCGACCACGGCAAGACCACTCTCACCGCGGCGATCACGAAGGTGCTGCACGACGCGTACCCGCAGTGGAACTCTGCCTCGGCGTTCGACCAGATCGACAAGGCGCCCGAAGAGCGCCAGCGTGGTATCACCATTTCGATCTCGCACGTCGAGTACCAGACCGAGAAGCGTCACTACGCGCACGTCGACTGCCCCGGACACGCTGACTACGTCAAGAACATGATCACCGGTGCGGCTCAGATGGACGGCGCCATCCTCGTGGTCGCCGCCACCGACGGCCCGATGGCTCAGACCCACGAGCACATTCTCCTGGCTCGCCAGGTCGGCGTGCCGGCGATCGTCGTCGCGCTCAACAAGTGCGACATGATCGACGACGATGACGCTGACCTCATCGACCTGGTCGAGATGGAACTCGACGAGATCCTGACCGCTCAGGGCTTCGAAGACACCAAGATCGTCCGCGTTGCCGCATTCCCCGCCCTGAACGGCGACGAGAAGTGGAGCAAGTCGGTCCTCGAGCTCATGGAGGCCGTGGATGAGTACATCCCGCAGCCCGAGCGCGACACCGACAAGCCCTTCCTGATGCCTGTTGAGGACGTCTTCACGATCACCGGTCGTGGCACCGTCATCACCGGCCGCATCGAGCGCGGCGTCGTCAACACCGGCGACACCGTCGACATCATCGGCATCCGTGAGCAGAAGCAGACCAGCACCGTCACCGGTGTTGAGATGTTCCGCAAGATCCTCGACGAGGGTCGCGCTGGCGAGAACGTCGGCCTGCTGCTCCGCGGCACCAAGAAGGAAGACGTCGAGCGCGGCATGGTCGTCATCAAGCCGGGCTCGACCACCCCGCACACCGACTTCGAGGCCAACGTCTACGTGCTGAACAAGGAAGAAGGCGGCCGTCACAAGCCGTTCTTCTCGAACTACTCCCCGCAGTTCTACTTCCGCACCACCGACGTGACCGGCGTCGTCCAGCTCCCCGCTGGAACCGAGATGGTCATGCCCGGCGACAACACGGAGATGACCGTGCACCTCAACAAGCCGATCGCCATGGAGGAGAACCTCAAGTTCGCCATCCGTGAAGGTGGCCGTACCGTCGGTGCAGGCAATGTCACCAAGATCCTCAAGTGATCTGATCTACTGATCCGCGAAGGGGCCGCACAGCTTGGCTGTGCGGCCCCTTCGCCGTTCCCGCTCCTCTGCCGGCTCCGCCCCGAAGCGGAATGACGCCGAACCCGTGGGTGGGCTGCACCCTCTCGCGTAGGGCTACCGCGCAGTCGCGTTGTCCACATCGTGGCAACGCTAACACCGCGGTCTAGCATGACGTCACTGGATCAGAGCTGATCAGGATCGGAGACCAATGCCCGTGCGCAAGCGATTCGCAGGCTTCAGCAAGGTGCTCGTCAGTGCCCTCGCTGTGGCTCTCGCCACAACCATGACCCCCACCCTTCAACCCGCCCAAGCTGCAGAGGGCGACTCGCTGAACGTCGCGTTCGGCGGCTCTCTCGTGGGCACAGAGGACTACACCGCCCAGGGAACCGAGCTCAAGCGCGGCACGCTGCAGCGAATGGACGGGAACGAGGACCAGGTGCCCGGCGAGGGCGTCGTCCTCGCCGGAGGAACCGAGGGCATCCGGTTCCTGCCGAACAACTTCGCGCTCGACAGCGGAACCAAGAGCTTCCTCATGGAGGTGCAGTACACCCCCAACGCCGTCGGCCACTTCGACACGATCATGTCCGCGGGTGGCAACTTCTACGTCCGTGCGCAGGACGGCAAGCTGCGCTACGGCTGGGACACGAACCTCGGCGGATCCTGGACCAAGCACACGCGCGACGTGGAGCTGCCGTCGGACAGCGAACGCCATGCGATCTCACTGCATTACCGTTACACGGCTGCCCAGACCACCGTCGACCTCATGCTCGACGGGGTCGCCATGCCCCCGGTCACGGGCCCGCACCCCCTCGTGGTGGCGAGCGGCTCGGCGAACATGTTCGGCTTCGG
Organism: Tessaracoccus sp. ZS01; assembly: GCF_022342445.1. Lineage (NCBI taxonomy): Bacteria > Bacillati > Actinomycetota > Actinomycetes > Propionibacteriales > Propionibacteriaceae > Tessaracoccus > Tessaracoccus sp. ZS01. The sequence continues at coordinate 40,265 of NZ_PQFE01000004.1, read as the reverse complement.
CAATGACGTGCACCCGGCGGGACAGGACCGTGGGATGCCCGGCACGCTGCACGAGGTCCGCGTCGCCGCCACCGACGGCTCGGCCGACGTGGCCTTCGAGTTCCAGCCGCGTGCCCTGACCACCGACCTGCTCGACGTCTCGTTCGACGGCTCGCTCAACGGCACGGCCTACGTGCCCGCGGCGGGGGAGACCGTGGAAGGTGCCCTGACGTCCCGTGACGGCGCCACCGTCGGCGGCGGTCAGGCGACTCTGAGCGCCGCCACGCACGCGCTCAACTTCCTGGCCGACCCGAACCCGCTCAGCGCGGTGAATCTCGACGCCGGCTTCGTCGCCGAGCTCGAGTTCACGCCCTCGGCCACGCAGCGCACCCTCGCCACCATCTTCGCGCTCGGCGGCAACTCCTTCGTCCGCTACCAGGACGGGCAGCTACGCTACGGCTTCTCCAGCAACCCCACGGGAACCGCGGGCAACTGGTCCAATCACATCGCCACCATCGCGCTTCCGGCCGCTGGAGCGTCGCACGTCCTCTCGGTGGCCTACGACCCGCAGCCCGAGGGCGGCGCGAAGATGCACCTCTGGCTCGACGGCGTGGCCGGTCCCACCATCACCGCCACCACGCTGATGCGTCAGGCCATCCCCGGTGGCACCGCCTTCGGAAACGACGTCAACACCGCCGGCCTCGACCGCGGATTCACCGGCACCATCCAGCGCGCCCGCCTGGCCCAGCTGAACGAGGCGTTCCGCAGTGAAGCCTTCCTGTTCCAGACGCTGGATCCGGTCGCCACCTGCGAAGGCGGCCCCTTCGAGACTGGAAACTTCGTCGCGGTCAGCGCGGAGGACTGCCGCGAAGACATCATTGCCAAGGCCAGCGCCGTCCGCCCGACGGCGGAGCAGCTCGACTGGCAGGAACTGCAGTACACCGGCTTCCTGCACTTCGGCCCGAACACCTTCGAGAACATCGAGTGGGGCTACGGCACCTACCCGGCGGAGAAGGTCAATCCCACCAACGCCGACATCGACTCGTGGCTGAAGAACCTGCGCGACGCCGGCATGAAGATGGCAGTGCTGACCGTCAAGCACCACGACGGCTTCCTGTCCTACCCGACCCGCTACTCCGACTACGACATCTCCGCCTCCCCGTGGAAGAACGGCGAAGGCGACATCGTCAAGGAGTTCACCGAAGCCGCGCACAAGTACGGCATGGGCGTGGGCTTGTACCTGTCACCGGCTGACTCGAATGCCGAGATCAAGGGCATCTACGCCAACGGTTCCTCAGCGACGCCCCGCACCATTCCGACGTTGGTGGAGGGTGATGACCGCTCGGCAGCAGTGGCCGCCGGCGACCTGCCGACCTACAACTACAACGCCACCGACTACGGCCAGTACTTCTTGAACCAGCTGTACGAAGTCCTCACCCAGTACGGCCAGGTCGACGAGGTGTGGTTCGACGGTGCCGGCGGCAACACCTCCGGCACCGAGCGCTTCGACTACTCGGCGTACTACGACCTGATCAAGAAGCTGCAACCCAAGGCGCAGATCGCCGTGGGTGGCCGCGACATCCGCTGGGTCGGAAATGAGCACGGCTGGGCCCGCAATGACGAGTGGGCTGTCGTACCGGTCAAGGAGAGCGAACCCGGCGGCAGGATCGGCGCCGTCCAATCGGGCAACTTCGACCAGCTGTACGGCTTCGACGACCAGATCGTCTCCGCCACGCAGGACGGACGGGCGAGCCACCTGCACTGGTGGCCGTCCGAGGCCGACATGAAGCTCACCCCGGGCTGGTTCTGGGGCCCGGGCAAGGACACCCCGAAGACGGGGCAGGCGCTGCTGGACAACCATTGGGATGCATCCGTTGGCCGCAACTCCGTCCTGCTGCTGAACGTGCCCCCGACGACGGAGGGTCGACTGTCGCAATCCAACGTCGACGCGATCATGGACTTCGCACAGCTGCGTCGCAAGGCGTTCGGCAACGACCTCGCACTCGGCCGCGCGGTCACCGTCGGCAGCGAGACCACCCACGACATCACCGACGGCAACAGCCGCTCGTCGTGGGTCTCCGATGGCGGCGACGACACCACGCCGCTGCTGATCGACCTCGGCTCGCCCCAGCGCGTCAACCGCATCAGCCTCAGCGAGGACGCCGCGGACCACGGCCAGCAGATCCGCGAGGTCAAGGTCGAGGCGAAGGTCGCCGGCAACTGGCAGCAGATCGCCACCGGGCGTGCCGTCGGTGTCAACCGCATCTGGCGTCTCGACACCCCCGTGACCGCCCAGGAATTCCGCGTCACCGTACCCTCGGCACGCGGCACCTACGGCATCGCGAACCTGTCGCTTTACCAAACGTTGGAGCAGGACCCCGGTCGACCCACGGACATCTGGATCGACTGTGAAGCCCCGACCGCCGGCCCCGGCACCCAGACCGCGCCGCTGAACTCGCTTGAGCAGCTGCGGACCCTGGACCTGGCGCCGAGTGCGACGGTCTTCTTCAAGTCGGGCACCTCGTGTGACGACTCCAGCGCCCGCCTGTGGGCCTACGGCACTGCGGACGAGCCCGTCGTGGTCACCACGTACGACGGTAAGGTCATGCCCACCATCGGTGCTGCCCCGGCCGAAGACTGGTTCGCGTCGTACGACGCGAGCCAGAACCTTGAGGTGTTCGTCGATCCCGACAGCAACCGTGAGCCCCGCATCACCGATGTCGGCGCCCAGAGCGCCATCGTCGAGCGCGACGTCGCGATCCAGATCCTCGCGTCCGACCGCGATGGGGACGCGTTGACCTATTCGGCGACCGGCCTCCCGGCCGGCGTCACCCTCAACGCCGAGACCGGCCTCATCTCCGGCTCACCGACTGCCACGGGCACCAGCCAGGTGACGGTCACTGTCAGCGACGGTCGCGGCGGGTCCGCGAGTGTCACCTTCGAGCTCGTGGTCAGCCGCGCTCCGCTGGTGGAGCTGGCCAGCGAGCCCACCGGTATGACGCTGGGCACCACCCAGACCATTTCGCTGATCACCAACGGTCTGCCCGCCGACAGCGTGCTGGTCGTGGATGCTCCGGCAGGCTGGGTAGTCTCCCCCTCGCGTCAGTGGGTTCCCGCCGGCGATGGCATCGCCACCGTCACGGTGCGGGCGCCGCAGTCGGGCACGTCGGGAGTGATCACCGCCACGGTGCTGACCCCGACGGGTGAGACCGGCGCTGTGTCGGCGCAGATCGCCCTGGTGAACCCGGCCGCCCCGGTCGCCATCTCCGGCGTCGTGGCGTGGAACTCGGCGGAACCGGCCGAAGGCGGGGGCAACGGCTACGTCACCGCCGCCGTCGACGGCAACCCGGCGTCGTTCTGGCACACGCAGTGGCAGGGGAGCAATCCGACCCACCCCCACTTCATCACCGTGGATCTCGGGTCCGTGCAGACCGTCGGGTCGCTGACGTACGTGCCCCGTCCCAAGTCGGCGTGTGGCTCCTCCATCAATCCGGCAGCCTGTAACGGGCAGATCGTCGGCTTCGAGGTGCACTCGGCGACGGGCACCTTCGGCACGCGGACCGCGACCGAACTGCAGGGCCGGTCTTTCGCGAACCCCGCGGATGCTGTCTACACGCAGGTGGCGAAGGGCACCTTCGACGCGTCGAACACCGACGCCAAGACGGTCACCTTCGACCAGCCCGTGACCGCGCGGTACCTGCGTCTCACGTCCACGTCGGCCGTGACCGGGACCGGCGGGCAGAGCCAGCCGTGGGCGCAGGTAGCGGAGCTCAACCTCCGAGGGCCCGTCGAGGTGGCTGACCTGACCGACGCCCCGCTGACCGACGCGCGGGTGTCTGTGACCCCGACGACGGCGGAGCAGGGGTCCGAGGTGACCGTGACCGGCATCGGGTTCGTGCCCGGCGCCGACGTGACGGTGACGCTCGGGGACAGCACGGTGACCGTGCCCGCCAACGAGGTGGGCGTGGCCACGGCACGGATCACCGTGCCGGCCGGCCAGGCCGTCGGTACCGCGACGGTGAGGGCCACCGACGGAACGGCCGCCGGTACCGCAACGGTCACGGTGACGCCGGCTTCGTCGCCGTCGCCGTCGCCGAGCGCTTCGCCCTCGGCGTCGCCGAGCCCGTCGGTGTCGCCGACCCCGTCGGTGTCGCCGAGCCCGTCGAAGTCGCCTTCGGTGAAGCCCTCGGTGAAGCCCTCGGCCAAGCCGACGACGACGCCGACCAAGCCTTCCGACACGTTCGTCCGGACTGCGCCCTACACGGAGCCCGGCAAGCACGAGTTCAACGGTCGGCAGTGGTTCACGCAGTGTGAGGCCTACTCGCAGACCGAGCGGTGCCGCACGGAGATCTGGGCCACGGTGGTGAAGGTGAAGGACGGGCAGTTCGTCCGCGAATCGGGTTGGGCGTTCAACAACCTGACGTACCTGCCGTACATGACGCGTGCGGCGTGGAAGGGCAACCCGCTGGGCGATCTGGCATCCACCACCGGTGGGCTGTTCACGTCTGCCGGCCGTCAGTGGAAGACGGAGTGCGACACCGCCGCGACGGGGAGGGGCGCGTGCCGTTCCTACACGATGACGACGGTGTACGCCGCCACCGCCAAGCCTGCGGGGGGCTACGCCTTCTCGCAGAGCAACCAGTGGGTCTTCAACAACATCGTGATGTTCGGAGGGCCGGAGAAGCGCGGCTGACCCGCAGGGTTGGCAGCTGAATAGCGACGGGCCCCGGAGCGCAAGCTCCGGGGCCCTCTCGCGTCTTGGGACCTGTGAGTCACCGCCCCTGCGTACCGCGGCTGGGAAGGGTGCTGCCGTCGCGTCAGCCGCGCTTCTGGATCGCCGCCCATTCGTCGCGGAGGCCGACGGTCCGGTGGAACAGCATCTCCTCGTCGAGGTCGGCCGCGAAGTAGCCGAGACGCTCGAACTGGACCACTTCGCCGGGCGCAGCGTCCGCCAGCGCCTCCTCGGCCCAGCCCTCGACCAGCTGACGCGAGTTCGGGTTGAGGTCGTCGAGCGCCTCGCCCGTCGCCTCGCCGGGGGCCTCTGTCGTGAACAGCCGTTCGTACAGCGCCGCCCGCACCGGTACCGCATGCTCGGCCGAGACCCAGTGCATCGTCGACTTCACCCTGCGCCCGTCGGGCGAATTGCCGCCCTTCGACGCGGGGTCGTACGTGGCCAGCACCTCGACGACCTCGCCGTTCTCGTCCTTCACCACGTCGGTGGCGGTCACGAAGTAGGCGCCGCGCAGGCGCACCTCGCGGCCGGGGGAGAGGCGGAAGTACTTCGGCGGGGGGACCTCGCGGAAGTCGTCCTGCTCGATCCACAGCTCGCCCGTGAACTCCACCTGGCGGGTGCCGTCCTCAGGGCGCTCCGGGTTGTTGGACACCTCGAAGTGCTCCACCACCGGCTGCCCGTTGTCGTCGACGGGCCAGTTGGTGATGCGCAGCTTCAACGGGTTGAGCACCACCATACGGCGCTGGGCCGTGGCGTTGAGTTCGCGCCGCACGTAGGACTCGAGCGCCTCGATGGACTGGCGCGAGTTCGTGCGGGTGGTGCCCACCTCGAGCATGAACTGGCGGATCGCCGCCGCCGGATAGCCGCGGCGCCGCAGGCCGCGGAGCGTCGGCATCCGGGCGTCGTCCCACCCGTCGACGACGCCGTCCATCACCAGCCGCGCCAAGCGGCGCTTCGAGGTGATGGTGTGCGTCAACTCCAGGCGGGCGAACTCGTACTGGCGAGGGCCGTCCTCGACGCCGAGCTGCTCCAGGAACCAGTCGTAGAGCGGGCGGTGCGATTCGAACTCGAGAGTGCACAGTGAATGCGTGGTGCCCTCGATCGCGTCCGACTGGCCATGGGCCCAGTCGTAGTTGGGGTAGATCGGCCAGTCGTCGCCGGTGCGGTGGTGCGCGACCTTGCGGATGCGGTACATCACTGGGTCCCGCAGCTGCATGTTCTCGTGCGACATGTCGATCTTCGCGCGCAGCACGCGCGAACCGTCGGCGTAGTGGCCGGCGCGCATCTTGCGGAACAGGTCGAGGTTCTCCTCGACGCTCCGGTCGCGGTACGGGGAGTTGACCCCCGGCTTGCCGAAGCCGCCGCGGCCCGCGGAGATCGCGTCGCCGTCCTGGTCGTCAACGTAAGCCAGGCCCTTCTCGACGAGCTGCTCCGCCCAGTCGTAGAGCTTCTGGAAATAATCCGAGGCGTAGCGCACGTCGGCGGGCTCGTAGCCCAGCCACTCGATGTCCTCGATGATGGAGTCGACGAAGCTGGTCTCCTCGGTCTCCGGGTTGGTGTCGTCCAGCCGCAGCAGACAGATGCCGCCGAAGTCTGTGGCGACGCCGAAGTCGACCACGATGGCCTTGGCATGCCCGATGTGCAGGTAGCCGTTCGGCTCGGGTGGGAAACGGGTCTGGACCCGGCCGCCACGCTTGCCCTGCTCGACGTCAGCTCGCACCGCATCGTAGATGAAGTTCGAGGGCTTGGCTGATGACTCCGTCATGACGGGTAAGTTAGCACGCTCCGGCTAACGCGTGGCGGCAAGGTCTGCGAGCCCCAGGATCAGCAGGATGGGGATGGCGATCACGACGGCCAGCAGCACCGCCACCAGGGCCCCCACCACGATCCAGTAACGGACGGACGACTGCTTGACCAGCTCGCGGTTCTCGATGGCTCCGTTGAGGAGCTTGAGGTTCTTCTTGTTGGAGCGGTACGCCGCGTCGAAGATGGCGCCGACGAAGGGGATCATGCCGAGCAGCCAGTCGAGCAGCGAGTTGAAGGCCATGCGGCCGATGACCGGGATGGGGGCACGCAGCCGGATCGCGTCGACGAGGATGCTGCCGCCGAACACGGCTCCCACGGCGGTGCCTGCCCACGGCACGATGGACAGCACCGGGTCCACGCCGATACGGATCTTGGTACCGGGCACCTGCACCAGGTCGTCGAGCACGTACGAGAGGGCGCGGGTCAGCTTCGCCGGCGATTCCTTCGGCACGTCGCCCAGGTCCCGCTTCGTCCTGTCCCGGGCGGCCTTCAGCTTCGGGTCTGTGGTTGAACCGGACAGCGCCTCCTCCGCCACCTTGCGCGCGCGCTCGATGGCGCTGGCCGGCGTGGGGGGCGGTTCCTGAGTCATAGGCTCCAGTGTTGCGCGAGTTGGGGGGCAAGACCAGTAGCCCCACGGGTGAGGCCCGATAGGCTGGGGCCACTATGAGCGAAACAGTGATCCCCGCCCGCACCCGCGTCGCCCCGTCGCCCACCGGAGACCCCCACGTCGGAACCGCCTTCATGGCGCTGTTCGACCTGGCCTGGGCCCGCAAGACGGGGGGACAGTTCGTCCTGCGGATCGAGGACACGGACCAGGCCCGCCTCGTGGCGGGCTCTGAGGACCAGATCTACCAGTCGCTGGCCTGGCTCGGCCTGCAGCCCGACGAGGGGCCCCACGTGGGCGGCGAGCACGGCCCCTACCGCCAGTCGGAGCGGCTGACGACCTACCGCCCGTTCGTCGAGCAGCTGGTCGAGGCGGGCCACGCCTATTACTGCTGGTGCTCCTCTGAGCGCCTCGCCGAGCTGCGCCGCGAGCAGGAGCAGTCCAAGGCCTCGGTCACGGGCTACGACCGCCTGTGCCACGGGATGACCCGCGACGAGCGCGCCCAGCTCGCCGGCTTCTCGCAGACCCCCGTCGTGCGGATGCTCATCCCCGACGACGTTCCGCTGACGTTCCAGGACATCGTGCGCGGCGAGGTGAAGGCACCCCGCCCCGACGACCAGGTGATCCTGAAGGCCGACGGTTTCCCGACCTACCACATGGCCGTCGTGGTCGACGACCACCTCATGGGTATCACCACGGTGGTGCGCGGCGAGGAGTGGATCTCCTCGACGCCGAAGCACGTCCTGCTGTACCAGTGGTTGGGCTGGGAACTGCCGCAGTTCGCCCACATGCCGCTGCTGCGCAACACGGACAAGTCCAAGATCTCCAAGCGGAAGAACCCTGCCGCCCGTCTCATGTGGTTCAAGGAGGAGGGCTACCTCCCGGAGGCGGTGCGCAACTTCCTGCAGCTGCTCGGGTACGCCGGTGACGACGAGCAGGAGGTCAAGACCTTCGATCAGTTCGTCGAGGAGTTCGACTGGGCGAAGGTGAACCCCGTCGGCCCCATCTTCGACCTGAAGAAGCTCGACTGGCTCAACGGCCACTACCTCCGCTCGTTGTCCGCCGAAGAACTGGCGGACCGGATCATGAGGTTCGAGGAGGCCAACTGGACGCCGTCGGCCGAACAGGTGGAGGTGCTGCGCAAGGCGGTGCCGATCATCCAGGAACGGCTCGTGCTCTTGAAGGACGCCCTGCCGCAGCTCGACTACCTCTTCATCACCGACGGTGAACTCACCGTCGACGATGACGCTGCGGCCGCGTTGGCGGACAACGCCGCCGAGGTGCTGGACGCCGCCATCGCGGTGGCTGAGCAGGTGCCGTTCGACACCGATTCCATCCAGGCGGCGCTGAAGGAGCGCCTCGTGGAGGGCATGGGCATCAAGCCGAAGTTCGCCTTCGCGCCGATCCGCGTGGCCATCTCGGGCCGCCGGGTGTCGCCGCCGCTGTTCGAGTCCATGGAGATCCTCGGTCGGGAGTCTTCGCTGGCACGCCTGAGGCGTCTGCGGGAAGCCCTCTAGTCGTCTCTGAGGTCAGACGTCTGCTCACTGCCGATGATCGTTTGGGTGCAGACCGAGATGCTGCGCGGCATGCTCGGGGGAACAGACCAGTGCCCTTGACGACGCTGTGCACCGACGCACCTCGGAACTGGGGCCGCACGTGACGGAGATGCAATGGTGGAGAACCGCGGGAACGGCCGGGCGCCCCTGGCCAGGCTGACACTGAGCGTACTGCTCGGGCTGGCGCTGCTCATGGGGCTGGCCCCCAGCGCCGCCATGGCGGTGGCGGACCCCCCTGCCAGCACACAGGGGTGGAAGGAACTGAACGCTTCCTTGCCGGACCATGCAGCCCTGATGGAGCGGGTGGCCGCGGACACGCCCATGCGCTGGCTGTTCACCGGAGACTCGATCACCCATGGCATCGTCCACACCAACGGCTACAAGCGTTACACCGAGTACTTCGACCAGTACCTGCGCACCACCCCCGTCAACGGCCACGACCGCTCCCAGGACGTCGTGCTGAACACCGCAGTGTCCTCCGGCCGCACCATCTGCCCCGCGGGTGATCCCGGCCAGCCGTGCCTCGACCTCAACTTCGACTCCTGGGTCACCGACCGCCAGGCCGACGTCGTGATGATCGCGTTGGCCATGAACGACGGCCGACAGAATCAGCCGCTGGTGCCGTTGGACCAGTTCCGCGCAGAACTGAAGCGCGCTGTCGCCGCCATCCGCGCCCAGGGCGGCATCCCGGTCCTGCAGACGCAGAACGGCACGCAGAACGAGCAGATGAACACCAACCTCGAGGTCTACTTCAACGCGGTGCGCGAGCTCGCCGTCGAGGACTGGGTGCTGATGGTGGACGTCGCAACCTACTGGCGCGAGATCAGCGGGGGAGGCCTGTCGCACCCGGCCATCATGAACGACGAGATCCACCCGAACGAGCACGGCCACCTCCGCTGGGCACGCCTCGCGCTGGACTCGCTCGGTATGCTCGACCCCGCGTCGGAACTGGCCACGAGCGGCGACGTCGTGAGCGTGCCCCGCACCGGCCCCGAGATCGACGAGACCTACACGCTCGCCAGCCAGGGTGAGCGGGGCTCAGGTGCGCCCGGCGTCGTCGAATGGAACCTTGCCACCACCTTCAACGGCTCCACTGCCGTGAACTACGGCGGAGACATCTCGGCGTTCGCGGCCACCTCCAACGGCAAGGTCAACATCCGCTTCCGCACGTCTGCCACATTCGCGAGCGGGCAGACCATGGTGCTCGCCGGACTCGCCGGCCCCGATGGCAAGCGCCTCGAAGTAACGCTCTTCAACAACCGCGTGCGCATCGGCCGCGATTTCGGCAGCGGCTACAACTGGTACACGGGAACACGCGTCGTCAACGACGGACAGTGGCACGTGCTCTCGGTCAACTTCAGTGCGAACGCTCTGAGCTGGAGCATCGACGGCACCACCGAGCTGAACGGCTCTCTGACCAGCCCCAACGAGTTGAACCCCAGCCGGTTTGGACTCACCACCTTGACGGCGGCCGCAACCGGCGTCCCGACGCTCCCGCGGTGGTACTACACCGGCGAGATCGACTACATCGACCTGATCCCGGCCAACCAGACCGCCGCGGCGCTGCTCAAGCCGCTGTATCCCAACACGGAGGCGACCATGTGGTCGTTCCTGGGCGGCGCAACCACCGCCGGCGTCACCGAACCGATCTTCGCGAAGAACTACGTGCAGGCCATCGAAGAGGTGCTGCGCGGCGACATGGCCGCGACCATCCGCAACCGGATGCGTTACGTCTCCAACGCGGCCCTGGACACCTTGACGTCCGCCGACCTGCTCGAACGCTACGCCGCCGAGGTCGTCCCGCAGAGTCCCGATGCCGTCTTCGTCGCCCCCGACGTGACCGCAGCGGAGGCGCCGGTGGCCGACTTCGCCGCCAACGTCGAGGCCGTCATCGACGCCATCCTGGCCGACGGCGCGGTAGCGGTCGTCATGACCCCGGCGCAGCTCGACCCTGCAGTAACCCCCTACGCGGAGTCCCTGCGCACGCTGGCGGCCCGCGACGGCGTCGGCCTCCTCGACGCCCACCGCTGGCTCGCGCAGCAGAACGCCGCGCGCCCCTCCATCGCTGACCAGTGGTTCACCGACGGCACGCTGAACCACAAGGGCCAGTTGTCCCTGGCCAAGTTCGTCCTGACGCAGATCGAGCTCGTGCCGGGCTCCTCGCGCATCTGGGCGCTCGACTACGACGGTGGCACCCAGCCCCAGATGCCCGCCCGCGGCCCCGGGGAGTTCGCCACAGTCGCGCTCCAGTCGCCCGACAAGGAGTTCTCGAACTACCGCATTCCGGGGGTCATCCAGCTGCCCAACGGCGACATCCTCGCCTCCTACGACGGCCGTCCCGGCGGCGGCGACGCGCCGAACCCCAACTCCATCGTCCAGCGCCGCTCGACCGACGGGGGCAAGACCTGGGGCGAGATGACCTACATCGCGCGCGGCTCGCACCGGGGAACCAGCAACCAGGGGGCCTGGCGCTTCGGCTACTCGGATCCGTCGTACCTCTACGACGCCGAGACGGACACGCTGTTCAACTTCCACGTGTACTCCAAGAACCAGGGCGTCTTCGGCTCGGTGGTGGGGAACAACGACGGCGACCGCAACGTCCTGAGTGCCTCCGTAGCCGTCTCGACGGATAACGGGCACACGTGGGTGCAGCGCTCCCTCACGGAGGTCGTGAAGCCGGCCAACGTCCTGGGCCAGTTCGCGACGTCCGGTCACGGCATCCAGATCACCAGCGGTGAGTACGCGGGCCGTCTCGTGCAGCAGTACGCCTCGCGCAACACCGACCTCCAGATCTACGCCTACTCGATCTACTCCGACGACAACGGGCAGACCTGGCAGCGCGGCGAGATGATCGGCGTGAACATGGACGAGAACAAGGTGGTTGAACTCAGCGACGGCACCCTCATGATGAATTCCCGCTACAACGGCGGCGCGAACGCGCGCTGGGTCGCGTACTCGCACGACGGAGGTCACACCTGGACGGAGCGCGTCCTCGACGAGACCCTGCTCGACCCGCGCAACAACGCGTCGATCATCCGGATGCACCCGGAGGCGGAACCGGGCAGCGAACGCGCCAAGGAGCTGCTGTTCTCCAACGCGAGGGCGACCAGCCGCACCAACGGCACGATCTGGTACTCCTACGACGAGGGCAAGACGTGGCCCGTGGCCAAGACCTTCCGCACCGACACGATGATGTACTCCGACCTGCTGGCACTCGAGGACGGCACCTTCGGCGTGCTCTTCGAGCCCCAGGACGCCCACATCTCCTACGGCGCGTTCGACGAGGCCTGGATCAACCCCTTCAAGGCGGGCTTCCAGGAGACTGTCGCCAAGGGCCAGGCCGGGGCGAGCGTCAAGGTTCCGGTGACCGTCCGCAACGACGACACCCGGACCCTCCCCGCGGGCTCGGCGCGTCTGCGCCTCCGGAACGGGTGGGTGAGCCCCGAGGTCGCCACCCCTGCGGTCGCGCCGGGTGCCTCGATCACGGTGGAACTCAGCCTGGCCATCCCGGCCGGTTCTCCGGACGCGAGTCACGTCGGAGACGTGGAGCTGAAGGCCGGCACGTTCGACCTGCGCGGCGACGCCCGGTTCCAGGTCGGCGCTGATCCGAAGCTGGGGGCAACCATCACCGGTGCCCCGAACGCGGCCTACCAGTCGCGCAACCTCGCCACCAACCCCTACACGGCGGGCGCACGCCTCGGGTTCGACTTCACGGTGCAGTCCACTGGCAACGTGGCGCAGCGGATCGAGCCGATCAGCGGCCCGTTCACTCCGTTCGTCCAGGCCGACGGCGCGGGCAACTGCCGCTACAGCGCACTGCCCGCCGGCGGTTCCTACGTGTGCACCACGTCGGCCCACGTGGTCACGGCGGAAGACATCGCGCGCGGCTACTTCGACCCGGCGACGGTGTGGGAGGTCCACCCGGCCTCCGGCACGGTGCTGCCGAAGCTGACCATCAACGTGCCCGCTTCCCTGGTGGACGTCATCGACCGCAAGCCCGCCATCGCGGGCACCCGAGCGCTGACGTTCGTCGACTCCGACGCCGACGGCGTGGCGTCGGCGGGTGATCGGGTCACCTTCCGAGACGTGATCGCCAACACGGGCAACGTCGACCTGACATCGGTGACCGGGGCAATGATCGCCGAGAAGTTGGCGCGTGGCGCCCAGCTCACGGCCGATGGCAGCCACACGCTGTCCACCGCCGACGTCGCCGCGGTCACCGCTTCCGACGGGGCGTTCACCCTGTCGGCCACGGTGGCGGCCGTCAACGGCGACCGCAACGTCTCGAGCGCCTTCAGCGGCACGATCACGCTGCCGCTGGACGATGCGCCTGAGGCTTCGCCGTCGCCTTCGGTGTCGCCGAGCCCGTCGCCTTCACCGAGTCCGTCGCCTTCGGTGTCGCCGAGCCCGTCGAAGTCGCCGACTCCGTCGAAGTCCCCTTCTGGCTCGCCGTCGGTGTCGCCGAGCCAGTCGAAGTCGCCGACTGCCAAGCCGACGACGACGCCGGCCTCGGACAAGTATGTGCCGACGGTGCCCTACACGCTGCCGGGCAGGCACGAGTTCAACGGTCGTCAGTGGTTCACGCAGTGTGAGCCGTATTCGCAGACGGAGCGTTGCCGCACGGAGATCTGGGCCACCGTGGTCAAGGTCGAGGACGGGACGTTCGTCCGGGAGTCGGGGTGGGCGTTCAACAACCTGACGTACCTGCCGTACATGACCCGGCTGGCCTGGAAGGGCAACCCTCTCGGTGATCTCGAGTCGACCACCAAGGGCCTGTTCACCTCGGCTGGTCGTCAGTGGAAGACGGAATGCGACACTGCCGCCACCGGTCGGGGCGCGTGCCGCTCCTACACGATGACGACGGTGTACGCGGCGACGGCGAAGCCTGCGGGTGGGTACACCTTCTCGCAGGGCAACCAGTGGGTGTTCAACAACATCGTGATGTTCGGGGGACCGGAGAAGAGCTGACGGTGATCGGGGGCGCGGCAGCCGGGAGCCCTATTCGTCGAAGATCAACTCGGGGTAGTTCGGCATCCACATGGACTCGAACACCTGCTGCACAGGGTTGGTCAGCGGCGATCTGGCCACACCGTCGACCTCCGCGGCCTTCGCGACGGCGATGGCCACCGTCGCGGAGACGCGTCTCAGGTCGTTGATGCTGGGCAGCAACGACTGACCCGGGCGCCGGGCCTCCGCCAGCGAGGCCACGGCCTCCGCCGAGGCCGCGATCATCGAGTCGGTCACGCGCTCGGCGTTGCACACCGCCACGCCCAGGCCCAGGCCGGGGAACACCAGAGCGTTGTTGGCCTGCGCGATGGTATGCGTGGTCTCGTCGTGGAGCACCGGCTGGAACGGTGAGCCGGTGGCGATGAGAGCCCGGCCGTGGGTCCACTCCAACAGGTTCTCAGGCAGGGCTTCGGCGAGCGTCGTCGGGTTGGACAGCGGCAGGATGAGCGGGCGCTCCACGTGGGCGGCCATGTCGCGGATGATCTCCTCGGAGAAGGAATCAGGCTGCCCCGAGGTGCCGATCAGGACGGTGGGGCGCACGTTGCGCACGATGTCGGCCAGCTTGTAGACGCCGGGGTGGTTGAGGTCCCAGTCGGCGAGTTCGCCGATGCCCCTGGCGTACGGGCGTTGGAAGTCGCGGAAGCGCTGGGTGGCGTCGTCGGTGACGAGACCGCGGCTGCTGGTCACCCAGAACAGCTTCCGGGCCTCGTCCTCGGTGAGCCCCTCCTTGGCGAGCAGGTCGACGAGCAGGTCGGCGATCCCGATGCCCGCCGTGCCGCCGCCGTGGATGACGAAGCGCTGCTGGCCGAGCTTCTCACGTTTGGCCTGCACACCCGCCAGGATGGCGCTCGCCACGACGGCGGCCGTGCCCTGGATGTCGTCGTTGAAGGTGCAGATGTCGCCGCGGTAGGCGTCCAGGAGGCGGTGCGCGTTGCTGGCGCCGAAATCCTCCCAGTGGATCATGGCGTTGGGGAAGACGGTCTGGGCCGCCGCGACGAACGAGGCGACGAAGGCGTCGTAGCGCTCCCCGCGGACGCGCGCGTGCCGCTCTCCCAGGTACAGCTCGTCGTTGAGCAGCTTCAGGTTGTCCGTGCCCACGTCGAGCACGATCGAAAGCATCCGGTCCGGGTCGATGCCCGCGGCGGCGGTATACAGCGACTTCTTCCCGTTGCAGATCTGGATGCCACCGACACCCTGGTCGCCGATGCCGAGGATGCCCTCCGAGTCCGTCACGATGAGGATGTCGACGTCGTCGGCGCCCAGTTCTGTGGCGCGGAGGGAGGGCTCCACCAGTTCAGGCCGGTCGATGGACAGGAAGACGCCGTCCATGGTCTGGAACCAGAAGCTGAATTCCTGGATCGCCTCGCCGATGGTGGGGGTGTAGACCACGGGCATGACCTCGTCGAGGTGTTCGCTGAGGAGCCGGTAGAACAGCACGGAATTGCGCTCCCGCAAGCCTTGGAGGTAGGAGAACTTCGACAAGGGGGTGGTGGCGTTCTTGAAGCGCATGTAGGAGCGGTGCAGCTGGGCCTCGAGCGGCGTGACGTGGCTCGGCAGCAGGCCGGTGAGGCCGAGCTTCTCCCGCTCGTCGTGGGTGAATGCCGTGCCCCGGTTGATCCGCGGATCGCGCAGTACCGCCCCGCCGCGGGCCTTGATGCGGACGCGGGATCCGTGGCTGCCGGGGAGGGACTCGTATTGGCGCTTGGGCATACGCCCAGCCTAGTGGTGGGGCCGTTGCCACGTGCGGCGGATCGGGACCGAACTAGAGTCGCCCCATGTACCCGTCACCTGAGTTACCGCACCCGATCACCGGGCGCTTGTTCGCCTCCCCGGTGCCGCCGGGCACCGGCTGGCCCGGTGACCCGGCCACGCGGTCGACTCCCGTGGCCCACACCCCCGACGATGTCGCCCGGCTGGCGCGGGGCGCAGCGCCGGAGGAGCTCGACGCGCGGGTCTCGGTGTGCCGCGCCTGTCCCCGCCTCGTGGAGTGGCGCGAGTTGGTGGCGGTGCAGAAGCGGGCGTCGTTCGCGGACCAGCCGTACTGGGGTCGCCCCGCCCCGGCGCTGGGGCCCACCGACGCTCCGATCCTCATCGTCGGCTTGGCGCCGGCGGCCAACGGCGCGAACCGGACGGGGCGCAACTTCACGGGCGACCGGTCGGGGGACTGGCTCTACGCCGCGCTGTACCGGGCCGGCATGGCGACGCAGCCCACCTCGCAGCACGCCGGCGACGGGTTGGAACTGATCGGGGTGCGGATCGTGGCGACGGTGCGGTGCGCTCCGCCGCAGAACAAGCCGACCACCGAGGAGAAGCGGACCTGTGCGCCGTGGCTCGATGCGGATCTGGGGATCTCCGCCCCGCACGTGCGCTCCATCATGTGCCTGGGCGGCATCGGGTGGGACGCCACGCTGGCGGCTGTGCGGCACGCCGGGTGGGAGGTGCCGAAACCCAAACCGAGGTTCGGGCACGGGGTCCGCGCCACGCTCCGCACGCGGGAAGGGCGGGAGGTGTCGCTCGTAGGGTGCTACCACGTGAGTCAGCAGAACACTTTCACGGGCAGGCTCACCGAGGAGATGCTGGACGCGGTGCTGCGGAGCCTGTGAGCCCTCCGACCCTCGGCAGGGCAGCGCGGGTCTGGATCAGCGGGGTGTACCCAGCAGGTGGGGCACCTCGGTGGGCGACGGGAGGTAGTACAGCGACAGCGCGTCGAGCAGGCCGGCCACGTGGCCGACGGCTTCCTCGCGCTCCTCACCGGTGGCTGCGCGCTCTGCCAGGCGCGCGGCGCGGATCGCCCGTTCGGCCTTGGCGCGGGAGCCTTCCGGCAGGTGCGTGAGGCCCACCGTTTCCGCGTGCGACCTGGCCGTACGGAACGAGAACTCCACCTCCGACGCGGCGCGCTGCAGCAATTCGTCGTCGTCGCTGCCCTGCGCTTCCTCCCAGCGCATCAGCGCCAGATGGAACTCGCGGGTCAGCAACGCCGCGTCGTCGAACAGGGCGGAGTGTTCGATGCGGTAGATGAGGTTGGAGCGGAGTGCTGCGAACTCCCCCCGGACGGACTGCACGCGCGCCGACGGGCCGGTGGCCGCATCGGGCGCCTCCGCCCTGGACGATGCGACGACGGCGGCGAGCCACGCGGCCAGCCGCCGGCGGCCGTCCGGACGGCGCACCGCATCGTTGCTTGTCATCACGGGTTTAAGTCTACTTGGTCAGCCCCGGCCGTGCGGGGTGTCCCAGCCGCTCAGGTCCGGACCCTTCGGCACGATGCCCAGGGGGTTGAGGTCTGTGTGGACGATGTAGTAGTGGTCCTTGATCTGGTCGAACTTCACGTTGTTGCCGAAGCCGGCCGTCTGGTACAGGTCGCGGGCGTAGCCCCAGAGGTTGGGCATCTCGCTGAGCTTGTTGCGGTTGGTCTTGAAGTGGCCGTGGTAGACCGCATCGAAGCGCACCAGGGTGGTGAAGAGGCGCACGTCGGCCTCGGTGATCTGGTCGCCCATCAGGTACCGGCGGCTGCCGAGGCGCTCCTCGAGCCAGTCCATGGCCGTCCAGAGCCGGTCGTAGGCGGCCTCGTAGGCGTCCTGTGAGCCGGCGAAGCCGCAGCGGTACACGCCGTTGTTCACCTCGGTGTAGACGCGCTGCATGACCTCCTCCATCTCCTCGCGGACGTCGTCCGGCCAGAGGTTGGGGGCACCCTCCTTGTGGAACTGCTTCCACTCGAAGTAGAGGTCCTCGGTGATCTGGGGGAAGTTGTTGGTCACCACCTCGCCGGTGGTCTCGTCGACGATGGCGGGCACCGTGATGCCGCGCGGATAACCGGGGAAGCGCTTCTCGTAGGCCTCCTTGAGCTTGGCGATGCCCAGCACCGGGTCGACGCCGTCGGGGTCCAGGTCGAATGTCCAGGAATCCGCGTCGTGGGTGGGGCCGGGGTTCCCCATCGAGATGACGTCCTCGAGGCCCAGCAGCTCCCGCACGATGATGGCGCGGTTGGCCCAGGGGCACGCGTAGGCGGCGATCAGGCGGTAGCGGTTCGGCACGACGGGGTAGTCGTCGGTGCCCTCACGGGGCTCGGCGACGATCCGGGTCTCGATGTAGCGGGTGTCGCGGCTGAATTCACGGCCCTTGGTGGAGTACACACCTGCCTTGGAATGCTCTTCGTGTTCGGTCATGAGGATAGTTTAGCATTCAACCTTAGCCCGCGTGATGATCGAGCGGGTTCGCCCAAAAACCGCCGGCCACCCTGGGCTGTCGACGGCGCAGGTCATGAGGGGCAAGTCACGCGATGGGCCCGTCAGGGTCGCCCGACCGCTCCAACATCCTGGGCACCTCACGAGGGCTCGGCAGGTAGTACAGGGCCAGCCCGCCGAGGAGGTGGCTCGCTCGGCTGAGGGCAGCCTCTCTCTCGCCTGGAGTGGCCGCGCGCTGGGAGAGTCTCGCTGCCTTGGCCGCACGGGCCGCGTCAGCACGGGCCGTGCGGGGCAGATGGCTCAGCCCCACCGTCTCCGCGTGCCGGCGTGCGGCGTGGAACGCCAGTTCTAGCCGTCGGGCCAGGGTGGCGCGTTCGTCGTCGTCGAGCAGAGCATGCTCGTCGTCCCAGCGCATCATCAGGAGCTGAAACTCCCTGGTGAGGGGGACGGAGTTGTCGAACAGGGAGGAGTTCTCGATGCGGTAGACGACGTCGGAGAGGAGTTTCCCGTATTCCGACTTGAGCTCCCGCACCCGGGGCAGCGCCGAAGGATCGGGGCGGCCGGTGATGCTCTGGGGACGGGTTGCGTTCAGCGCGCGCGACAACGCGGCGTGGGATGCCTCCGCTGACAGCACGCCGGCGCGGCTGGAGTCCTCGATGGCCGTGCGAGTGACCTGCCGTTGCTTGAGGCCCCAGGCAACAGCCCAGACCCCACCCAGCAACCCGGCGACCAGAGCGGCCCCGCCCGTTCCGGCCCCCAGCCACGCAACGGCCGAAGTGATGATGATCGGGACGAGGAGAACCGCGAGTCCCAGCGGCGTGGGGGCCCGTGGCACCCGGGACGCCCACCGCACGCCAGCGACCGCGACCGCCACCCGACCGGAGAAGTCCAGGACCCTCATGAGGGCGTCGGCCACCGTCTCGTCGGAGCCGGCGGTGGTGGTGCGCGGTAGCGCCTCACCGTCGAGGAAGGCGTAGGTCACTGCGACGTCAGTGCCCGAAGCTGCCTTCACCGAGACCGCGACCGCGTCGCCGAACCTCAGCCCGTCGGCGACCACCAGCGACGTGCCCACCAGATCCCCCAACCTGGTGCCGAGGGTTAGGGGCCGCCAGCGGTCGTCGGGGTCGCGGGGCATGCGCACAGGGTAGCTCCAGCGCGGGTCTGCTCAGGGGAGCCAGGACGGGACGGGCGGGTTCATGATCGGCCCTGCGTGAGTTGGCGCGGCACGTGCTCCGGGTCTGGCAGGTAGTAGAGCGCGAGCGAGCGCAGGATCCGCACGACCTGCCCCTGCGCGGCGGCGCGTTCGCCGTCGGTCTTCGCTCCGGCGGCCAGCCGCGCCGCGCTTGCCGCCCGGCGGGCATCCGCCCTGGCTGTGGCCGGGAGGTGGTCGATACCCACCGTCTCGGCATGGGCGCGGGCGGTCTGGAATGCCAGCTTGAGGGTGGCCGCGAGGCGTACCACGTCGTCCTCGCTGGCCGATGTGGGGTCGAGCTCGTCCCACACGGCCAAGGCGTTGTCGAAGGACCGGGTGGTGGGGACGGCGGAATCGAAGAGCGCCGCCTGCTCGATGCGGTAGGCCACGTCGATGAGCATGCGGCCGTAGGTGGTCTTGACGTGGTCGGCCATCGCGAGCGCGCCCTGCAGCCGGACTGAGGCGGGCGGCCCGTGGCGCACCAGTTCCTTGAAGGTGAGCGCCCCGCCGTCCGGGAGGGGGATCCGCGGGGCTCCGCGCCGCGGCCAGTCCGGGGTGGGCACCGCGACGATCCGACGAGGCACCAGACCGCGCGGGATGCACACCCCCGCGACGGGCAGGTAGTCGGGCAGCAGCTCATCGCGCCGGCGTGGGAGGCCGAAGCTGGCGTGCGTTCTCACCCAGATTCGTTCGTCACGACGACCGGGGGTCGTGGGGTCGACCCGGCGCGCGTTCGCCGGTGGCGCGGGTGGGAGGGGGATGGTCATGAGGATCGCCCTGCCGTCGGCGGCGTCGGCGAAGCAGCTCCGGCCCCAGAGATCGCTCAGGGGGATGTCCGGCTGGATCGGGGCCCAGGGGATCATCTCGGCTCGATCTGCTTGCGCTGGCCGATGAGGCTGGGCGTCGACGGGTCTACTGGCGGGAGGTAGTAGAGGGTCAGGGAGGAAAGGATGTCCGCGACCCGACGGCGGGCCGTCTCGCGCTCGCCCTCGGTGTCGCCGTGCAGGGCGGCGTGCGCAGCCCGGGCCGCGCGCCGGCCGGAGTCGCGGGCGGTCTCGGGCAGGTGATCGAGGCCGAGCTCCTCGGCGTGGCGGCGGGCGTCGTCGAACGCGGCCTCCACCTCAGTGGCGAGCGCGGCGACGTCCGGCGACATCTCGTCCCACGCCATCAGCGCCAGCTCCAGGCGTTGCGTCTGCGGCACCGCTGCGTCGAACAGTGCGGAGTTCTCGATGCGGTAGACGATGTCGCCCCGCAGGGCGCCGAGGCGCTCCTTCACCAGGTCCACGCGGCTGCGGGGGCTCAGCCGCGCAGGGTCGGCCGCGGTCTCGTCGACGGTGAGCTGGGCGTAGACCCCGGACGCGAACACCTCGCGCGACCCGTCGATGACCCGCGGCTTGATGCCCGTCTGCCAGGACTTGGGCAGCATGAGCGTGACGCCGCCGGCCATCACGTTGATGGCGGCGACCATGTACAACTCGGGCAGCTGGAGGACCATGGCCAAGACGATGACGACGCCGGTCACCGCGCCGAGGGCCTGAATGCCGCGACGCTTCGTCCGCTCCCCGAGGCCCTTCACCCTGGGCGGCAGGGCCGCGCGGTCCGGGCGCACGTGGGCCAGGCCGAGGACGGCCTCGCTGATCGTGAGGTCGGCGGGGAGGAACACCTCGTCGGGCGGATCGAGCTTCTGGTGCGCCATGTCGACGTAGGCCACGCGCACCTGCCCGTCGCGCCGGACCGTGCCGATCTGCAGGAGCGCAGTGGTGGGGGTGTTCAGGTCGCCCTTGCCGCCGATGGCGATGGTCCTGCCGGCCCAATCGCCCAGCGTCGCGCGCAGGGGGACGGCCGGCCATGACATGCACGCAAGCTTAGCGGGGGCGGGTTTCGGCACGCCCCGGCAAGTGGGTGGGCGAGGGGCGCCGGTCAACCAGTCAGCCGCGGAGCCAGGCGCGGATGGAGCGGACGCGTTCCTCCACCTCCGCCTGCGAGGCCTTGGCCAGCGGCGGGCCCCCGCACTCCCGACGGAGGTCCGCATGCACGTGGCTGTGGGGGACCCCCTTGAGCCGGGCGTACTGGCTGACCAGCGAGTTGAGTTCCTTGCGCTTCGAGGCCATGGCCCGGTGGAGCGCAACCTCCGGCTCCGCCTTGGTGTCCTCGCGTTCGCGGCGGCGCATCTGGCGGCGCTGGCGCTCGGCGAGGAGTTGGCTGACCTGGCCCGCGTCGAGCAGGCCGGGCAGGCCGAGGTAATCGGCCTCGTCCTGGCTTGTGGGTTCGGCGTGCATGCCGAAGGCCTGGGAATCGAAGAGGACATGGTCGAACGTCGCCTTGGATTCGAGGGCCTCGAACTCGCCGAAGAGGTCGTCGGAGGCCGATTCGGAGCGGTTCGCGGCCTCCATGAGCGCCTCGGTCTCCGCCCAGATGTCCGTCTCGTCGGTCTTGGGGCGCCCCAGCACGTGGTCGCGCTGCTTCTCCAGCGTGGCGGCGTGGGCCAGCAGCACGGGGACGGTGGGGAGGAAGACGGTAGCCACCTCGCCCTTGCGGCGTGAACGCACGAAGCGCCCGACTGCCTGCGCGAAGAACAGGGGAGTGGAGGTGGCCGTGGCATAGACGCCGACAGCGAGCCGCGGCACGTCGACGCCTTCGGACACCATCCGGACCGCCACCATCCAGCGGTCCTCAGAGGCCGAGAAGTCGTCGATCTTGCCGCTGGCCTGGGTGTCGTCGGAGAGTACGACGGTCGGCTTGGTGCCGGTGATCTCGGTGAGCAGCCGCGCGTAGGCGCGCGCGGTGGTCTGGTCCGTGGCGATCACGAGGCCGCCCGCGTCGGGCAGGTGCCGCCGCACCTCGGTGAGCCGCTTGTCGGCCGCGCGCAGGACCGCGGAGATCCATTCACCGGTGGGCGACAACGCGGTACGCCACGCGTGGGCCGTGAGGTCCTTGGTGGTGGGCACGCCCAGGTCCAGCTCGAGTTCATCGCCGGACTTGGTGCGCCACCGCATGGGCCCGCCGTAGTTCATGAAGATGACGGGGCGCACCACGGAATCCGCCAGCGCCTCGGCGTAGCCGTAGGTGTAATCCGCCCGCGACTGCTTCACACCCGGGGCGAGCTCGTCGTAAGCGACGAACGGGATGGGGTTCTCGTCGGAACGGAACGGGGTACCGGTCAGCGACAGGCGGCGGGCCGCGGCCTGGAAGGCGTAGACGATGGCCTCGCCCCAGCTCCTGGAATCGCCGGCGTGGTGGATCTCGTCGAAGATCACCAACGTCTCCTGCGAGTGGCAGAGGGCCTCGTAGACGTAGGAGCGGGCAGCCACGCCCGCGTAGGTGACCGCGGAGCCGTGGAATTCCTTCGAGCGTCCCCGCTTCGAGGAGCCGCCCAGCCCGGGGTCGAGTTGGATGCCGACGCGGGCCGCGGCGTCGGCCCACTGGACCTTCAGGTGCTCAGTGGGTGTCACCACGACGATCCGCCGGACCCGCCGGGTCTGCAGCAGCGTGAGGGCGACGCGCAGGGCGAAGGTGGTCTTGCCTGCGCCGGGCGTGGCGACACAGAGGAAGTCCCTCGGCTGGTCCCGCTCGTACTGGTCCAGTGCCTCCTGCTGCCAGGCGCGCAGGGACGACGCAGTGCCCCAGGCGGCGCGCTGGGGGAAGGCGGGGGAGAGGTGGTCGAGAGCCGAGGAGGACATACGGGGCCCGACTTTAACCCCCCAACCCCACCTTGCAAAGCACCCGCGTGTCCGCTTGACCCGCCGTCGGCGTCAGGAGAGGCGCAGGGCCGCGCCCAGATCCCGGAGCTGCAACTCCTGGGCCAGCGCCAGGTACAACTCAGCGCAGGCGAGGGCGTCCACGACAGCGTCATGGCCCTTGTAGCTGGGTAGTCCGGCCCTTCGGCGCAGTTTCCAGAGGCGCAGCGCGTCGCGCGGATGGTCCTCGTCCATGCCCAGCGCCCGCAGCCCGAGCCCGAGGGTGTCGACGGCGCGCAGCGTGATGCCCACGTCGTAGACGCGCTTGACCGCCGCCGCGATGAACCCCACCTCGATCGTCGCGTGGTGTGCGAGCAGCACCCTCCCGGCGAGGCGGTGGAACAGCCGGTCGAGGGCCTCCTCGGTGGTCACGCCGTGCGCGAGCACCTCGTCGTCGGTGAGCTGGTGGATGATCGCGGACTGGCCCACGCCCTCCCCGGGGTTGACGAGGTAGTTGGTGGCGCTGCCCATGGGGATGCGCAGGCCGTCCACGTCGACCATGCCTACCGAGATGACCTTGTCCATGCCCGGAATGAGACCGGTGGTCTCGAAGTCCACGGCGAGGAGGGGCACCTGGCCGATGGGTGTGTCACGCGGCGGCGGCTCGGTCTGCAGGTAGCGCCTGAGCCCGCCGTCGGGGACCTTGTCGGCCAGCCCGGCGTTGCCACGCCTGAGGGACCACCTCATGAGATGAACTGCGTCTGGAACGCCACGTTGAGCGCCGCCTGGGCCTTGCCGACGATCACGAACGCCTCGCGCAGCGACCTGCGCTCGAAGTCGGACAGGTCCTCGGGGTTGACGTGGTTGTCGGGTTCGCTACCGGCGGCCACCAGGCGACCCTGGTGCTGCAGCCGGATGTAGCCCAGGAACTCGTGGGCGTCGAGCAGGTTCTCCACCTCTGCGCCGTGCTCGGCCGCCGCGGCGAGACGGGCGCGGGTGCTGACCTGCGGCAGCCCCCAGCGCAACGCGTAGATCCGGGCCACGTCGACGATGGGGTTGATGCCGCCCAGCTTGATGTCGAGCCGGTCGCGGTGCTGGCCACGCTTCTCCACGACGAAACCGCGGAGGAACCCGACGGGGACCTCGGCCGCGTTGGCGTGCTTGGCCAGGTGGCCGAGGAAGCGGGTGGATTCCGGGGCCGCCCTCAACACCCGCTGCTGGAGGGCGGTGTAGAGGGTGTGGTCGCCGTGGATGGGCCGCATGTCGAAGAAGATGGACGAGTTCAGCACCGCCTCCGATGTCGGGGCGGCCAGCCAGTTCGAGAAGGTGCGCTGCCACTCGCGCAGCTGCATCCGCCACCGTGGGTTGGTGGCCATCGCCTCGCCGCGGCACCGGGGGAAGCCGCACTCCACCAGGGCGGCGGTGAGGTACTCGGCCAGCGCCGCGAAGTACCCGTCGTGCTCCGGTAGCGCGTCGTCGCTGAGGATGAAGGCGTGGTCCTGGTCCGAGCCCAGCGCCTGCTCCTGCCGGGCCAACGAGCCGAGCGCCACCCAGGCGTAGGGCACCGGGGGCGCGCCCAGGTCGGCCTCGCCCATCTCGGCGATGCGCTGGGCCAGCGCCTCGGTGGTGCGGCTGATGATGCGCGTGATGTCCTCGGCGGTGGCGTCCTGGCGCAGCAGTCTGCCCACCAGGTTCGGGATCCTGCCCATCACCTTCACCAACCCGGCGACATCGTGCTGCCTGGCCAGGTCGCCCACCATGTACAGGGGGCTGGAGCGCTCCAGACGCATGAGGTCGCCGGAGGTCACCATGCCCAGCACCTTGTCGTCCTCCAACACGGGGAGGTGGTGGATCTTGTGCTGCACCAGCGACAGCAGCACGTCGAGCGCCAGCGCGT
The DNA here is from genome assembly GCF_022342445.1 of Tessaracoccus sp. ZS01. NCBI lineage: Bacteria > Bacillati > Actinomycetota > Actinomycetes > Propionibacteriales > Propionibacteriaceae > Tessaracoccus > Tessaracoccus sp. ZS01. Next base: position 15,634 of record NZ_PQFE01000004.1, on the reverse strand, counting down.
CCGCCCCGATCGTGAACGGGGTGTGGCTCATCACTGCAGACAGGGGGCTGTCCACCTCGATCCCGTCGGCCACCACGCGACGCAGGTCGCGGTCCGTGAGGATGCCGGCGAGGTCGCCGTCGCCGCTGGTCACGATGATGGCGCTCACGCGGTGTTCGGTCATGGCGAGGGCGGCCTGCCGGACGGTGTGGCCCAGGTCGATGGTGATGGGGGAGCGGGTGAGCATCTCGCGCACCGGCACCTGCAGCACCGGCCCACCCTCCGGCACGTGGCGCGTCGCGTCACCCAGCCTGGCCTCGGTGAAGAAGCGCCGCACCTCGGGGAAGGCCACCAGTTCCCGCACCACCTCCGGGGAGAACGACCACAGCAGCGAATCCTCGATGGCCGTGAACGTGAACCGGGAGGGCCGCTCCTCGAGGATCGACGACTGGCCGAAGCAGTCGCCCTGTTCGTCGTGGTCGATCAACACACCGTTGGCGTCGATGATCTCGACCGCTCCCGACCTCACCACGAACATCGCCAGGGGCGCCTGCCCCGCGGCGAGCACCACGTCTCCGCGTCGGACGTACTGGCCCACCGCGCGACGTGCGAAGGACTCGATCTGTGGGGCGCTCAACAGCGACCAGGGCTCGCGGGCCGCGAGGAACTGGATGGTTTCGGCCAACTCGGACACGATGATCCCCCTTGATCAGAAGCGTCGCGCCCAGCCTAGCTTCTGCGTCGCGACGGGGGGGTCAGCCCGCTGTGCCGATTGCCCCGGCGCCGCAGCGGTGATGTGCGCGGGACGATTGCGCACTTGGGTCCCGTTCGCGGAGCAGGCCCGGATCCCGGTGCTTTGATGGCCCGAGTTTGCGCAGTCGGATCGAGGAGGATCGATGCAGGGTCACACAGCCCCGTTCAACAGGAGGGCATTCCTGGTGGCAGGAGGCGGCGCCATGGGCGCCGCGGCTTTCGCAGGCGCAGCCTGGAGGACGACGAGCGCCCAGGCGGCGTCATCCGGACGCAGGTCGCCCAACGTGGTACTCGTGCTCGCCGACGACCTGGGTTACGGGACCCTCGGCTCATACGGGCAACAACAGATCAAGACCCCCGTCCTCGACAAGCTGGCGGCCGAAGGCGTGCGCTACACCGACTTCTACGCCGGCGCCGCCGTCTGTGCGCCGTCGCGCTGCACGCTGCTGACGGGCATGCACACGGGCCACGCGACCGTCCGCCAGAACCCCACCACCTCGGTGGACGACCCGTTCCTGCCGGACGAGGTCACCTTCGGCCACCTCCTCCAAGCGCAGGGGTACGCCACCGCGCTGTTCGGCAAATGGGGCTTCTCCCCGGATGCGCCGGGCCACTACAGCCACCCGAACCAGCAGGGCTTCGACGAGTTCTTCGGCTACCTGACCCACATCCACGCGCACCAGTACTACCCGACCTACCTCTGGCACAACCAGACCAGGGTCGAGATCCCCGAGAACCACAACGGCGCCAACGGTGCCTACGCACCGGATCTCGTGATCGAGCGGACGCTCGACTTCATCGACGCCAACAAGGACAACCCCTTCATGGTGCTGGTGTCCACGAACATCCCCCATTCCCCGCAGCACGTGCCGGACTACGGGCCCTACGCGAACGAACCGTGGGGCGAGGGCGAGAAGGCCCACGCCGCCCAGATCACCCGCCTGGACGGTCACGTCGGCCAGCTCGTCGCGAAACTCGAGCAGCACGGCATCGCCGACGACACCATCGTGCTCTTCCTCTCCGACAACGGCCCCCACGAGGAGGCCTCACACGCCGGCATCCCACTCAACCCCGATTTCTTCGACGAGAACGGGCCGCTGCGCGGCTACAAGCGCAACCTCCACGAGGGCGGCATCCGCACACCGGCCATCATCTGGGCGCCCGGCTACATGGGCAGCAACGCCGGCACCGAGGTCTCCCAGCCCTTGGCGTTCTGGGACATCCTGCCGACGCTCGCCGACCTCTCCGGCGCCCCGGTTCCCCCGTTCATCGACGGTGGCTCCATCCGCAGCACGTTCGACGCCTCCACGCCGAGCAGCAACGAGTACGAGGTTCCGCTCCAGGAGCGGCCCCTGTACTGGTGGCGGGTGGAGCCCTATGCCACCGCGCGCGCCAACGAGGCAGAGGGGGGCTCCACCACCCGTGCAGCCGAAGCGGTACGGCGCGGCAACTGGAAAGCGATCCGCTTCGCGCCCGCCAAGGACCGCACGGTCGCGGACGATCTGTGGGACTTCCGCCTGTACAACCTGGCCACCGACCTGGGTGAAGACGTCAACGTCGCTGCCCAGAACCCGTCACTCGCGGTCTCCATGCTCGCCCTGATGAAGCAGGAGTGGACAGAGCCCACCGTCCCCCGGGAGAAGTGGAGCGTCAGCGGCCTCGTCATCGAGCCGCCCGCGTATCTCCCGCCGGGCGAGACGGCGCAGGTGGTGGTGCGCTTCGACAACCACGGTGACAAGCCGTACACGCGCGTCGACCTGCACCTGGAGGCACCGGCGGGCTGGACGGTGCGGGCGCCGCGACGCAGTCGGGCGGCGATCCGTCCGGGTGGCAGCCGGGAGTTCGTCTTCCAGGTCACGGTCCCTGCGGCGGCCTCCGGCGCGCAGCCACTGACCGCCTCGGCGAAGTTCCTCGTCGGCCACCGGGAGGTGGCGACGGCCACGGCGACGGCCACCGCCGTGGCCTCTGCCCCGCCGCTGGAGAACCCGGTGCGGGTCCCCACCACAGGCTGGACCTTCACGGCGAGTTCGTCCACCGACCTCTCCGGGAACGGCCGGGGTGGGCGCCCGGAGCACGCCTTCGACGGCAACACCGACACTTTCTGGCACAGCCAGTGGACGCCGTCGCACGCGGCGCCGCCCCACTGGATCCAGGCCCAGGCGCCGGCCGCCGTCACGGTGGCGCAGGTGCGGTTCCTGCTCCGCAGCGACACGGAGCGTCCCAGGTCGCTGGACGTGAAGGTCTCCGAGGACGGCGTCAACTGGACCACCGTGGCCACCCATGAGTACGCGATCGGCGGAAGCGCGGGGCCGACGTGGAACGCGATCACATTCGCGCCCGGGACGGCCACCCACGTCCGGCTCGAGACGCCCGGCACCTACGAGGCCAGCGGCCAGCACTTCGTGGTGCGCGAGATCGAGTTCTGGCGCTGAGCGCCCGAAGATTTTGAGAAGGATTGAGATCGACATGTTCTTGAAGAAGCACCGAATCGCCTCCATGATCACCGTCGCGGCGCTCGCCGTGGGCGGCATGACGCTCACCGGCCAGTTCGCCTCCGGCGACCCGGCCGTGGTGGTACCCGCCGGCGCCATCGAACTGCAGGACTACGACTTCAAGGTCCGCCTGCACCCCGATTTCCCCCAGGTGGTGGACTACCGCCTCGGCGACGACCAGTTGGCCGGCCGCCTCGGAACGGCGCTCACGACCGTCGAGGTCAACGGCACCGGCCAGCCCGTGAGCGTCGCGGACCCCGTCGTGGCGCACGACAGGAGGAGCGCGTCCTATGCGCTGTCCTTCCCCAACCTGACCGGCGTCTCGCTGACGGTGGTGGCGGAGATTTCGGGCCAGAGGCTGCGGTTCACGCTCACGGACCTGGAAGATCCCGGGGCCGTGGTCAAGAGCCTCCGCATCCCCAACCACGACCTGGTGACGCTCGACGGCTCGGACCCGGCCGCCCAGTTGACCACCGCACGCGTGGCGGTGGCGGGCCAGGCCGGCGGAGACACCTACGAGAAGCTGACCGTCGCGGCTCCTGGGGCCATAGCGGGCTCGTGGCTCGCGCTGGCGCACGAGTCGAACCTGGCGGCCGCCTTCGGGACCAACGCCACCGGCGCTGATGCCAACAGCCGCTGGCAACGCCAGATCCGCTCCGGCGACACCCAGCCGCTGGGGTCGCTGTGGGCCGGCACCTGGTCCGGCATCGGTCAGGGCGCAGACCCCTACGTCGAGGTGGAGCTCGCCAGGGACGCCAACGGTGACGGCGCCGTCGACTGGCAGGATGCGGGCGTCACCGCCCGAGGGTTGCTGGACTTCGGCAACGGTGCGGAGGAGGTGGCCGATGAGGTCATCGTCCGCGCCCCGTCCGGCGCCGCCGCCGACATCCTCGCAGCCACCCGGCAGCTCTCGGCCGCCACCGAGAACCTCGGCCAGCGCGTCGTGCTGACCGGGGTCGCGGCGCCGGATCCCGCCACCACGGATGACCTCACCGCCCTCTCCGATGAGGGTGTGGGGCTGAACACCACCTTCGGCTACGACGTCAGCGCGGCGACCCCCGCCCCCGGGCTCGCGGCCGGCTACCAGGAACTGTGGGACTCGGGCCCGCTCAACCTGGACACGCTCTACTTCGACGAGGCGCTCGACACCCCCGCTGCGCAGGTGCTGAACGCCGCCCTCCAGGAGCAGGGCTGGGTGGTCGCCACCCATCCCACCGTCAACCCGGGCAGGGACTCCGACATCATCCGCTTCGTGGCCAACGGTCTGCGCGACGGCTGGGACGACGATCCGATCCTGGGCGCGGCCGTGGAGGTGGCCGAGGGCGACGCGGGGTTCGCGACGGCGGTGTGGGAGACCAACCTCCCGGCCAAGTTCCTGCAGCGCTCAGGCCTCACCAAGCACACCGGCGCCGAGGCCACGTTCGCCAACGGCACTGTCGCCACCGCCACCGGGGTGCGCTTCGACGGCGCCACCGTCGCAAAGGACGGTGCCTACCTGCTGCCCTGGCGCGACGGCGGCCGGGAGTGGACCGACGTTGGCCCGGACCGGCTCTACCACTACAACCCCGCCGGTGGTACCACCACCTGGCAGCTGACGGATGCGTGGCTCAACCAACCCTCCCTGACCCTGTTCAGGCTGACGGACGAGGGTCGCGCGAAGGTGGGCACCGTGACGCCCACCGACGGACAGGTCACGATCGTGGCGCAGCCCGCCACCGCCTACGTGCTGTTCCCGGCCGCCGAGGCGCCTTCGGGCGAGAGCCTGCCCCCGGCCGCCTTCACCGTCGCGAACACGGCGGCGAAGGTGGGCACGGCCGTGACCATCACGGTGCGGACCACGGACCCCGAGGGCGGACCGCTCACGTATGCGGCGCAGGGCCTGCCCTCGGGCCTGGCCATGGCTCCCTCCAACGGGGTCATCTCCGGCACCCCGACGACGGCCGGCACATACAAGGTGACCGTCACGGCGCGCGACGCCGCAGGGCTCACGGCCACGGCCAGCTTCAGCATCACCGTGGCGCCGAAGGTCAGCCCGACGCCGCCCACCAGCCCGTCGCCTGAGCCCACGCCCACGGTGACGGCCCCCGCAAAGTTCGTGCGGACCGCGCCCTACACCCTGGCCGGGCTGCACAAGGGGATCAACGGCCGCGACTGGAACACCGTGTGCGAACCGTATTCGCAGACGGAGCGGTGCCGCACCGACATCTGGGCCACGGTGGTCAAGGTCGAGAACGGCGCGTTCGTACGCGAGAGCGGCTGGGCCTTCAACAACCTCACCTACCTGCCGTACATGACGCGGGCGGCATGGAAGGGCAACCCGCTGGGCGACGCGGGCTCCACGAACGACGGCGTGTTCACGTCGGCCGGCCGGCAGTGGCGAACCGAGTGCGACACCGCGGCGACGGGTAGGGGCGCGTGCCGCTCCTACACCATGACGACGGTGTACGCCGCCACTGCGAAGCCTGCGGGTGGGTACACCTTCTCGCAGCGCAACGAGTGGGTCTTCAACAACATCGTGATGTTCGGAGGTCCCGAGAAGCGCGGCTGATCCTCACCTGAGCCGGGCGCGCCCGCGTGCGGCATGAGCTTGCTTCACTGCTGGGTTTGTTGCCGTCCTCGGCGCCACATCCAGCACTGAAATCGGGCCCTGCCAGGATCGCCGGAGTCCTCCGCTGGGCGTGTCTGCTCGCGCCTCACGAAGTGAGCCCACACGCTGAGCATTTGCCCACGCCCTCGGGTGTCCACTGGCGCTTCCCGACCCGGGCACTAGGGTGGGCTGTCCCCTCCAACCCGGCACCGAGAGGTCCTGCATGTCCGAGATCACGTCGTATTCCCCCGGATCAGGCGAGCGCGTCCAGCCGCGCGCGCGCATCGCGTCGACGGCGGCTGAGCGCGACCTCAGCGGCACGTGGAGGTTCCACTTCGCCGCCCTCCCGGACCTGGCGCCGGAGGGGGCAGCGGCAGTCGACTTCGACGACTCGGGCTGGGACAGCATCGCGGTGCCCTCGCACTGGGTGCTGCAGGGGCGTGAGGAGTGGGGCAGGCCGGCGTACACGAACATCAACTACCCCTTCCCGGTGGACCCGCCGTTCGTGCCCGACGAGAACCCCACCGGCGACTACCGCACCACGTTCGAGCTCGAGGAGGGCTTCGGCGAACGGGTCCACCTCCGCTTCGACGGCGTCGAGTCGCTGGCGATCGTGTCGCTGAACGGGGCCGAGGTTGGCGTCGTGCGCGGCAGCCGCCTGACCCAGGAACTCGACGTCACGGAACAGGCCCGGCCCGGCGTCAACGTGCTGCACGTCCGCGTGCACCAGTGGTCGGCCGCCAGTTACCTGGAGGACCAGGACCAGTGGTGGCTGCCGGGCATCTTCCGCCCGGTCACCGTGCTGGGGCGTCCCGCGGCGGGGATCGACGACGTGTGGCTCCGGGCCGACTTCGACCCCGCCACCGGGCATGGCCGCCTCCTCCCAGAGCTGCGGGCCGCCGACGCGGCCTACCCGATCACCGTGCGCGTCGCGGCGCTGGGGGTGGAGGCCACCTTCGCCTCGGCCCGGGACGTGGCCGTCATCGAGGTGGGGGAGGTGTCCCCCTGGAGCGCCGACCGCCCCACGCTGTACGACGCCGAGGTCACCAACGACGCCGAAACCCGCAGCCTCCGCGTCGGCTTCCGCCGCATCGAGATCGTCGGGCACGAGTGGCGCGTCAACGGCCGCAAGCTCCGGCTGCGCGGCGTCAACCGCCACGACTACGACCCGGACCACGGCCGCGTCTTCGACGAGGACGTCGTACGCGAGCAGTTCCGCCTCATGAAGAGGCACAACATCAACGCGCTGCGCACCGCGCACTACCCACCGCACCCGCGGCTCCTGGACCTCGCCGACGAGATCGGCCTGTGGGTGATCGCGGAGAACGACCTGGAGACCCACGGGTTCGAGCTGGACGGCTGGGTCGACAACCCCACCGACGACCCACGGTGGCGCGCCGCCCTCCTCGACCGCATCGAGCGGTTCTTCGAGCGCGACAAGAACCACCCGTCGATCATCGCCTGGTCGTTGGGCAACGAGTCCTGGACCGGCCAGAACGCCGCGGCGATGGCGTCGTGGCTGCACCGTCGGGATCCCGAGCGCCCCGTGCACTACGAGCCCGACTTCGAGGGCCGCTACACCGATGTCGTCTCCCGGATGTACCCGTCGCTCGAGGAGATGGAGGACCTGTCCGCGGGCCTGGGGCGCAACAGGTTCGGCTCGCCGGGGCGCGCCGCGGTGCTCGCCGGGAGGCCCATGATCCTGTGTGAGTACGCCCACGCCATGGGCAACGGGGCAGGCGGGCTGGCAGATTATGAGGAGCTGTTCGACACGCTCCCGCAGTGGCACGGTGGCTTCGTCTGGGAGTGGCGCGACCACGGTCTGCGCACCCGCACCGCTGACGGGCAGGAGTTCTTCGGCTACGGCGGCGACTTCGGCGAACCCCTCCATGACGGTTCGTTCGTGACCGACGGCATGCTGCTCTCGGACGGCACCCCCAGCCCGATGCTCGCCGAGTACGCGGCCGTCATCACGCCCATCAAGCTGCACGTCACCGCGGGCGAGGTGCTGATCGAGAACCGCCGCCACGACGGCGACACCGCGGACCTGCGCTTCGTCTGGCGCGATGAACTGGACGGGCGCCAGATCGGCTCCGGCGAGCTGAAGGTCGACGCGCTCGCCCCCGGCGCCCTCGCGGTCGTCTCGTTGCCCGGCTTCGAGCCCCGCGACGGTGAACTCTGGCGCACCGTCGAGGCCGTGCTGGTCGGCGACAACGGGTGGGCGGGGGAGGGCCACGTGGTGAGCCGCGGCCAGGTCCTGCTCGCCGACGCGCCGGCCACCCTGCGCCCGCTCGTCTCGGCAGATCTCCCCTCGGAGGAGGACGGCGTGCTGACGCTGGGCCCGGGGCGCTTCGACGCGCGTACCGGGGACCTCCTGTCCATCGGTGGCCGCGTCGTGGCGGGTCCCCGCCTCGAACTGTGGCGCGCCCCCACAGAGAACGACCGGCTGGACGGCTTCCACTCCTACGCGGAGGAGGAGCCCGCCGTCGCCCGCCATGGCGTCACGGACGGGCCCGCATGGGAGAAGCAGTGGCGCGCCGCAGGCCTGGACAGGTTGGAGCGCCGCGTGGTCTCCGTGCGTACCGCGCCCGGGTCCGTGACCATGCTGCACCGCTACGCCCCGGCCGCCACGCAACGGGCGGTCACCGTCGAGCTGGTGTGGACGCTGGACGCGGAGGGCCTCCGGTTGGACGCCTCCGCCCTGCCCTCTGCGGGCTGGACGGGCGGCTGGCCCCGCGTGGGCCTGCACTTCACCCTTCCCGAGGGGCTGCAGCGTGCCGAGTGGTTCGGCACCGGTCCGGCGGAGAACTATGCCGATTCCCGTGCGGCCGCCCACGTGGGCCGGTTCGACTCGGCGATCGAGGACCTCGTCGTCGACTACGCCGTCCCGCAGGAGAGCGGTCACCGCAGCGAGCTGAGGGAACTGACGCTGCCAGAGTTGGGAATGGCCGTCTCCGCGGAGCCGGTGGCCGGCGAACTGCCCGGCTTCACCCTGCGGGCGCACGACGTCCACCAGGTCACGGCCGCCACGCATCCCCACGAGCTGCCCCCGTCGTCGGGTACCCATCTGTACCTGGACGTGCAGCAGCAGGGCCTGGGCGGACGGTCCTGCGGGCCCGACGTCCGGCCCGAGTACCAGTTGCGACCGCGCGCCGCCCAGTGGGCGCTGCGCTTCCACCTCTGACGCTCAAGGGGCGACACCGGGTCTGTGCGGGGAACGCCCCGCGCAGACCCGGAGCGCTTCGGACACCCCGATTTGGACCTGTCCCAGAGGCGTGCTTAAATAGTCAGGTTGCTCCGCGAGGAGTTCGGTGGCGTGTCTACGCTGCGGGACATCTCTGGAACGGGGTCGGGCAGCTGGATCCATCACTGGGTCCGGGCGGCGCAAATCACAGAGGTTCACCCTCCTGGGAGGGCCGCTTGGGTTGAGACCAAATGACCGACACTCCCGACCGCGTGGTACGGGGCGACAAGGGGTTTTACCCCGCAGGAACTTGAAATTTCCAAAGGGCAAGAGAAGTTAGGAACGACTGTGGCTGGACAAAAGATCCGCATCAGGCTGCGGGCGTATGACCATGAGGTCATCGACAGCTCGGCGCGCAAGATCGTCGACACCGTGACTCGCACGGGTGCGAAGGTGGCCGGCCCGGTGCCGCTGCCGACGGAGAAGAACGTGTACTGCGTCATCCGTTCGCCCCACAAGTACAAGGACAGCCGTGAGCATTTCGAAATGCGCACGCATAAGCGTCTGATCGACATCCTCGATCCCACGCCGAAGACAGTCGATTCGCTGATGCGTCTTGACCTGCCTGCGGGTGTCGATATCGAGATCAAGCTTCCGTGAGGTCTGCTGAAATGAGTGAACGAATCGTGAAGGGCATCCTGGGCACCAAGCTCGGCATGACCCAGCTGTGGGACGAGAACAACAAGGTCGTCCCCGTGACCGTGATCCAGGCCGGCCCTTGCGTCGTGACCCAGGTTCGCACCCCCGAGGTTGACGGCTACAACGCCGTGCAGCTCGGCTTCGGCGCCATCAAGGCCAAGCACGTGACCAAGCCTGCCGCTGGCCACTTCGCCAAGGCTGATGTGACGCCCCGCAAGCATCTGCTGGAGATCCGCACCGCCGACGCGTCGGAGTTCGAGCTCGGTCAGGAACTGACCGCTGAACTCTTCGCCGACGGCGAGTTCATCGATGTCACCGGCACCACCAAGGGCAAGGGCACCGCGGGCGTCATGAAGCGCCACGGCTTCTCCGGCCTCAAGGCCTCTCACGGTGTGCACCGCAAGCACCGTGCCCCCGGTTCCATCGGTGGCTGCGCCACCCCCGGTCGTGTCTTCAAGGGCACCCGCATGATGGGCCGCATGGGCAACGCCAAGGTGACCGTGCAGAACCTGAAGATCCACGCCGTCGACGCGGAACGTGGCCTGCTCATCGTGCGCGGCGCCATCCCCGGTAACAACGGGTCCCTCGTCGTCGTCCGCACCGCAGCTAGGAAGGGTGACGCAGCATGAGCGATCTGACCATCGACGTCATGGACGCCAAGGGCAAGAAGGCCGGTAAGGCCGACCTCCCCGCCGCGCTGTTCGACGCGAACACCAACATCCCCCTGATCCACCAGGTCGTCGTGGCCCAGCTGGCCGCGGCCCGTCAGGGCACGCACGACACCAAGACCCGCGGCGAGGTTCGCGGCGGTGGCGCAAAGCCCTGGCGTCAGAAGGGCACCGGTCGTGCCCGCCACGGCTCGCGTCGCTCCCCGATCTGGACCGGCGGTGGCGTTGTCCACGGCCCCACGCCGCGCAGCTACGCCCAGCGCACCAACAAGAAGATGATTGCGGCCGCCCTCCGTGGCGCCCTGTCGGATCGCGCCCGTGACGGCGAGGTCTACGTCATCTCCGAGATCGCCGGCGACAAGCCGTCGACGAAGGTGGCACTCGCAGGACTCACCAAGGTGGCCGGCGACATCCGCAAGGCGCTCGTCGTCCTGGACCGCTTCGAGGACAACGCCTGGCTGAGCCTGCGCAACGTCCCGTCGCTGCACCTGATCGCGGTTGACCAGCTCAACACCTACGACGTGCTGGCCAACGACAAGATCGTGTTCACCTCCGCAGCCCTTGCCGCGTTCGTCGCGGACAAGAACGAGGACTACGCGGTGGCAGAGCCCGTCGCTGAGGAAGCCGCTGTCGAAGAGGCGCCCAAGGCGAAGAAGGCCAAGAAGGCCGACAACACTGAGGAGAAGGACAAGTGACGACAGCGCTGAAGATCCGCGATCACCGCGACGTCATCCTGCGTCCTGTGGTGAGCGAGAAGAGCTACAACCTGCTCGACGACGGCAAGTACACCTTTGTCGTCTCGCCCGACGCGAACAAGACCGAGATCAAGATCGCCATTGAGGCCATCTTCGGTGTCAAGGTCGTGTCCGTGAACACCCTCAACCGTCAGGGCAAGCGTCGCCGCACCCGCTACGGCACCGGAAAGCTCGCCGACACCAAGCGCGCGATCGTCACCGTTGCCGAGGGTCAGAGCATCGACATCTTCGCCGGGCCGGTTGGCTGACCGGAACTAGAGAAGGAACAGAAACTTCATGGGTATCCGTAAATACAAGCCGACTACGCCGGGCCGTCGCGGCTCGAGTGTGTCCGATTTCGTCGAGCTCACCCGCTCCACGCCGGAGAAGTCGCTCCTCGTCGCCAAGCCGAAGACCGGTGGTCGTAACAACTCCGGTCGTATCACCACCCGTCACATCGGTGGTGGACACAAGCAGGCCTACCGCCTGATCGACTTCAAGCGCTACGACAAGGACGGCGTGCCGGCCAAGGTCGCTCACATCGAGTACGACCCCAACCGCACCGCTCGCATCGCGCTGCTGCACTACGCCGACGGCGAGAAGCGCTACATCATCGCGCCGGCCGGCCTCAAGCAGGGCGTCGTCATCTCCGCTGGTGATGGCTCCGACATCAAGCCGGGCAACAACCTGGAACTGCGTCAGATCCCCGTCGGCACCACGGTGCACGCGGTGGAGATGCGTCCGGGTGGTGGCGCCAAGCTGGGCCGTTCCGCCGGTTCCGCCATCCAGTTGGTCGCCCGTGAAGGCAAGTACGCCACGCTGCGTATGCCGTCGGGTGAAATGCGCATGGTCGATGTCCGCTGCCGCGCCACCATCGGCGCGGTCGGCAACGCCGAGCAGTCCAACATCGACTGGGGCAAGGCAGGCCGCAAGCGTTGGAAGGGCGTCCGCCCGACCGTCCGCGGTGTTGTCATGAACCCGCACGACCACCCGCACGGTGGCGGCGAAGGCCGCACGTCCGGTGGCCGTCACCCGGTTTCGCCGTGGGGCAAGCCTGAAGGCCGCACCCGCAGCAAGAAGAAGGCGAGCAACCGCCTGATCGTCCGCCGTCGCAAGACCGGTAAGAAGCGCTGATAGGGAGCCTGAAGAAATATGCCACGCAGCCTGAAGAAGGGCCCCTTCGTCGACGACCACCTGCAGAAGAAGGTGGACGTTCAGAACGAAAAGGGCACCAAGAACGTCATCAAGACCTGGTCGCGCCGTTCGATGATCATTCCCGACATGCTCGGGCACACCATCGCGGTGCACGACGGCCGTAAGCACGTCCCGGTGTTCGTCACCGAGTCCATGATCGGTCACAAGCTGGGCGAGTTCGCTCCGACGCGTACCTTCAGGGGTCACGTGAAGGACGACAAGAAGGCCCGTCGCCGCTGAGGCGCGAGATAAGGAATTGATTCAACAATGAGCAACGAAAACGGCAACAGCCGTCGTCGCGAGAACCTGCTCGGGGATCGTCCTGGCTCGTTCGCCATCGCGCGGCACGTCCGGATGAGCCCCACGAAGGTCCGTCGCGTCGTCAACCTGGTACGCGGCATGGACGTCAAGGACGCTCTCGTCGCCCTCAAGTTCGCCCCGCAGGCCGCTTCCGAGCCGGTCTTCAAGGTTGTGGCTTCGGCCGTGGCCAACGCGGAGTCGGCTGAGGCCCTGCGGTCTGACGACCTGTACATCTCCAAAGCATTCGTCGACGAGGGCGTCACCCTCCGGCGGATCCGCCCCCGCGCCAAGGGTTCGGCCAGCCGCATCCTCAAGCGTGGATCGCATATCACCGTGGTTGTCGAACCCCGCGAGACGAAGGGAGCCTGAGTCATGGGCCAGAAGATCAACCCGCATGGCTTCCGCCTGGGCATCACCACCGACCACAAGACCCGTTGGTACAGCGACAAGCAGTACGCGGAGCTCGTGGGCGAGGATGTCAAGATCCGTGAGTTCCTGACGAAGAACCTCGAGCGCGCCGGCATCTCGTCGATCGAGATCGAGCGTCGTTCGGAGCGAGTGACCATCTTCCTGCACGCCGCCCGTCCGGGCATCGTCATCGGCCGTAACGGCGCCGAGGCGGAGAAGACGCGCGCTGAGCTCGAGAAGATGACCGGCAAGCAGATCCAGCTGAACATCCTCGAGGTCAAGAACCCCGAGATCGATGCGCAGCTCGTCGCCCAGGGTGTCGCCGAACAGCTCGGCGCCCGTGTCGCCTTCCGTCGCGCCATGCGTCGTGCCCAGCAGACCGCCATGCGTGCGGGCGCCAAGGGTATCCGCATCAAGTGCTCCGGTCGTCTCGGTGGCGCTGAAATGTCCCGCTCCGAGGGTTACCGCGACGGCCAGGTGCCGCTGCACACCCTCCGCGCCGACATCGACTACGGCTTCTACGAGGCCCGCACCCAGTTCGGCCGTATCGGCGTGAAGGTGTGGATCTACAAGGGCGACGTCGCCGGCACCCGCGCCGAGCGCGCCGCTCAGAAGGCTGCCCGTCAGGCCGCCCCCGCTGGTCGTCAGCAGCGTCCGGGCCGTCGCCCGGCACGCGGCGAAGGTCGCGGTGACCGTCCCGAGCGCGGCGGTCGCCGTCGCGCCGACGCAGCCCAGGCTGAGGCTGCGCCCGCAACTGAGAACGCAGGAGCCTGAGCATGCTGATTCCTCGTCGCGTCAAGTTCCGTAAGCAGCACCACCCCAAGCGGAGCGGTGCATCCAAGGGCGGCACCAAGCTCGCCTTCGGTGACTTCGGCATTCAGGCGCTCGAACCCTCGTACCTGACCAACCGTCAGATCGAGGCCGCTCGTATCGCCATGACCCGTCACATCAAGCGTGGCGGTAAGGTCTGGATCAATGTGTACCCGGACCGCCCCCTGACCAAGAAGCCGGCCGAAACCCGCATGGGTTCCGGCAAGGGTTCCCCCGAGTGGTGGATCGCCAACATCAAGCCCGGTCGGGTCATCTTCGAACTCTCTGGTGTTACTGAAGATGTCGCCCGCGAGGCCATGCGTCTGGCCATCCACAAGCTGCCCTTCAAGGCACGCTTCATCAAGCGCGAAGCAGGTGACAACTGATGAGTAAGTCTCTCGCCGCACACGACCTGCGTGGTCTGTCGCGTGACCAGCTCAACGCCAAGGTAGTTGAGCTCAAGGAGGAACTGTTCGGTCTTCGGTTCCAGGCGGCCACCGGCCAACTGGAGTCGAGCAGCCGGCTGCGTAACGTCCGCAAGGACATCGCCCGCATCTACACCGTGCTGCAGGAACGCAACCTCGGCATCGTGGACGAGCCCGCTGAGGAGAAGTGACCATGACTGATTCCACCACCCCCTCCGAGACCCCTGTGGTCGAGGACCGTAACCGCCGCAAGGTGCTCACCGGCATCGTCGCCTCCGACAAGATGGACAAGACCATCGTCGTCGTCGTCGAGGATCGCGTGAAGCACCCGCTGTACGGCAAGGTCATGAACAAGACCTCCCGTCTGAAGGCCCATGACGAGAACAACGAAGCCGGCATCGGCGACCGCGTCCGCGTCATGGAGACCCGCCCGTTGTCGGCGCAGAAGCGCTGGCGTCTGGTTGAGATCATCGAGCGCGCCAAGTAAGGCACCGTTCGCATACATTGGCCCGCCCCCCTCACGGGGGCGGGCCAATGCTGTGTTCGGGGTCAGTGGGTGGGGAACTTCCACCACCAGCGTGATGATCAGGTTCTGGGTCCAGAGCAGCAGGAAGATGCTGCCGGCCGGCCAGCCGAAGGCGAGCACCCCGACGAGTTGCACAGCCGAGTTGATGACCGCCAGCCCTATCGCTGGTAGATACGGTGAATTTACCGGCTGGACTATGCCGGGGGACGGGTTCAGTCCTTGTTGCGGCTACCGAGGAGGCCGCCGAACAGGGCGCCGACGATGGCGATCACGATCGCTCCCCAGAAGGCGGGCCAGAAGCCGTCGACCTGGAATCCCAGGCCGAGGAGGCGCGCCAGCCACGAGGTGAGCATCAGCATGAGCGCGTTGATGACGAGCAGGGCGAGGCCGAGGGTCAGCACGATGAAACAGGTGCCCAGCCCCTTCACGAGGGGCGCGACGATGCCGTTGACCAGCCCGAAGACGATCGCAACTCCCAGCAGCGTGAGCACCTTGTCCGTGAGGGTGGGGGAAGACAGCGTGATTCCGGGCACCAGCCAGACCGCGATGGCGGTGGCGAGTGCGGTGACGATGAGCCTGCCGATGAACTGCATGTCACAAGCCTGCCACGGCGCGTGGTGCGCGTCTGGAGTTCGCACCCTGATCAACCCCTGATCTGCCCGCATCCGTCAGCGTCCGGTGGAGGGGAGACCCGGCCGGGTGCGGGTGGCCGCAGGGAACGGGCTGTGGGTGGTCTGCGTGGCAGATCCCGACGGCGTGGCTGCGAGCGGCGTGGGCTGCGGGGAGGGCGGCGCCGAAGGTGTCGGCGAAGGTGTCGGCGACGGCGTCGGTGAAGGCGTCGGTGAAGGCGTCGGGGACGGGCTGGGGGCTGTCTC